>JAKSKY010000004.1 GCA_024401515.1 Paludibacteraceae bacterium | reverse complement strand
TCATCGCCGTTATCGCTGGTATCGTACAGTTGGTGGAGATGGTAGTGGAGAAGTTTAGCCCATCACTTTACGCATCTCTTGGTATCTTCTTGCCTTTGATCGCAGTGAACTGTGCCATCATGGGTGCGTCCCTATTTATGCAGCAGAGAATCGCTATGTCTCCAGACAGCACACAGTACATCGGTGGTGTGTCTGACTGTCTTGCTTACGCATTGGGTTCAGGTATCGGTTGGCTTTTGGCAATCGTAGGATTGGCTGCTATTCGTGAGAAATTGAGCTACAATGCTGCTCCTGCAGCGTTGAAGGGTCTAGGTCTTACATTTATTACTGTAGGACTTATGGCTATGGCGTTCATGTGTTTCTCTGGTCTTAAAATTTAAATGGAGGAATAAATAATGGACATAAATTTGATATTAGCAAGTATTGGAGTATTCCTCGTAGTTGTATTGTCACTTGTCGCAATCCTTCTTGTCGCTAAGAAGTTCTTGGTTGCTTCAGGTCCAGTAAAAATTTCGATTAACGGTGAGCAAGAATATACGGTTGAGTCTGGTTCTTCATTGCTTGCCACATTGGCCGCAAATAATGTTTACTTGCCATCCGCATGTGGTGGTAAGGGTGCTTGTGGACAATGTAAGTGCCAAATCACAGAGGGTGGTGGCGAGATTCTTGATTCCGAGAAGGGATTCTTCTCTCGCAAGGAGCAAAAAGCTAACTGGCGTCTAGGTTGTCAAGCTAAGGTTAAGGGCGATATGACAATCAAGGTTCCTGAGTCTGTAATGGGCGTAAAGGAGTGGGAGTGTACAGTTATTGGTAACAAGAACGTCGCAACCTTTATCAAGGAGTACAAGGTGGCTTTGCCTAAGGGCGAGCACATGAACTTCGAGCCAGGTTCTTACGCACAGATCCGTATTCCTAAGTTCGATATCAGCTATTCTGAGTTTGATAAGTCTCTTATCGGTGACGTATATCTTCCTTTTTGGAACAACAACAAGATGTTTGATCTTCGTTGTGTAAACCCAACTGAGACTATCCGTGCCTATTCAATGGCTAACTACCCAGATGAGGGTGATATCATCACTTTGAACGTACGTATCGCTACGCCTCCTATGAAGCCTCGCTTCAAGACAGATCCTAAGACAGGTAAGCAAATCCTTGGAGAGGATGGTAAGCCAATTCCTAACGTATTGGCAGAGGGTGAGAGCCCATTCGTGGAGGTGAACCCAGGTATCGCTTCTTCATATATCTTTAACTTGAAGCCAGGTGATAAGGTAATCATGTCAGGTCCTTACGGAGAGTTCCGTCCTGTATATGGTTCAGGCCGAGAGATGATTTGGGTCGGTGGTGGTGCCGGTATGGCTCCTCTTCGTGCGCAAATTATGCATATGTTGAAGGGTAATGGTATCGCTCCAGAGGATCGTAACCGTCCAATGCACTACTTCTATGGTGCACGTGCTTTGGAAGAGATTCCGTTCTTGGATGACTTCTTGCAATTGGAGAAGGATTTCCCTAACTTCCACTTCCATTTGGCATTGGACCGTCCAGATCCAAAGGCTGATGCGGCAGGTGTTAAGTATACGCCAGGTTTCGTCGCTCCAGTAATGGGTGATACCTACTTGAAGCAACACGAGAATCCAGAGGATTGTGAGTACTACTTGTGTGGACCTCCAATGATGGCGAAGACCGTTCTTGATTTGCTCCATAGCTTGGGCGTTGAGGACGATATGATTCGTTTCGATAACTTCGGCGGATAATACATCCCGGAGTGTTAAGAAAAAGGCGAAACTCAATTATGGGTTTCGCCTTTTCTATTGAAAGGATATTTCAAATGGTTAGAAATTATCCACGTGAACCTCGAAGTAAGCTTGTGGATGAGCGCATGTAGGACAAACCTCTGGTGCCTTCTCTCCAACTACGATGTGACCGCAGTTTCTGCACTCCCAAACTTTTACCTCGCTCTTTGCGAATACCTCTTGTGCCTCGATGTTGTGAAGCAATGCGCGGTAACGCTCCTCATGACGCTTCTCGATAGCGGCGACCAAACGGAACTTTTTCGCCAATGCGGGAAATCCCTCTGCCTCGGCTGTCTTGGCGAATCCTTCGTACATGTCGGTCCACTCATGGTTCTCTCCTGCTGCGGCTGCCGCAAGATTCTCTGCTGTGGATCCGATGCCGTTCAACTCCTTGAACCACATTTTAGCGTGTTCTTTCTCGTTCTCCGCAGTTTTAAGGAAGATGTCGGCAATCTGTTCGAAACCTTCCTTCTTTGCCTTAGAGGCGAAGTAGGTGTACTTGTTGCGTGCTTGGCTCTCGCCGGCGAATGCGGCCTCCAAATTCTTTTCAGTTTGTGTGCCTGAATACTTCGTTGCCATAAATCTTAATTTTAATTTTATAAGTTAATAAATTCATTGTTTAAAATACTTTCAGGATAGGGTGTAAGCTTTACTTTGTATTTTTACAAAGATAATCATCTCTATGATTGTTGTAGATAGAATTTTGAGTTAAGAATATTACTATTTGTTAAATAGATGTTCTGAAAAATGGATTACCTTTGAAATATTAATTGATTTATGGGCGAGAATTACGATATATATACCAACTGGAACCCGTGGCATGGTTGCACCAAAGTGAGTCCTGGGTGTAAATATTGCTATGTCTATCGTCAGGATGAGATGTATGGTAGCGAAATCTCCAGTAGTATGGCCCGTAAAACAGGGAACTTTAACCTCCCATTGAAACGCAAGAGAGACAAGAGTTGGAAGATCGAGCCTGGCAAGGTGGTCTTTACCTGTTTTACCTCTGATTTTTTGTTGCAGGATGCGGATGAGTGGCGTGCGGAATGTTGGCGGATGATGAAGGAGAGGAGCGATCTTCACTTCATATTTTTCACCAAACGAATTGACCGTTTGAAGGCTTGCATGCCGGATGACTGGGGAGATGGTTATGACAATGTGGTCGTGGGTTGTACGGTCGAGAATCAAAAGATGGCCGATTATAGATTGCCTATATTCAATGCTTTGCCGATTAAGCATAAAACCATTGTAGTGGCCCCTATGTTGGAGCCGATTAATTTATCGCCCTATTTGAATAATACGATTCAAGAGGTATCCGTGGGTGGGGAATCCGGCTATTGTGCGCGTCCTTGTGACTACGAATGGGTCTTATCTGTCCGAGAACAGTGCATTCGCCTGGACATTCCCTTTAGATTCCACCAAACGGGAGCGCATTTCATCAAGGATGGGAAGATGTATCATGTGGATAGAAAATATCAAGTCAGCCAAGCCCAGAAGGCCAATATCGATTATCGCATAGGAAATTTCTTGGTTCCGGAATCCGTGAATTTGGAGGAGTAGTGAGCCCATTTATCTCTAAGGATATCAAGTAGTCCGCTTTAGGGCTCCTTCCGCAATATGGTTAGAATGATGTGGATATTTTATTCTGTTGTCGCGAAACATTTGTCCATAAAATAAGTTTTTCTTAATTTTGCATTGTTTTAGAAATTGGAAATAAGAGTTTCCTTTCTTCTAAGCGGATGATTATTACACTTTTTTTGACTTTCGTATGAATTATCAGGCTAACATGGGTTACTATGTTAGGTTATATGAAAGGGTTTTATTTTTATAATCTTTGAAGTTTAAATCAATGAAAATTCATTTCAAACCATTGGTGTTGGGTGTTCTGTTGCTTTCATCTAGTGTTTCCTTCTCAGGATATTCCGCGGTTATGACAGCAGATAATGGTGGTTCGCAAGTCTCAGAAGATCTGGCGAAGAGGGTGGCGGTAAATTTTATGACTACCCGAAATAAGTCTATGCAAGTGAGTGATGTTGTGACAGAGGAAAAAGATGGACTCGTCACTATGTATGTATGCAATTTTGAGGATGGAGGATGGGTAATGGTCTCCGCGGATTTCCGTGCCGATCCAATTTTAGCCTATTCGTTAGACAGTAAATATGAGAAAGAGAATAGTGAAGAAAACGTAGCCTATTCCCAATGGCTTGACGCTTACAAAGAGGGAATCTCCTATTTGGATTGGTTGTCATCTAAGGATAATACGGATGATGGGTCGTTTGACGAATCGGTAGATACGCTTTTGACAGATGTTTCTGATAAGTGGAGCGGTTTGATGGGTGGTACAACGTTGCGTGGACTCTCTTACGAGGAAGGAACGGACCTGCTTTGCGATTGGGATAGGGAAGGTCATGTGAGATGGGGGCAAAGTTTTAATGACTATTGCCCTGTGAGTGAATATGCAAACGATAATTGTGAACACTCCATAGCTGGTTGTGGCGCTGTCGCTTTGGCCCAGGTGATGTGGAAATGGTCTTGGCCTACCTTCTCCCATGTGGTGGATAAGTATGGTAACTCATACGATGATAGTTATGATTGGCGTCTAATGACCGCTTATGGATTGAATGATGACCAACATGATGAAATAAGCCGTTTTATTAGCAGATGCGGTTTGGCCCAATATGCTAAATATGGATGTTCCGGTACAACGACCTATGCTCGTAATGCGACCTATGCCTTTCGTGATTTTGGATATAATTCATTGGAAACTCAGTTTAGATCAAATTGGCGGAACGACAATTGGCATCATCTTTTGACCACGGAAATTCGTGCGGGTCGTCCCATTTACATTGGTGGTCAGAATCCAAAAAATACGGACGAAGGACATGCTTTTGTTTTGAGTGGCTATCAATACAGAGAGGCGGATAACCAATTCTATTATTATGTCAATTTTGGATGGAACGGAAGTTACAATGGCTATTATAATATTGATATGACCAATATGCTGTTGTCCTCTGGCGGCGTTATTTCTAATACAAGTAACATTTACAATACTTATCAATGTGTTGTAATCGGTGTCTCTCCTTATACAAGAAATTTTTGCGAAACCGCTACGCAGGTGTCTGCTAATCAGACTTATCAGAAGTATAGCGCCTCATCGTTGATTGTCCCATGTGATAATGAATTTGTTGTGGAGAATGGCGCAAAGGTTATTTTGACGGCTAAAAAAGAGGTGAATTTAAGAAGTGGATTTTTTGCGGAGGCGGGATCCGATGTTTCTGTAGAAATCACGGATGAAGAGATTCAAGAGCCTTCTGAATATGAGATAGAGGCGAATTTGATTTCTTCTCAAAGCCAAAAGCTTTCTGTTGATGTGAAAAACGCCAATTCGTGGATATTGAAAATTAGGTATTTAGATACTAAATATAATAGTTCGATCATCAGGGAGCCATACAATGTTTACTATGAGCAATATTCAGATGCTGGCTATATTGAGGAGGATGGCGTTGTGGAATTGATGACTGGTACGGAAATAGATTATACAGGATATAAATATGAAGTCTTTTTGTTTAATAACAATGGTATTATTAAAAAGATTTCCGGTGTTTTAGGGGCTAATTCCTATCAAATCAGCGATTATCATGGAGAAAATGTCGTGGGCGGCTCAAGTTCTGTAAATGTCGAATTGGGTGGCGGTTCACAGTCACAATCTACCGGAGTGGAGGATGATGTGGAGGTCAGATATCTCTCTAGCGTTTATCCTAATCCGGCCTCAGACCAGGTGACCATTGTGGTAGGTGATACTCCTTCGAATGTGGTTATTTCTGATATGAGAGGTGATGTGATTTATAATCAAACCATTTCTGGAGAAACAGTAGTGAATCTCTCTGCCCAAAGTAGGGGCGTCTATTGTGTGAAGATAGTCTCTGATTCGGATACCAAAGTGGAGAAACTATTATTGAAGTAAATTTTTTTTTTCTTAGAGTCACTGGGGTGGTTTTATAGAGATGTTTTAAAGAAGGCTTACCTTATGGGCGGGCCTTCTTCCTTTTTTTATAAATTCTACTGCGACATAATTATCTCCCATAAAAATAATCAACAGCTTCTGAAGGGTGGATGGACTATTTATGAATTGAATTTCTTATATTTGTTGCGTAGTATATTTTTTTGCGCATGAACTATTCTAAGAAATATGTCGTCATTCTAATATCGCTTCTTTTCCTCTCTTGGGGAAATGGTTACGCTGCGGAGCTTCTCAGAGTCTATCTGACTGATAGTATCCGCCCTGTTACACATTGTGCTTCCGGTGCGTTGTATGGCGTGACAGAGACGATTCCTGCCGATATCAATAATCTTGTAGCACCTTTAAAACCCAAGATGTATTGCCAACCCCCAGAGGGAAAGAATGGCAATCAACACAATTTCGGTGATGCCTTTATCGTGGCGGATCGCTTGAAAAATACCACCGCTACGGTACAGATCAGTTTTGCTGATTTGTTGCCTTATTGGCCTTATCAATACCCTGGTAAGGAGAAGTGGTTGAGCGAAATTGAGCGATTGGTGAAGAAGAAATTAAATTCTGGTCTGACCAATATCGACAGTTATGTGATCTGGAACGAGCCTAATGAGACATGGCCCGCAGGTGTGGAGGATTTCTGCAAGAACCTTTGGAAACCTACCTATGATTTGATCCGTAAATTGGAACCCAACGCGAAGATCGCGGGTCCTGCCATCGCCTATTACAATCCTAATTGGATGAAGACCTTCTTTACCTATTGCATGGAGAATAACTGTTTGCCTGATCTATTCTGTTGGCATCAGTGGGGTGCGGAAGGTTTTATTGATGCTGTGACAAAGGCGCGTCAATTGCAGGCTGATCTAGGTATTGATGAATTACCATACTGCATCAACGAGTATAGTTGCAGTTCGGATGAGGACAAGCGTAAGTTTGAGGGGTGTCCGGGTTATTGTGTTCCCTTCATCGCTAAGTTCGAGCGTAACAATGTGGAGAGCGCGACCATCTCTTGGTGGCATACCGGATTGCCAGGTCGTTTGGGTAGTCTTTTGACGGATAAGAACGAAAAAGGCGGCGGATGGTGGCTCTACAAATGGTATGGAGAGATGACTGGTTACATGGCTATGGTGACGCCTCCTAATGATAAGAGTGATAAGGTGGATGGTTTTGCGTGCGTGGATAGGAAGAGAAACCAGGCTACTTTGATTGTCGGAGGAAACACGGAAGGAGAAGTCTCCGTCATGTTTGAAAAATTACCAGAGTTCTTTAATGGACGTGTCGTGGTAAAACTTGAACGTGTAAAGTGGGAGAGTAAGGATAAGCCGGTTGCCTCTACTGATTTGCTCTATGAGAAGGAGGTGTTGATCAGTGGTTCGACGCTTAATCTCTCGCTGGATTTGGAGAGTAAGTTATATGCCTATCGTTTAACATTGACACCTGTCGATGTGCCTCAAACCCCTTTTCATGGTGAGCCGGCACGTATTCCTGGTATGATTCAGGCGGAGAATTATGATGTGGCTGGACAAGGTTTTTCTTATCATGACAATGATGAGACGGACAAGGGAGCAACTGGTTATCGCGATGATTGGGTCGATATCGTTACGGCTGAGGATGGTTACGCATTGGGTTACACTGAAAAAGGTGAATGGCTAGAGTATACCATTGATGTACAGGAGACCAATGATTACGATGTATTTGCTTATGTCTCCAATGGTTTCGAAGTGGAGGGTTTTAGATTGTATTTGGGCGATACTTTGTTGACAGAACCCTATACGATTGCCAAAATATGCGATGATTGGTCGCAGTATGAGGAGGTTCGAGTAGGTACCATTCATCTTAGTGAGGGTACACATATTTTGAAACTTTATATTCCGGCAAGTTATATCAATATCGATTGGATTAAGTTTGAAGTGTCGGATCCTTCTTGTCTTCGTGATTTAGTGGATTATAAAGAGGTGGAGATGTCGGAGGATGTGTTGATTTTCGATATGGAAGGTCATCAGATGTCGTTGGGCAATCTACAGAGCAATAGAGTCTACATCGCTATAATCGATGGAAAAAAGGTTCGTTTTATGAAGGCCGGTTCTAAATAGTGTCTGAAAAGAATGAGACAAGAAGTTAATCCGCAAGATACCAACCGTGCGCAAGCCTTTGAGCTTTGGATGAAGTCGCCTATGCCTATGGTGACTTTGACAAAGACGCTGGATGTGACTCGTTTGCGTAAAATAGCGAAGAAACGTAAGGCGAAATTCAATATGTTGTTTTGTTGGTGCATCGCAAAGGTTGCCAGTGAATTGGAAGAGTTTTATCTTTTGCCCCACCAAGGAAAACTTTATATGTATGATCGCATGGCGGTGAATGTGATTGTGAAAAATGTTAAGGGCGGATTAAACTCTTGCGATGTTCCATATTATTCGGATTGGCAACAGTTTAGTTATGATTATGATATTCTAACAGATCGTGTGGCTCGTAATTGTGAAGACTATCCTCAAGAGGAATTTATGGTTGTGGGAACCTCTTCCTTGATTCAGACCGAGTTGGATTCCATCGTCAATCAGTACACAGAACTCTTCACCAATCCTTTTATGTCGTGGGGAAAAATCCGTCAAGGATTTTTTAAATCCACACTGCCTATTTCGTTTCAGTTTCACCATGCGCAAATGGATGGGGGTGATGCGGCTAAATTCTTGGAGTTATTGCAACAGGAGATTTCCCAAATTTCCTAATGTCTGATAAGTTACGGATTATTTCTATGAATAGAGAGCAAACCATATCACGTGTCACCATCGGTGGCGCGATCGGCAATTTGTTGTTGGCTGCCTTTAAATTGGCTGCGGGATTGCTTGGACAGAGTGCAGCCATGATGGCGGATGCGATTCATTCCATTAGCGATTTGATCAGTGATGTGATTGTGTTGGTGATGGTGAAGGTGAGCAGTAAGGCCGCTGACAAAGGACACGATTATGGTCATGGAAAATATGAGACATTGGCGACTGTTATTGTGGCGATTATGTTGTTAGTGGTGGGCTCGGAGCTGATGGTGAGCGGTTTGCAGAAAATCAATGTGGTGATGGATGGTGGTGAACTTGCTGTTCCTGGCATCATCGCACTGGTGGCTGCCCTGGTTTCAATTTTGGTGAAGGAGTTGCTCTATCAGTGGACAGCAAGGGTAGGTAAAAGGGTGAATAGTCCAGCAATGATATCCAATGCATGGCATCATAGAACGGATGCGTTATCATCCATAGGATCTGCTTTAGGTATTGGAGGTGCCATGTTGTTGGGAGGACAATGGGCGGTCTTGGATCCATTGGTCTGCTGTGCGATCAGTATCTTTATTATTGTGATATCGGTAAAGATGATTATGCCAGCCTTACACGAATTGACAGAGGGTTCATTGTCGGAGGAAGTGGAGAACGATGTGGTCTCTTTGATCACCTCTGTAGAGGGCGTTGATAATGTCCATGAACTGAAAACCCGTAGAAATGGTCCTACGATTATCATCAGCGCCCATATTGTCGTGGACCCGAAGATGACAGTTTCCGAAGCGCATCATATTACTGTATTGGCGGAGAATGCGGTCCGTTCTAAGTATGGCAAGGAGACGCTGATATCGATTCATATAGAGCCTGATGAGGAGGCGGAATAATTTTTTTATTAAGAATTAAGAAACGAATCGACGCAGTCGGTGAGTTCGGCGAAACCAATTAAGAATTAAGGCAATCGACAAGTTCAACTAAGTCTATTATTAACCCCGTAGGGGTTCCATATCTATAGATATTTAAGGATTAAGATTGTTGGATTAGATATTCAAATAAAAAAGGCATCATATGGATGCCTTAATTTTTTTATGTTTGTTGGTCTTAATCTTCGCTGAATTGATCGAACATCTTGGTGCTGAGGTATTTCTCCGCACGGTCTGGGAAGACGACCACGATGTTCCCTTTATCTATTTTTTCAGCCATTCTGACGGCAGCCAATAGGGCGGCGCCGCTACTCATACCTGCGAAAATACCTTCGTTGGCGATGATTTTTCGGGCCATCTCAATTGCCTCTTCGCTCTCCACCATGATTTGCTCGTCAATTCTGGATGGATCGTAGATGGCAGGTACGATAGCCTCCTCCATATTCTTCAATCCTTGGATGTAGTGGCCCTTGATAGGGTGTGCGCAAACCACTTTGATGTCTGGCTTGTGTTGTTTCAGGAATTTGGAGATACCCATGATGGTACCGGAGGTTCCCAATGCGCATACAAGGTAGTCTATATTGCCTTGGGTTTGATTCCAGATCTCAGTTGCGGTACCCTCGTAGTGGGCTTGGTAATTGGCCGCATTGGAGAATTGGTCTGGCATGAAATATTTATCAGGATTCTCTGCCACCATTTTATGGGCCATTCTGATGGCACCGTCCGTTCCTTCGTTAGCAGCGGTCAAAATAACCTTTCCACCATATGAACGGATGATTTTTCTTCTCTCGACAGATACGGCGGAACTCATGACGATCTCCACTTTGTATCCTTTTACAATGCCCGCAATGGCCAATCCGATACCCGTGTTGCCGGAGGTAGGTTCGATGATGACTTTACCAGGTGTGAGTTTTCCCTCTTTTTCGGCTTGCTCTATCATTTGGATCGCGATACGGTCCTTGATACTACCTGTAGGATTGAAACCCTCAACTTTAGCGTAGATATTTACGTTAGGGTTTGGATTTAATCTATTGATACGTATCAGCGGCGTCTCTCCGATCGCTTCTAAAACATTATTGCAAATCATTGTTACAATACCATTAATTTTATAACTCGCTTTCTTTTAATCTTTCGGCGTTCTCCGCCACGATTAATTTATCTATGATTTCTTGGATTTCACCGCCCACTACCGCTTGTAAATTGTAAAGGGTAAGGTTGATACGGTGGTCCGTCACACGACCTTGTGGATAGTTGTAGGTGCGGATTTTGGCCGAACGGTCACCTGTTGAGACCATGGTCTTTCTACGTGCCGCGATGTCGTCCATATATTTTTGGTGCTCTCGGTCGTAGATCATGGTACGGAGGCGTGATAGGGCACGCTCCTTATTCTTCGGTTGGTCACGGGTTTCTGTACATTCGATCAAAATCTCTTCCGCAACGCCCGTATTAGGGTTTTTCCAAATATATCGAAGTCTTACACCTGATTCCACCTTGTTGACGTTCTGTCCACCGGCACCGCCTGAACGGAAAGTATCCCACTTGATTTCACCTTCATTGATTTGGACGTCGAATTCATCCGCCTCTGGCAA
This sequence comes from Paludibacteraceae bacterium, assembly GCA_024401515.1. Classification (GTDB taxonomy): domain Bacteria; phylum Bacteroidota; class Bacteroidia; order Bacteroidales; family Paludibacteraceae; genus UBA1181. The sequence goes on along the minus strand of JAKSKY010000004.1, from coordinate 39,922 downwards.
AACAGCCACTGTGGCTGCGGAGGTGTGGACACGGCCTTGGGTTTCAGTCGCCGGCACGCGTTGCACACGGTGAACGCCAGACTCATATTTCATGGTTCCGTAGACATTGTCACCGGAAACATTGAAGATAATTTCCTTGTAACCACCTGCTGTTCCCTCGTTAAAGCTGGATACGCTCACTTGCCATCCCTTCATTTCGCAATATTTCGCATACATTTTGAATAGGTCACCAGCGAATAGGGCAGCTTCATCGCCACCTGTTCCGCCACGGATCTCCACAATCGCGTTCTTGCAATCCTCAGGGTCGGAAGGAATCAATAATATCTTGATTCTCTCCTCCATTTCAGGAATTTTAGGTTCCAACTCGTCCAACTCCATCTTGGCCATCTCCCTCATCTCGCTGTCCGATTCTGTTTCGAGGATTTCTTTGGCTTGTTGAATATTGGAAAGGGTATTTTGGTATTCTTTCTTGGCATTCATAATCAACTCCAAGTCGTGATACTCTTTGTTGAGTTTCACATATCTTTTCATGTCCGCGATGACGGCAGGGTCGGTTATGAGGGTGGAGATCTCTTCAAATTTATGCTCCAATCCGTCCAACTTGCTCAATAAAGAATTTTCAGCCATAAAACGTATGTTATTATTGTTTATCTGTTTCCTTAAAAATTCGTTCAAAGTTACGATTAATTCTTGAAATAGGCAAAAAAGGATAGAAGGGGAGTCTCAATTTCACATTTATGTCTATCTTTGTCCTGCTATTCAATGGCAGTATAGATGTTTCGATATATGAATAAGACGTTAATTTTCGCCTCCTTGCTGATGGCAAGTGGCGTCATTTCCTCTTGTGACACCACAGAGGGAACTCATCCAAAAAATGGTACATGTATGAATGATTCTTTGAACGTGAAGTGCGCAGTGGCGGTGGATACCGTAATGCGTGTGGGAGAAGGTCCGATTTGGGATTATAAATATAACCGTCTGCTTTGGATTGATACGCAGGGTAGTCTTTTGATTTTCACGCCGAAAGATGGTAAAAACCGTGAGATTAAGTTAACGAAGCAGATTGGTACGGTGATTCCCTATCAAGAGGATTGTGTGATTGTCGGCTTGGAGGATGGTATTTATCGCTTGACACTCTCAACGGAAAAATTGGATTTCATCGCAGATCCGGAGGGTAGAGCGGCAGGAAACCGTTACAATGATGGAAAGTGTGATGCGCAAGGACGTTTGTGGATTGGTACCATGGACAAGGATTGCACACCATTGAAGGCCAATTTTTTCAAGCTGGATGCTGATGGAAAGGGCGAAAAGGTATTGGATAGCGTTACCATCTCCAATGGTGTGGCGTGGTCTTTGGATGGTAAGACGATGTATTACCAAGATACACCGACGCTCAAGGTTTCCGCTTTTGATTTTGACGAAGAAAAGGGCGAAATCTCCAACCGTAGGGAGGTCATTTCTTTCGCTTCCAATATGGGAACCCCAGATGGCAACACCATCGATGAGGAGGGTATGCTTTGGATCGCTAATTGGGGTGCGGCTTGTGTGACGCGTTGGAATCCAATTACTGGAGAGTTGCTCCAAAAGATTGAGGTGCCAGCCGAGAATGTGACGGCTTTGGCATTTGGTGGCGAGAACTTGGATGAACTCTATATTACGACTGCATCCTTGTGGATGTCCGAAGGGGGAAATGAGAAGTATCCGGAGGCTGGTAAAATGTTTGTGGTAAACCCCGGTGTAAAGGGCGTTAAATGCAATTATTGGAACCAAGGGAAGTAGTCTCTTCTATATATGATAAAAAGCAATGCCCGGTACCACAGATGGTATCGGGCATTTTCACAACTGAATGAAACTTACTGTTTGATAATTTTCTTGGTCATGCTTGTTTGTCCGGAGACGATTCTTACATAATAGACTCCAGGTGCCAAGCCGCTTATATCTTTTTGGTAGCTCTTTTCTCCGCTGGATTCGAAGAAAACAAGTGTTCCGTCGCTGGCGGAGAGTGAGACAGATTCAATTTCGCTTTCGGATTCAATGGTAAAGCGATCGTGCGTTGGGTTCGGGTAGAGGAGGATGTTCTCCGCTTCCGTCAATGCCTCGCCTGTCAACTCTCGCTTTAAATCACCGATGAATTCTTCCAATTGTGTGCTCACTACCTCTTGTCGGTTCAATGCGAATTCACGGATGCTTTTAGCCGCACTAGTAGCTGTTTGTCCTTTGGTGGCGCAGAACTCCGCATCGACAAGGGTTGTGATACTATCGAATACCATCTTGATGTTTTCGTGGGTGAATCGGGTCTCCAACTCCTCTTTGTAACGCTTGTAGAATTTAAGTTTAAACTCCTTGTTTTTGCAGAGATTGGCGAAAATTGTAGTCATCCAACTCTTCTTGTTTCCCCAGTTGGTCACCTCTTTCCCTTGACACCAATTGAACATATTGATTTTGTAACTGTAGGTGCCATATAGACCAAGCGCAAAATCCATGTCGTAAAGAATCCAACGGAAAAGTGAACCATCTTCCTTTTTCCTCCAAATCTTCGTGTTGTTGCCTGGCCAATCGACGTTGGCCATGTATTGTTGGAGAATCTGATAATCGATGTATTCGTCCATATCCATTCTTTCGCAAGCCCCTTTGAAGTAGTTCACATCATTTGGATCGCTGTTGGAAAGGTAATCCACCAATTCGTTGTAGTTCTCCAAGGTTCCTTTAGAGGCGGAAATGCCTTTTTGGTCGGAAAGGACTACCAAGTCGATGTCATCCTCGTCAACTCCATAGTTGGAGGTTACATAATCCGCATTGGTTCTTTCGTTTAGGTTCATTAGACCCATATATTTGCCATTCAGATAGTAGGCTACCGGCTGGTATGCTTGGTAATCGATGTTCATGCCGATGGCGAATGTCTGCAAGAGTCCATCTCTAAATCTTAGACCTGTGTTATCATTGCCTCCGTTTCTTAGATGAAGGGTTTTGTGTGTGACCTCCGGCTTGGATTGGAAGTAATGGTAATCGTAATTCTCGTGGCCCGTCTTTTTGGAGGCCTTGAGCGACAATGATTTGATGGTGGCGGTGATGGAACAACCTCCCACTATGGCGGATTCCACCTCTCTTGACTCCTTTTGTTCACCATCCACGATATATTCGAAGTTTACAGGACGCTGCCAATCTTGGTTGTAATTACCGACTCCGCTACAATCTTTATCGCCTTGTATACCATTCTTTCCGGTGATATATATACCTATCGTATTATCGTAGAAATAGTCGTTGTCAACGGTGATGGAAACGATTGGAACCGTGAATCCACCGCATTTTTGATGCTTGTCGTCGTTAAATAGATAGGAGTGGGTTTCGATTTCTCCGGCGAGCATCTCTTCGTGGTAAGCTCTAGCCCTGACGCACGTATTCCCCTCTATGTTAAATGGTTTTTGATACAATGTGCCACTCTTTTTTGTCGGCTCTTGACCATTGGTGGTGTAGTAGATGTCGGCATTTTTGGTTGCGCACGATAAGGACAAGGTGAATGACTTCTCTTTTAGACCGCCCAACTCGCTAAAGTAAACCTTTTCGCAACGATCATCCATATTGTTGTCGTAGGCGGGGAGATTCTTCTGATAAGGAGACGGATCCATGAATCCCTCTTTGCCGCCATACCTTCCGTAGGAGATGTGTGCGTCTGTAGGCGAGTAGGCGAGTGAATCGATGAGAACCTCTCCCTTCCGGATGACGATATAGCCTCCATCAGGATCCAATTTGTAAGGCGAATGATCACTTTTTTTGCTATCTTTTTTCACGTCAGCCTCACTGTAACGTTCGTCCATCCACATGAGATTGAGGCTATTACCTTCTATGTAGTAATCTTGCTCGATCGTCCATTCCCATTTAAGTTTATATACACCTTTTTTCTTCAATTTGTAATGTGTGATGGTGTACGATTTCAGATTCTCTCTACAGTTGCCCTTGTTGGCCAGTTCCATGTAACCAGAGAAATTGTAGTAGTCGCTGTCCATGTAGGTGGAGAGGTTACAAGGCATGATTTCGCTGATACTGATCATCGGTTTGTAGTCTGGATCCTCCTTGAATACCGCAGAGAAAGAGTAGTCCTTTTGTACGCCGAATAATTTTAGAGTATTTTCCTCCATTTCATCGGGGGTGTCGCCCTCCCAGTGGGAGAAAAGATAGCCACAGTTTGGGGTGGCGACGATGATAGCCGTATCTTCTGGGGCGAATTGGTTGTTGGCACTGTTGGTCGTGACAGAACCTCCGTTCGGTATGTTGACGCTTGTCTTTACTGTGTTGGTAATCAGTTCGAAATAGGCTGTGAGACGTAGATCTCTAGGTAGTCGTTCAATGGTGATGGTATCCGTTGTGGCGTAATCACGGTCATCCTTCTTCCATTTGGTGAATTGGTACCCTTTATTGGCGATGGCTACGAATGTTCCTGTCTCATCCTTTTTATAAGACTCCTTATCGCTCAATACGTTTCCTCCGATGGTTGGCTCCGCTTTGATATTGAGTTTTACCACCTCTTGTCTTTGTGCGCTTAATGCGGCGCAATGCAAGAATAAGCATATAAGGAGGATTGTATGTGCTAATTTTTCCCTATTCATAAATCTTCGTGTTTGTGTTTATGGTTTTTAAAGACGAATCTTTCTGTAGTATTCAAAGCAAATATAGATGAATGCGAGGGAAGAAGGTTAGATTTTTCAATGATTGGCGAATTTCTTTCAAAGAATGGACGTTTAAAACAAAAAGGGCATCCCATAATGGAATGCCCTTGCTTTGAAACTATGTTTTTTTAGTATTCGAAACGTCCGAATTCGCTTTCGATAACGAGTTGAGTCTTCTCCGCTTTCTCCACAAAACCAACAATTTGAGCGTCGATTCCGAATGATTTGGAGATCTTGATCACGTCGTTCGCCTTCTCTTTTGGCAAATAGATTTCGAAGCGGTGACCCATGTTGAACACCTTGTACATCTCTTGCCAATCTGTGCCGGATTGCTCTTGGATGGTCTTGAACAATGGAGGAACAGGGAACATATTGTTCTTAGTGATTTTCACATTCTCAACAAAGTGAAGCACCTTGGTTTGCGCACCGCCGGAGCAGTGGATCATACCATGGATGGATGGACGGAGTTCGTCCAACACCTTCTTGATGACTGGTGCGTAGGTACGGGTAGGGGAAAGTACCATCTTTCCAGCGTTGACTGGACAGTTCTCCACTGCGTCTGTCAACTTCAAACCACCAGAATATACCAATTCATCGGGAACGGCAGCGTCAAAACTCTCAGGATATTTCTTGGCCAAGTATTTCGCGAAGACATCGTGGCGGGCGGAAGTCAAACCATTGCTACCCATTCCACCATTGTACTCCTTCTCGTAAGTGGCTTGTCCATATGATGCCAAACCTACGATAACATCGCCTGGTTGGATGTTGGCGTTGTCGATGACATCGGAACGCTTCATTCTGCAAGTTACTGTGCTATCCACGATGATGGTACGGACCAAGTCACCCACATCAGCGGTCTCACCGCCAGTGGCGTATACGCCGACACCCATTTCACGAAGCTCCGCCAACAATTCGTCTGTTCCGTTGATGATGGCTGAAATCACCTCTCCTGGAACTAGAAGTTTGTTTCTTCCGATGGTGGATGATACCAAAATATTGTCAGTCGCTCCTACGCAGAGTAGGTCATCGATATTCATGATCAACGCATCTTGCGCAATACCTTTCCAAACGGATAGGTCACCAGTCTCTTTCCAGTAAAGGTAAGCCAATGACGATTTGGTTCCGGCGCCATCCGCATGCATGATGTTGCAATAGTCTGGGTCACCACCTAAAATATCAGGGATTATTTTACAGAAAGCTTTAGGGTAAATACCCTTGTCGATGTTTTTGATCGCGTTATGGACATCCTCCTTGCTGGCGGATACTCCACGAAGATTGTAACGTTGGTCACTCATAATCTTTTTGTTTTTCTTAATCGACTACAAAGTTACATAAAATATTGGATAAAAGGGGTAACAATTTTGTTTTTATATCTACTCTTCGGGAAGAGCCTCTTCCTTATCGTTAAGATAGTTGAAACGTCTTTTGGTTTTAACTGATTTTTAAATACAAAAATTCCGATTCCAGTTGATTTGATAAAGCGTAATCTTATTTTTTTCTTATCTTTGCATTTTAGGAAAAAAAGGAAATTTCATTTGCATGACAGATCAGACAAAATTATTGAAAGACAATGTGTTTCTTCTTTACATGGGAGTGACGCTGCTTAGTGCGCTTACCGTCGCTTTGGCGTATGATAACGCTGTCTGGGTGATGGAGACCGCTCCTGCTTTCATTGGTTTGTTCTTCATCCTTTCTTTAATTGCGAAAGGGGTGCATTTGCCAGGTTTTTTAAATGTGGTCATCATTGTCCATATTTTTGTTCTTGTGATTGGCGGTATCTATTCATATCCTAAGGTGCCGTTTTTCAATCCGGATGATTTCTTGGGTCAAACATTGGGGTGGAGTCGTAACAACTACGATAAATTGGGCCATTTTATGCAAGGTTTTACCCCTTACTTGGCTTGTCGCCAATTGCTTGTCGTGCGTGGCGTGACTCAAAAGGGCGGTTTTTCCGCTTTTTTGGCCATCAGTGTCTCTCTTGCGGTCAGTGCGGCATATGAATTGATCGAGTATGGCACCATATTTTATTCAGTGGAAGGCGCTGACGATTTTGTGGGAGCTCAGGGTGATCCTTTTGATACCCAGAAGGATATTTTATGGGCATTGATCGGTGCTTTGTCCGCTTGGGTTTTATGGTATCGCCATAAATGGAGAGCTGATAGTAAATAAACTATGTGGGCGATTCCTTGTTTATCGCTCCAGAATGATTTGTATGAAACTTTATACGAAAATATTTTTAGCGTTGTTATGGTGGATGCCGGCCATCGTGATGGGTGCCGGTGAAACCTCAGATTCTTTGTCTGTCCAGGAGGCGAAGAAAGACTCTGTGACGCTTTCGGTTGATACATTATCGTCGAAGAAATCTAGAAAACATAGGGAAGAACTCTCCGAAAAGGAGATGGAGAGACGTAGGGTCCGTGATTCCATTATGGCCAACCGATCTATTTATTGTTGGCGTTCGGAAGGCCCTATCGGTTTTAAGACGGAGGGTGCGTTGGATACTTCAATGGCTGAATTCTATATTAACAACCATGCATTGAAAGAGACAGTCAATTTGCAGACGCTTGGTAATTTGGGTTCTCCATCACAATCCGCCATTTTTGCCGACCGTTACAATAAAACCGATTTTATTTTCTTCCAACCTTATCAACTGTTCTACCGTCCAATCGATGAGATACAGTATTACAACACCAAGGATCCCTTTTCTTATGTGGATTATTATGGAGGCGGAACCCACAACCGTGATAACCGTTTTATAGATGGTTTATTCACGGTGAATGCGGGGGCGAAGTTGAATTTTGGTATGTATGGCAACTGGACCAAGGCTTATGGCGCCTATCAGTCATCCTCTACTAAATATCATAATATCGGCTTTTTCTCCTCTTACCAAGGAGGCAGTTTCGAATATATGGCCGCTATCTCCATCAATGGATTTGAATCCTATGAAAGCGGTGGATTCCTTGATGATAGATACATCTCGGATCCTAAAAACACAGGAAATATGGATCCTGCCAATATTCCGGTCTTTTCGAATGAAAACGCGTTCAATAAGGTGCGCAACTGGAATGCTTATTTGAACCTCAAAAAACATTTTGGTTTTGAGAAGGAGATTTCCGTAGCGAAGGATTCATTTAAATATGAATTCGTACCGGTGACATCCATTATTTATACGTTTGAATCTGAGGCGGATAGGAGACGATATTACGAACGTTCATTGGACCCTTCCGGTATAAATGTGGATAGCTTTTATCATGCCTATGGATTGAATGACAAACCATTGTGGGATTCGTTGAAAACGGTCGATTCCACCCGTTTCTGGCATATGAAACATGCGGTGGGAATCACTTTGAACGAGGAGTTTAACAAATTGATGAGGTTCGGTCTGGCCGCTTATGTGACGCTTGATGTGAAGAAGTATACCGCTTTAGATAAGGAACGCTCTTTGGCTACCGGACCTGTCACCCATTACAACGATTCTTTGGGTTATTTGATGAATCCGGTCTATACCTCCACTTATAAGCAGAAGATGGGTATTGGCGCTAAATTGTCTAAACATAGCGGAGAGGCGTTTACCTATGATTTCTTCGGTGAATACTACTTCTTGGATGAGAAGGAGAGGGCTGGAAGCTTGAGTTTGGGCGGCGCGTTATCCAGCAAGGCCAACTGGGGAAAACAACGTGTTGAGATTGAAGCGAATGTTTCATACGATCGTGAATGTCCAGATTATTTTGAGGAACACTATTTTTCCAACCATATAGAGTGGAATAGGGACTTTGATTACAAAAACACCTTCTCGGTAGATGGAACTTTGCGTTTCCCCACCTTCGCTTTTTACGATAAAATCGGTCTTTCCGCCACTGCGACCATGAAGAATTTGTCCAATTACATCTATTGGGACCGCTTTGCGTTGCCAGCCCAATATGATGGAACGATTCAAGTGCTTTCATTCGCGATAAGGGAAAGAGCATCCGTATGGCGTTTCCATTGGGATAATGATTTGGTATTACAGAAGTGCAGCAACAACTCCATTCTGCCGTTGCCGTCCATCAACTGGTATTCTGCGGCCTATTTCCGTTTTGACAAGCTATTCAAGGTCTTGAATCTTCAGATTGGTGTGGATGGCCGTTGGAATTCAGCTTATTATGCCCCTAATTATTTGCCGGCGACTGGACAATTCTTCTTGCAGAATCCTGAAAGTGAGTTTTATCAGAAGTATGGCGAATATTTGTATATGAACGCATTTGTGAATTTCCATTTGAAACGGGCAAGATTCTATTTGGAAATGAACCATTTGAATAAGTTGTGGACAAACAAACATAACTCATTGTATATGAGAGGTTATGCTATGGATCCAAGCTATTTGAAGTTTGGCCTCTCCTTAACGTTGGCGCATTAGTGCGAAAAATGATGATGTTCGTTTGAAAATGACTATATTTGCATATTGATTGAGTGACTGATGTAAAATAGGAGTGTATCATGTTTTTGGAGTTTAAAAGAAAATACATTGATAATAGCGCAAAATCTTTTTTGAAGAAATCGAAAAGAGTGCGTGACAAACGCTTCATGAATTGGGACGATGTCGAATCGGTCGTTTTATTGATCGATGTCGAACACATCAATCATACCCTTTTCTCTAATTTATATCAAAGGGTGGCCGATAAGAAAAACGCGAAGATTTGGTGTATGATTCCCAAGTATGATCCTCGTACCGGCGATTCGGAAAAAGTTTTCTTTTTCGATAAGAAATCTGTGAATTTATTGGAGAAACCGAACAATATCATTACAGGCAAATTCCTTTCCCAGCCATTTGATATCCTTATCGATTTGACGAAGAAGGAGTCGCTCCCGTTAAAGTATTTGGCGCAGGTTTCTTCTGCCCATTGCAAATGTGGAATGGATAAACCATTCTATGATTTTTACGATTTTAAGATGTCTATGCCTTCCAATGCGACGGCGGAACAAATATTAGATCAAATATTATTTTATCTGCGGACCATCAAAACAAAGGGATAATTTTATATCTTTGCGTTCCAGATAATTTGGAGATAGTCTATGGTACAGACGAAGTTTACAGGATTGGGTATCGCTCTGATTACCCCATTTAAGGAAGATGAGAGTGTCGATTACGATGCACTTGGTAGATTATTGGATTACCAATTGCAGAATGGTATCGATTATTTAGTAGTGTTGGGCACGACGGCCGAAACGCCGACCTTGTCTGAAGAGGAAAAGAAGTCTATTATCCAATTTGTTCAAAGCAAAGTTAAAGGACAAGTTCCGATCGTACTTGGATTGGGTGGTAACAATACAAGAGGTATCGTTGAGAAGTTGAAAAACGATGATTTCACCGGAATAGATGCGATCCTTTCTGTTGTCCCTTATTATAATAAGCCATCCCAAGAGGGAATCTATCAACATTATAAGGCGATCGCCGAGGCCTCTCCTGTCCCTGTCATTTTGTACAATGTGCCAGGTCGTACTGGTGTGAATATGCAGGTCGAGACTACGGTTAGATTGGCCCGTGATTTCAAGAATATCATCGCGATTAAGGAGGCTTGTGGAAACATGGACCAAATTAATGATATCATCAAGAGAAAGCCAAAGGATTTCATGGTGATTTCTGGTGATGATGGTATTACATATCCATTGATTACTATGGGTGCGCAAGGTGTGATTTCTGTTATCGGAAACGCATTCCCTAAGGAGTTTGGTCGAATGGTAAGACTCTCTTTGCAAGGTGATTATGAGTCCGCTCGACAAATTCATCAGAAATTTACCGATTTATTCGATTTGTTATTCGTGGATGGAAACCCTGCCGGTGCGAAGTGTATGCTCTCTTTGATGGGTTATATCAACAATAGATTGCGTTTGCCTCTCGTTCCTACCAGAATGACGACTTACGAGAAGATTAGAGAGGTCTTAAATGGCCTAAACATAAAGTGTTAGTCCTCCATCAGTGACGATTCCATGCGTTATTTGATAGGATTCTCATACAAAGGAACTAATTACCATGGTTGGCAAGTCCAACCTAACGAGGTGACCGTACAGTCTGTACTCACCTCGGCTTTATCTTTGGTGTTGCGCCAGGAGGTGGAATTGACAGGTGCCGGAAGAACAGATGCCGGTGTACATGCCAAAAGAATGGCGGCCCATTTTGATTTTGACGGTGAAATCAATGATTTTAAGGCCTTGACTAACAAACTGAACAGTTTGCTCCCTTTGGACATCGCTGTATATGACTTGAAAAGGGTTGCCGATGATTTTCATGCCCGTTTTGATGCTAAATCAAGAACTTATAAATATTATATTACACGCAAAAAGAGTCCTTTTTTGAGCGATTTGGCCGCAAAAATGACCTTTCCATTGAATGTGGAGAGGATGAATGAAGCGGCTGCCGCATTATTTGATTATACCGATTTTACTAGCTTTAGCAAGGTCCATACCGATACCAAGACCAATAATTGTAAAATCATGCTTGCGGAGTGGAGCGAGGAGGAGGATTGTTTGGTTTTTACGGTGAAGGCGGATCGTTTCCTTCGTAATATGGTCCGTGCGATTGTTGGGACTATGTTGGAGGTCGGAAAGGGTAAGATGAGTGTTGAGGAATTTCGGGCGGTCATAGAACGGAAAGATCGATGTTCGGCTGGAACATCTGCACCTGCGGAGGGACTTTATTTGTGTGATGTGGAATATTAAAAGATGTGCGTATGGAACAAATTCCGATGGTGGATCTCAAGGGACAATATCTTAGAATCAAGGATGAAATTGATTCTGCCATACAAGATGTGTTGAACTCCACGGAATTCGTGAAGGGTGGGGCAGTTACTCGATTCCAACACAATTTCGAAACCTATTTAGGCGTAAAGCACGTCATCCCTGTCGGAAATGGAACCGACGCCTTGCAGATAGCCTTGATGTCGTTAGGTTTGCAGCCGGGCGATGAGGTGATCACCCCTACTTTCACATTCATAGCTACGGCTGAAGTCGTGGCTCTTTTGGGCCTTACGCCTGTTGTGGTGGATGTGGATCCTCGTACTTTTTGTCTCTCTGTTGAGGCGGTGGAAAGGGCTATTACGCCTAAAACAAAGGCAATTGTGCCAGTCCATTTGTTTGGCCAGAATGCGAATATGGAGGCAATTCTTGCCTTGGCCCGGAATCATCATCTTTTTGTGGTGGAGGATGCTTGTCAATCAACTGGTTCAGAATATCGTTTCGCCGATGGAAGCGTGAAAAAGTCAGGATGTATGGGACATATAGGATGCACCTCTTTTTTCCCATCCAAAAATTTGGGTTGTTATGGAGACGGCGGTGCGCTTTTCACCGATGATGATGAAATCGCCCAAACCGCGAAATGCATCGCTAACCATGGCATGACAGTGCGTTATCATCATGACAGAGTCGGGGTTAATTCCCGCCTTGATAGCATGCAAGCGGCCATTTTGGATGTCAAATTGCGATATTTGGACGAATACATCGCTAATAGACAGCGTGCAGCGGCTCGCTATGATTTAAAATTGGCGGATATTCCGCAAATTGTTTTGCCTGCGAAAAATAACCAGTCCACCCATTCCTTTCACCAATATACGATTCAAGTCCCTACGGAAAATCGTGATTCTCTTCAACATTTTTTGAAAGGAAATGGCATTAATTCTATGATATATTATCCAATTCCACTACATTTGCAGAAAGCTTATCAGGATTCCAGATATCAATCGGGTGATTTTCCTGTGGCTGAGCACTTGTCAAATGTGGTATTGTCATTGCCGATGCATTCGGAGTTGTCGGATGAAACGGTTGATTTTATATCTCAGAAGATACTTGATTTTTTTGATGGGACGCAGGTCTAATAACCCATCGGATTTTAATATTTAGTAAAACATAATAAGAAAAATATATGGCTAGTAAGAGAAACATTGTGATTACAGGTGGAGCTGGATTTATCGGCTCTCATGTGGTGAGATTATTTGTAAACAAATATCCTGATTACAATATCATTAACTTAGACAAACTTACTTATGCGGGTAATTTGGCGAATTTGAAGGATATAGAGGGTCGTACCAATTACAAGTTTGTTAAGATGGATATCTGTGATTTCGATGCGTTCTATCAATTAATGCAAGACGAGAAGATTGATGGTGTTATCCACCTTGCGGCAGAGAGCCACGTGGATCGTTCCATCAAAGATCCGTTCACTTTCGCGAAGACCAATGTGATGGGAACACTCTCTTTGTTGCAAGCTGCTAAATTGTATTGGGAATCATTGCCTGAAAAATATGAGGGCAAGCGATTCTATCATATTTCTACCGATGAGGTCTATGGCGCATTGTCCATGACGCATCCAGAGGGAATTGAGCCTCCATTCTCAACTACTGCCTCTAGCAGTGAGCATCACTTGGCATATGGTGAGGATTTCTTCTACGAGACGACGAAATACAATCCTCACTCTCCATATTCAGCTTCAAAGGCTGGCTCAGATCACTTTGTACGCGCATTCCATGACACATATGGTATGCCTACAATCGTGACGAATTGCTCCAATAACTATGGCCCTTATCAATTCCCTGAGAAGTTGATTCCGTTGTTTATCAATAACATCCGTCATCGTAAACCATTGCCTGTGTATGGTAAGGGTGAGAATGTCCGTGACTGGTTGTTTGTTGAGGATCATGCTCGCGCGATTGACGTGATCTTCCACAATGGTAAGGTGGCTGAGACTTACAATATCGGAGGATTCAATGAGTGGAAAAACATTGATATCATTAAGGTGGTTATCAAGACAGTTGATCGCTTGTTGGGCCGTAGGGAAGGCGAGGACATGGATTTGATCACCTATGTGACTGATCGTTTGGGCCATGATGCTCGTTATGCGATTGATTCAACTAAATTACAAAGAGAATTGGGTTGGGAACCAAGCCTTCAGTTTGAAGAGGGTATAGAGAAGACTGTTAAGTGGTATTTGGATAACCAAGAGTGGATGGATAACATCACTAGTGGTGATTATGAAAAGTACTACGAAGAGATGTACAAGGGTAAATAATTGGTTTTGAATATATTCTAAAAAATACTGCCACATCCAATTGGCAGTATTTTTTTTGTCTTTTGAAACGTACTTCTTACAAGTTTCACCAAAATATCATATTGTTTGTGGGTGTGAAATCTTGTTGAAAAAAGTGTTTTTCTAGTTCCGATTTTCATGTTGTAAAACACCTAATTTTACTATGTTTTGATGGGCTCGAACATGTGGAAAAAAGTGACATATAAGTTTTGAAATAATTCCCATTTCTATTATATTTGCATACTGCTTATGGGAATAATAGCGCCTTTTTGGAAGGTGCGAGAATCCGTGGGTTGTGTCTTATTAGGATGCTTTCTTTTACTCGTTGTGGCATTTGGTGCTTTGATGGGTGGAAATCATCTATGTTTTATTCGAATTATTTGATAGTGAGTGATTTGGTATGTCCTGCCATGTTATTCACGATAACGAAGTTTTTGCCTAAACTTACAAGTGAGCATTTTTTTTGCACATAATACTGCTGTCATCGATGAGGATTGTGTGATTGGTGATGGTGTGAAAATATGGCATTTTTCGCATGTGATGTCGGGATCTGTTATTGGAAAAAATTGCAATATTGGTCAAAATGTGGTGATTTCTCCGGAAGTAAAGATCGGTGATAATGTGAAAATTCAAAATAATGTTTCCGTTTACACGGGTGTTATATGCGAGGATGATGTCTTTTTGGGGCCCTCTATGGTATTCACGAATGTAATTAACCCAAGAAGTTTTGTTAATCGAAAAAATGAGTTTCGACAAACAATCGTCAGAAAGGGTGCTTCAATTGGGGCGAACGCTACAGTGGTTTGTGGTGTGGAAATTGGTGCATATGCGATGATTGGCGCTGGTAGCGTGGTGACAAAGGATGTGAAACCCTTTGCGTTGGTAGTTGGGAACCCTGGCAAACAAATCGGATGGGTGAGTGAATATGGCCATCGTTTGCGCTTTGATGAAACAGGTCGCGCCACTTGTCCCGAAACACAAGCAATTTACGAATTGAACGATAATTTTGTTAAAAAGATAGGCTAATCCACTGGATGTTTGGCCGAGGAATATACGAATAGAAAAACAGCTTTGAAAATGGTGAAATTCGCTGTAATAGGATATGGACACATCGGAAAACGTCATGCTGAGATGATTCGCAGGAATCCGGATGCGGAGTTGGTGGCGGTATGCGATGTTTTGTCAAAGGAAGAGGTCGAATTTACGGATGAACTTCCGTTTTTCTCATCCATAGAGGATCTTTTGAATTCCAATGTAGAGGTTGATGTGGTGAATATTTGCACCCCGAACTTCTTTCATGCACCCTATGCCTTGAAAGTGTTGGAAGCGAAGCATCATGTGGTAATTGAAAAACCTATCGCATTGAGTAAAGCTGATGCCGAGAAATTGGTGTATAAGTCTTTGGAGGTTTCAAAGCGTGTTTTCTGTGTGATGCAAAACCGTTATTCGCCACCATCCGTTTGGTTGAAGCAAATGGTGACGGAGAATAAGTTGGGTAAGATTTTCATGGTTCAATTAAATTGTTTCTGGAACCGTGATCAACGTTACTACAAGAAAGGCAATTGGCATGGTGATGGCCGTTTAGATGGTGGAACCCTCTTTACCCAATTCTCCCATTTCATCGATATCATGTATTGGTTATTTGGTGACATCACCAATATTGTGGGGCATTTTAATGATTTCTCCCATAAGGATCTAACCGATTTTGAGGATAGTGGTGTTGTGACATTTGACTTTATGAACGGAGGTATGGGTTGCTTGAATTACTCAACAGCCGTTTGGGACACCAACCTTGAGAGCAGCATAACGATCATCGGTGAGAAGGGTACCATCAAGGTGGCGGGACAATATATGAATGAAGTCGTCTATTGTCATATCCAGGATTATGAGATGCCTGAGTTGGCGCCTAGTAATCCGCCGAATGATTATGGTGCCTATAAGGGCTCTGCCCAAAACCATCATTTGGTTATAAAAAATGTGATCGATACGCTGCAAAATGATAATTGCATTACAACAAACGTATTGGAAGGTTTGAAGGTCGTTGATATCATCGAACGGATCTATGCGGTTCGTGATGGTGTATGGTCAAAAAAATAGTGAATATGAGAAATTTTGAAGATTTAAAGATTGCCGTAGCGGGTACAGGGTATGTCGGTTTGAGTATCGCTACATTGTTGGCTCAAAAGCATCAAGTGGTTGCTGTGGACGTTGTCCCTGAGAAGGTTGAGATGATCAATCGTAAGCAATCACCGATTCAAGATGAATATATAGAAAAATATTTGGCGGAAAAGCAGCTGAACTTAACTGCCACATTAGATGGAGCTTCGGCCTACAAGGATGCTGATTTTGTGGTGATTGCGGCGCCTACCAACTATGATCCGGTAAAAAATTACTTTGACACCACCCATGTAGAGGAGGTAATCGATCTAGTTTTGGAGGTGAATCCATCTGCAGTGATGGTTATCAAGAGTACTATCCCGGTCGGCTATACGCGTAATCTTTATGTCAAGTATGCGCAAAAGGGTGTCGACAAATTCAATTTGTTGTTCTCTCCTGAATTCTTGCGTGAGAGCAAGGCATTGTATGATAATCTATATCCTTCCCGTATCATAGTGGGTTATCCTAAAGTGATCGACAATGTGGAGTTCGAGGAGGAGAATAAGGCAATCGCGAAAATCGCCGATGTCCCATTCTTGGAGAAGGCTGCCAAAACATTTGCTGACCTTTTGAAGGAGGGCGCGTTGAAAGAGGATATCGAGACGCTCTTTATGGGTATGAAGGAGGCGGAGGCTGTCAAGCTTTTCGCTAATACATATTTAGCACTTCGTGTTAGTTACTTCAACGAGTTGGATACCTATGCGGAGGTGAAGGGATTGGATGCCCAAGCCATTATCCAAGGTGTCGGTCTGGATCCGAGAATCGGAACCCACTACAATAACCCATCTTTCGGATATGGAGGTTATTGCTTGCCAAAGGATACTAAGCAGTTGTTGGCCAACTATGCGGATGTGCCTCAAAATATGATGACAGCCATTGTGGAGAGCAACAGAACCCGAAAGGATTTTATTGCGGATCAGGTGTTGAGCAAGGCGGGCTATTATGGCTACTCAAAGAACAACCAATATGGTGGCGATGAGGCGGCGGTGACCATCGGTGTCTATCGTTTGACCATGAAGTCCAATTCGGATAACTTCCGTCAAAGTTCCATTCAAGGTGTGATGAAGCGTATCAAAGCGAAAGGTGCGACCATCATCATCTACGAACCGACTTTGAAGGATGGTGAAACCTTCTTCGGAAGCCTTGTTGTTAATGATTTGGCGAAGTTCAAGGCGCAGAGCCAAGCCATCATCGCCAATCGTTATGACAGTTGCTTGGATGATGTTGAGGAGAAGGTTTATACGAGGGATATTTTTAGAAGGGATTAGTGGTATATGGCTTCTGAGTTAAAAAAACAGGTTGTAAAAGGGTCAATATGGTCGCTACTGGAACGTTTCAGTAGTCAAGCTATTGTCTTTATTGTGAGCATGGTGCTTGCTCGAATATTGTCTCCTACTGACTATGGAACGGTAGCATTATTATCCCTTTTTATCCTTTTTGCCTCTGTTTTGATTGATGGTGGTCTTGGACTGGCATTGATTCAAAAAAAGGAGGTCTCGGAAATGGATTTTAATTCTGTTTTCTATTGTAGCCTATGTTTGTCGTGCGTTCTATATATTGTATTGTTTATTGTAGCTCCGTATATTGCTGATTTTTACAATGATTCGATTCTTGTGGATATCTTACGGGTTCAGGCCATAACATTATTGTTTGCTAGTATTAATACTGTTCAGAATGCGGAGATTGCAAGAAATCTTTTATTTAATCTAAGTTTTAAGGTGAGCTTGATTTCTACTATAACCTCAGCTGTTATTGGAATCGGTATGGCATTGTTAGGTTACGGCGTCTGGGCATTGGTATGGAGTCAAGTTATATCTGGATTGGTGGCGACTATATCAAGATGGTTTATCGTAAAATGGCGTCCTAAGTTAATGTTCAGTTTCTCTGCGTTGAAACCATTGTTTGGTTTTGGTTGGAAAATGGTGATTGTAAATTTGTTGGACACATTCTATAAAAATTTCTATGGTGTATTAATTGGAAAAATTTATACCAAAGAAGATCTTGCCTTTGTGAATAAAGGTCAAAATCAACCACTCACTATAATGAGTTCAATTGAGGGAACTTTGGGAAGGGTTGCATTGCCAACGATGTCTAAGTTTCAAAATGATAAGGAAAAGATGGTGGCAACCATGCGAAAGATGATAGTTTGTTCTACCTTTTTCGTTTTCCCTTTAATGACAATTTTGGCCTGTACCGCATATGGGCAAGTTAAGCTTATGTTTGGTGAACAATGGTTGTCATGTATACCCTATGTCCAACTAGCTTGTTTTCAAATGGCTCTTTATCCATTGCATAATATGAATCTTCAAGCCATTGCAGCTTTGGGAAGGACGGATATATCACTTGTGTTAGAGATTGTAAAGAAGATTTTCTCCATTATTGTCGTATTGGTTGCTGTTCGTTACAGTGTTATGACATTGATGGTCTGTATGGCTTTCGTTATTGGCCCATTTTGTGTAATGGTTAATTCTTGGCCGAATCGAAAGCTGTTTGGGTATTCGATTTTTCAACAGCTAGCTGATATTCTTCCAACCATGGGCGTTTGTGTCATTATCGGTGCTGCTATGTACTTTGTTTCTTTTTGGAATATACATTATCTTGTTGTGTTTACACTTCAGGTTATTGTGGGTATTGTAGGTTATCTTCTTTTGTCGATTGCTTTTAAAACCAAAGGCATTCGTGAAATATTAAGTATTGGAGGTCCTGGAATTATTTCAAAATTTCCTAAATTTACACAACCATATATGACGAGAATATATAATAATTTAGAATTGGTTTAATACATATTTTGTATTTAATATGACAGTAGATGACGTTCATATAATAACTCTTCCTAAGTTCAATGATCCTCGAGGTAATTTGTCCTTTATTGAACAGTCCAATCATATTCCTTTTGATATAAAGAGAACATATTGGATATTTGATGTTCCGGGAGGCGAATGTCGTGGCGGTCACGCATACTCAAACACAGAGGAATTCATCGTCGCCTTGTCGGGTGGTTTTGATGTGACTGTGGATGATGGTGTGAAAAAAAAGACTTTTACGCTAAATAGATCTTATTATGGGTTGTATATTCCAAAGGGATTATGGAGGGAAATAGATAATTTTTCAACTAATTCGTTAGCTTTGGAATTTGCTTCGACTCATTATGATTCCAAAGATTATGTGAGGAATTATGATGAGTTCTTAAATTTGAAGAAAAATGGCAAAATATAGTGTTTTTGATTGTACGATAGTAGAATTGGATAAACACCATAGTGACCGAAAAGGAAATCTATGTGTGGTTGAAAATGGTAAAACGTTGCCATTTGATGTCAAAAGAGTCTATTATCTTTATGATGTTCCCGGTGGTGAAAACAGAGGTTCCCACGCTCATCGTGATCTTGAACAACTCATAATTGCCGCATCGGGATCGTTTCGTGTGACATTGGATGATGGAAAGTGTAAAAGATCTTTTTTCCTTAATCGTCCTTATCAAGGATTGTATGTGAAACCTGGTATGTGGCGCGACTTGGAGGATTTTTCATCCGGTGCGGTATGCATGGTCTTGGCTTCTGAATTATATACTCCAGAAGATTATATTCGTGAATATGATGAATTTTTAAGGTTTAGAGAAGAATAATTATGTTGAAATTATTACCAGAAAATTTCACTTTGCATAAATATGGTCTCGATGTAAGACTTGTTGATGAAAGTGATGCTGAATTTATAGTTTCGATTAGAACTACAGATAAGGCCAATAGTGTTATCCACCGAACGGATAATGATGTTGACAAACAGGTAGATTGGATTAGAGAGTATAAAAATCGAGAGAAAGAAGGCCGAGAGTATTATTTTTTATTTTCAAAAAATGGAGTAAAACAAGGCGTGACTCGAATATACCATATACATGAAACTGATTTTACTACGGGAAGTTGGGTCTTTTCTCAATCTGCTGAAAATGGAGCTGGTATATTGGCTGACATAATTTCTCGAGAGATAGGTTTTTCTCTAAATCCAGGCTCAATAAATTTGTTTGATGTTCGTTCAAATAATACTAATGTTCAAAGATATAGATTGTCATATAATCCAACTTATTTGAGAACTGACGATGAAAACAATATGTTTTATTCTCTAAGCCAGGAAAATTTTGAGAAAAAGAAACAAGTATATATTAGAATGTTGTATAAATAATAAAAAAACAATAAAATTATGACAAATATAGAAAAATATAACAATTTGTTTTGTGAGTCTTTCCAACTACAACCAGATGAGATTGAAAATGCGGAATATAAGGTTACGGAATTATGGGATTCAGTTGGCCATATGATTTTAGCATCTAACATCGAGGAAATGTTTGAGATAGAATTAGACCCAGATGATATTTTGGATTTTACTTCGTATTCAAAGGGTTTGACTATATTGACAAATAAGTACAATATAATCTTTTAATTTCTATGTTTGATTTCTTACGATACAAGGAAAACATTGCGATTATTTCAGATCGTAATGAGACGTTAACTTATTCTCAGTTAATTGATTGCACAGATGATTTTGTAGCATCTATTCCTAGAAAAGGATTGGTGTTTACACTTTGTGAGAATCTATTGGGTTCATTAGTTGGTTATGTCGCTTGTATCAGAAACAAAATACCTCAGGTATTATTAGACGGAAGCAAAGATATTGAATTAATACATAGGTTAATAGATATATACAAACCGGAATACATTTGGTTGCCTACTTCAAGATCAAAAGATGTAAATGGAACGATAGTCCATCAATATCAGACGTATTCCTTGGTGATGATGTCATATGCAATTTCAGAAGGATTTCATCCCGTAAATTCGGAGTTATTGGTTTGTTTAACCACATCGGGTAGTACGGGATCTCCTAAATTAGTAAGAATTTCGGAAAACAATCTTCTTTCTAATGCCGAGTCTATTGCTAATTATCTTTCAATAGATCATAATGAACGTCCTATAACTGTTCTTCCTATGTATTATAGTTATGGTTTGTCTGTAATTAATAGTCATTTGATAAAGGGCGCAACAATTCTATTGACTGATAAAGCTGTTTTGCAGCGAGAATTCTGGGCGTTTTTTAAAGAATATGAAGCTACATCCTTAGCGGGAGTTCCTTATACATTTGAAATGTTAAAACGTCTTCGTTTTTTCAAAATGGATCTTCCTTCTCTTCGTTATATGACTCAAGCGGGTGGAAAACTAAGTAAAGAATTGGCCAAAGAATATATTGAATATTCACAAGAAAAGGGAAAAAAATTTTTTGTGATGTACGGGCAAACAGAAGCTACTGCTCGTATGAGTTATTTGCCATGGTCAAATGCTTTAGAGAAATATTCTTCCATTGGTATCAGCATACCTGGAGGAAAATTTGCCTTGCTGGATTCTGATGGAACAGAAATTTTAGAGCCGTGTAGAGACGGTGAGTTGGTTTACTATGGAAAGAATGTTTCTCTTGGATATGCCGAATGCCGAATGGATCTCTCAAAAGGAGATGATAATAACGGATGTCTTAGAACTGGTGATATAGCACAACGAGATAGTGACGGATTCTACTATATAACTGGTCGTATGAAACGTTTTGTTAAGGTATGGGGGAATCGATGTAATCTTGACGCAATAGAGCAATTATGTAAGGAAATAACGTCGTTGTGTGCTTGTGTAGGAGTTGATGATTTAATAACCGTTTTCCTTTGTGAGGATAGTTTAAAAGATAATATTCTTTCAATGTTGGTGGAAAAAACAGGGTTTAATCCTCGTGCATTTCAATTTAAAACAATTAATCAGTTGCCATTGTTGTCCAATGGGAAAATTAATTATCAGGCACTTGAAAATCTAAGATAAATCTATATGTACGATAGTAGTAGAGTTTATTTATGGGATAATCTGAAGTTTTGGCTGATGATTTTAGTCCTTATAACTCATTCGTTTGTAAATTATATGAGTTATGATAAATCTGGTCTTGTATTTCTTCTCCTTGGAAGTTTATGCATGATTAGAATGCCTTTATTTACTATTATTTCTGGTTATTGGTATAAAGAGAAGGATTTTAAAACAAATGCATTAAGATTATTATATCCATGTTTGTTGTTTAGTTTGGTTGAGTTTATTGAGGGGCGTATATTCTGTGGTCCATCCTATCCGTGGAATTGTTTTGGATTTTCGATGTGGTATATGTTTGTATTGTTCATATACTCTATAATTACGCCTTTTTTGACGAAGTATGTTTCATTGAAGTTTTTGATACCAATTAGTTTTATTGTGTCATGGATTATTGGATTTGTACCTTGTGTAGGTTATGAATATTCCTTGTCTAGACTATTTTGTTTTTATCCATTCTTTTTAATTGGTTTGGTTTTAAGAAAAGTAGAGATTTTAAATAGATTTGAAAATAAAATAGTATGGTATATTATTTTATTTTCGACTTTGATTATCGGCATGGTTTTAATGTATAGATATTCGGATTTCTACTTGTATCAAAAATTTGCAAAGGGTTATGATTCATTTGGCGGGCTTATAAGAAGAGTTATGATGCAGGTTCTTTGCGTAGGGGCTTCTGTCGCTTTGTTAAAGGTTTTCCCTAGAGATAAACGATGGTATAGTTTGTATGGAACACGTACTTTGAATGTCTATATGCTGCATATGTCTATAATTTTCCCATTGATATATGGCGTCTCTTCTTATTATAATTTAGGGCGATTTGATTTTGTTTTTTGTTTAATATGTGTTCCGTTATTATGTGTGATTCTATTTTCAAAAATTATTGATGACATAATGAAATCCGTTTTATTAAAAAATAAATTGTGACATGAATATACCATTCCTATCCCTTCGTGATGTAACCGCTCTTCATGGAGCGGAGATAAATGAAGCAGTTTCTCGAGTAGTTAATAATGGTTGGTATCTCCAAGGAAAGGAGAATGAACAATTTGAGAAGAACTACTCAGACTTTATTGGTTGTAAACATACAATTGGATGTGCCAATGGCCTTGATGCTCTCATTTGGATCTTCCGTGCTTATATAGAAATGGGCGTGATGAAGCCAGGTGACGAGGTAATCGTTCCAGCTAATACATATATTGCTACTGTTTTGGCTATCACTGAGAATGGCTTGGTTCCAGTCTTGGTTGAGCCCAAACCAAATACTCTTGAGATCAATGATGATTTGATCGAGGCTGTCATAACTCCCAAAACAAAAGCGATTGCTATTGTTCATCTTTATGGACGCATCGCTTATACGGATAAAATCGGCGAGATATGCAAGAAATATAAACTAAAATTAGTAGAGGATTGTGCTCAAAGTCATGGCTGTAAGTCTTACGATGGTCGTGTTACAGGTTCTATCGGAGATGCTGCAGGTCATTCGTTCTATCCAGGAAAGAATCTTGGAGCTCTTGGTGATGGTGGTGCAGTAACTACTAATGATCCCGAATTGGCTGCTGCTGTTCGAGCATTGGCTAATTATGGTTCACAAAAGAAATATGTTTTTAAGTATGCTGGTCGTAACAGTCGATTAGATGAAATTCAGGCTGCTGTATTAGATGTAAAATTAAAATATCTTGTTCAGGATAATGCACACCGTAAAGAGGTGGCTCATTACTATTACGAGCATATTAGTAATCCTTTGATTTCGCTTCCAGATTTGTTGCCTGATGATCAAAATGCATATCATCTTTTCCCAATTATAGTTTCTGGTGGCAAGGTTAATCGTGATCGTTTGCATGATTATCTTGAGCAGAATGGTGTTGGCACAGTTTGTCATTATCCAATTGCTCCTCATAAACAGGAGTGTTATGCAAAGGAGGCGTGGAATATACCGCAACTTTCTTTGCCTATCACTGAAAAATTGGCGGATGAGGAGTTGAGTTTACCTATCGGTCCTACGATTAGTATGGAAGAGGTAGCTAAGATAGTTGTTCTAATCAATAAATTCTGCTGATTGATGTGGATTTTAAAGAAAGTAGACTATGTCTAGTAATGATATTGTGACTAAAACAATACAGGAGAATCAGAATTTATTCACAAAGGCTGTGAATAAACTAAATATATTAGATTCTTTTGACAAACGATTAGAACTAGCGAACATTGCATTGCAGTATGTATGGCTCAATGCTTCGTGCTATTATTCATCTTCCTCGATTGAAAAGGTTTATATAGAGTATTCTAATCGCATAGAGTCGTTTGTTGATGATGATTACGTCGATGATACATGTCTTATAGTGCTTACGACTCCTTACAAATTTGGTGGGCATACTCGTGTCGTAGAACGTTGGATAGAGAGTGATTCAATTCGTAGATATTCTGTTTTGATTAGCGATATGGCTGATGGCTCAATTTCTGATAGGTTAAGAAATGACGTTGATGCAAGTGGTGGTAAGATATTTATACTGAATCAGGAAGTTTCGTATGAAACAAAAGTGAAAATGATGCGAAAAATGGCTTCTTCTTTTGAATCAGTATTGCTATTTGTTCATATGAATGATCCTTTGCCGATTGTGGCTTTTGCTAACAAGAACTTCCGTAGACCAGTAGGATTCTATAATCATGCTGATCATTTGTTTGGGGTTGGATATAGTGTGGTTGATTCATTGGTTGAGATGAGGGAGTGGGGAGAAAAAATGTCAAAGAATTATAGGGGTGTATATTCTTCTCATACTATAGCGGTACCGTCTGAACATAATACACCTTCTTGCTCAAAAAAACAGGCACGAGAGAGATTGTCAATTTCGGAGAATTCAAAAATAGTTTTAAGTGTAGGAACTGCGTTTAAGTTTTTTCCGAACGAAGATGTTAATTTAAATTCTGTGTTTGATGCAATTCTTTCACAAAATACTAATTGTTACTATTATGTAATCGGTGTGACAAATGGAATGATTCCGTCTTGGAACTATTTGTCAGAAAAGTATGGTGACAGATTTAGGTTGTTGCCCTCTATGTCTCATGATGAATTAATGGTTCATCTTGTTGCCTCTGACTTATTGATAGATAGTTTGCCTGTTTCTGGAATGACCACAATGCAAGATGCCGTAATGTGTAATGTTCCAATTCTTACGACGGTTTCTCGGGTCGATTGGATAAAGAAAGGTACTGGGTATTGTGAAGATTTAGAGGAAATGATTTCAAATTCTCTTCGATGTTTGTCTGATGAGAATGAGAGAATTAGATTGCTGGAACAGACGAAAATAAGTTTGATAAGAATGACTGGATTAGATGCGTTTGCTTCTAAAGTTCATAACTATATGGATGAACTAAAGACGTTGACTCACAGTATTCATGATTTCAACGAAACTCCAACATCTTTAATTGATGCCGACAAACGTATTTATGGAATGTTTGCAAATTCTCCTAAAAGTGTTAAAACAAAGAGGTGTTTGAATTATTATGTAAATTATCCGCATTGGGCTGCAAGATTCATGTATGTTTTATATGATATTGTTGATTGCAATCTGAATGTTTTAAGGGGAAAAATTGCATTGAGATCTAGACTTAAACTTTTTTGGAATAGATATGTTAAAAAATGATTGTTGAATATTGAGAAATAATGGCTGAATTGGATGTGAAAAGAATAGATATGAGTAACCCATTAATTTCCGTCATCATCCCCAATTATTGTCATGCACAATATTTGGATCAACGTATTCAATCTGTCTTGAATCAGACTTATGATAATTTTGAGATTATCATTCTAGACGATTGTTCACCAGATGATGGTGCCAGTAGGGCGGTGATTGAAAAATACCGGGAAAATTCCCATGTGAGCCATATTGTCTATAATGAAACCAATAGTGGAAGCACTTTTATCCAGTGGAATAAAGGTATAGAACTTTCAAAGGGAGATTATTGCTGGATTGCCGAGAGCGACGATTTCTGTGAACCTAACTTCTTGGAGACTTTGGTTGCTCAAGTGATGAGTTATCCCGATGTTTCCGTCGCCTATTGTATTCCTCAATTTGTGGATAAAGAGGGACAACTTATACGTCCCATCCCAGAATCTGAACAAATAAAAATTATCAAGGGAGACGATTTTGTAAGAACTCCGATGTCCTATACCAATGCGGTATGGAATGCCAGTGCTGTTATTTTCAAGAGGGAATATGTCTTGGAAATAGATAAATGCTATATGGATTATGTGGCGGCTGGAGATAGATTGTTTTGGGCTCTTTTGGCGAAGAAAGGTAATGTGGTTCATGTCCCTAAACGGCTAAGTTGGTTCCGTCAGCATGGCAATGAGGTCTCACCTGCAAAGAAGAGACAGGGTATTACGGGACGTGAGGATTATTGGATTGTGCGCTATATGGAACAACATGGTTGGCTCAATTGGCTGGAATCAATCAGAGCAAGGCACATTTACTTGTTGGATGTTGAGCGTTTTCAATATGATAATGAAACCATTCGTCAAGAGTTATTGAATCAGTGGTCTTATAATGGAAAGATGCCAATTCGATTGATTCATCTCATAGGAAGATGTTATATGTCTTACCTCAGTAGAGTGGGACGTAAGAATTAAATAAGCTATATGCAACCTCCTTTCTTATCGATAATCGTACCAGTATACAATGTTGAAAAATACATTGAAAAATGTATATCCAGTATTGTGAACCAAGGTGTTGCCTTCCAAGATGTGGAACTAATCATTGTCAACGATGGTACAAAGGATCGTTCGGTAGAATTGATTCAACCAATAATTGCTGGACTGCCCAATGTCGTTTTAATCAATCAAGAGAATGCTGGATTGAGTGTGGCTCGAAATGTAGGTTTGAGAGCTGCGAAAGGTGAATATGTCTGGTTTGTGGATAGTGATGATACCATAGCTCCCCAAGCGTTGCCTATTTTATTCCAGAAGATGGAGAGCCGCAAGGATTGTTATGGACTCAACCTTTTGTGGGTAAATGAGAGTGATGGGAAACAAAATGCGGTAGGTGTGTGGCCTTTGTCCGCTTCAGAGCTCTCCGGAGTTGATTTCATGAAGAAAATGAATCATTTGACACCTGTTCAGCGATATGTTGTGAAACGGAATATTCTCCTCGATAACCAGCTCTTTTTCTTTCCGAAGATTTTGCATGAGGATTTGGAATATGTTCCCCGATTGCTCTATTATGTAAAGGGCGTGGATGTGGTGGAAGAGCCATTGTATTATTATCTGAGAAGAGTATCAGGAAGTATCACCGCAAATATCAGCGAACGTAATATAGTCGGTTTGGTGCAAGGTGTTATTTCCATCAATCATTTCACCGAGGAGTGTGTTGCGATGGAATACCGTGCCATCTATCGTGAAAAGGTATATGAATTGTTCCAACATTTTATCCATAAATACACGGAGTATATAGATAATAACAACGATTGGTCGCTTCTTTATCTCTATTTGGCTGACATAAAAAAAGCAATGAAGAATATCAAGAGTTCATTGCCTTTAAAAGAACAGTTGCATGTGAATTGTTTCCTTATCTCTCCTCGCAACTATGTGAGATATAGAAAGAGTAGATTAAAATAAGAGGCTATACAGGTTTAATATGTGGATTTATATCGTTTTATATATGCTTCTTTTTCTGACATCTTTGTGTGAAGTGTCGGAAAAAATGAAGAAATATAATCTATTTATCCTCTATTCATGGGTTTTTATATTTACATTGTTTAGAGGACTTAGATGGGGTACGGGAACAGATTGGCCACAGTATTATGCTTGCTTTGAAAATGCACATTGGGACAATATTTTCTCTTATTATCGCTATGGATTGTATACAGAGTTGATGGAGTATGGTTACGTCTTTTTAAATGTGCTCATTAAAACTATATTCGGACATTATAGCGCATTTTTATTGATAACAAATTGTGCCATTTTGCTTAATTATGCACACTTTTGTCGAACTTATGTGCCAAAATATCCTTTGATGACCTTTGCTTTGGTCGTATTATTTACTCCCATATTTCCTGTTAGACAAGATATTGCTACTATTTTTGTATTGTGGGCTTGCTACTTTTCTATAAAAGGAAGATATTTTTTTTCGATGCTTTTTGTTTTTGTGGCAAGTACAATTCATGACATGTCTATACTATTCTTCCCTGTTTGCCTTTTGTTTAATTTGAGGATTGGTTGGGCTGTGTATGCGTTTGTTGGGTGTATTGGTGCTGTCGTAATAAATGACACGTTCATAATGCAAATAATGGATAGTTTGGGAGGCCTATCAATGGGTGCTTTGTCTGAGATGTCAACAATGTACCTCGAAAATGTAAACAATGATCCTGTGAAAATATCTATGGTTAAAAAGTTGTATACGCTTTTTTTTATATTATTGTTTAAATATTATTATAATAAGTCATATAATCAAACTAAAAGAATTTATGCGAATAAGTTACACTTATTATGTGGCGATTTAATATCTGTAATGAAAGATCGGAGTTTTATGTGTCGAACGCTAAATTTCTATACAAATGGGTATATCTGTTATTTTGTCATACTAATGGTGGCGTCACTGGGTGGGCCCATATCTGGATGCGCACGGTTGGCAAATTTCTTTTTTGTCGCATTCCCTTTTTGTTTTATGATTGTTTTTTCAATGGAGAATGATCCTAAAAAAATAAAGGGCTTTATTTGTATATTCATTTTATATTATTTGTATCAATTCTTTAGATTTAATATATTTGACATATATTCAATGTATGGTGGAATTTATTTCCCATATTATTCTGTTTTTGAAGATGTTCCACAAGCGAGAATTAGACCATGGTAAAAAGAAGAGCTTTCATAATAAATAATAAACTCAAAGGAAATACTCATGAGATAATAGATGCATCCCTTATCATCTCGATAGCGAAGCTGTTTGATAGGGTAGAACTCTATCTATCAACTTCTAGGTGTGCTATTTTGACAGATATATGTTCCTCCTATGCAAAGCAAAATGGTGAATCTGAATCGCTTTCAAATTGCAATTGGCATGGCGTTCAATATGATTTGAAGTCTGATTTTCTAATTGATATATATGTAGCTTTAATTGACGCATTCATTTTGTTAAAAGGAAAAAAAAAGGATGTGTTTATTTTTTCGTATGGAAATTCTAGGTTTTCTTTATATGTTGTCAATTTTTTATCAAGACTACTCAAAAGGAATGTTGTTGTTTGTGCTCATAATGAATTAGATGTATTAGTCAAAGAGAAGTATCCTATTAATCCAAATTGGTTTTACTTGATCAATCGTTTTTACCGTAAGACACAATGGTCCAAAAATATTAGGTTTTTGGTATTGGGAGATTTCATTATTGACAACTTGCGTAAGACGCTTCCTGCCGATCGAATCGCACATTTTTATTCTGTTGATCATCCATATTTTCAAACCCAACAAAGGAATGATAATGAGAAAGCAACATTTAGTGATGACGTAATTAAAGTGGGACTAGTTGGAACTGTTGCACCCAATAAGGGATTGGAAAACCTTGAAGCTTTTGTTTCTGCTTTAGATGGTACAAATGTGGAGTTATGTGTGATTAGTAGGGTGGTCTCATCTTCAAACAATATTGGGGAAAATTCACATGTGAAACTGATGAATCCGCAGGGATGTTTCTTGTCTAGAGAGAAATATGATGAACTTGTTTCAGATATGGATTATCTATTTTTCCCTTATCCTAAAGATAGATTCTGTTTTTCTGTAAGTGGTTCCATTTTCGAATCTATTGCGAAAAAAAAACCATTTATCGCCTTTAGAAATGATCATTTTTCTTATTTGATAAGAAAATTTGGAGAATTTGGCTTGATTGTCGATAATGTTGACCAGTTGGATTTAGTTCTAAAAGACTTATCTAATGAGAAAAGATACGGGGATATGGTGGATCGATGTGGAATAATATCAGAGAAATTATCTCCTTATCAATGTGATATTCGTAGTGTACTAGATTTCCCCAATGCATAAGAATAGATTGGGTGTGAATTATTAATGTTGAAATGAAAATGAATATTCTTTGGATTACTGCTGATTATTTTATTGATTGTGATTTCCATTTGGTACCATATATCCGTACGTTGGGTGTTAATATCATATGGAAAGTTGTGAGAACGTCGAAAATGATTCAGATTCCATCCGAATTGGTGTGTGATGTAGTATCCTTGGAACATAGGAGTTTAAGTCCTATGGTTGTCTTGGATTATAAGAAAATATTTTCAGATGTTGATTTGGAGAAAATAGATGTGGTATATTCAAATTTTGTTGGTGTGCCATTCTATTATCCTTATGTTTTTCATCAATTAAAGAATTTCAACCAAATTCCTTTGGTTCATGCTGCTCATAATATTATTCCTTATAAGGGATGGACAAATAGAATTCTTATGGAATGGTACTTGTCTTATGTGTTTGATAAAAACCAGCATTTTCAGATATTCAGTAAACATTTGATCCCATATTTTGAGAAACATTATCCTGGAAAGACGATTTTTAGTTGTCCTTTGGTAGTGAAAAGTTATGGAGAGGCTTCGACAAACAGATATCAGGTCGATTCGGAAAAATTGAATTTACTTTTCTTCGGTAATGTGAAAGAGAATAAACGGTTGGATTTGTTGGTTCAGGCAATGAACTCTTTGCCATCCCGATTGAAAGGTAAAGTTCATCTTACAATTGCTGGTAAATGCGACAATGTGGATTATTACAATTTGATGATAGGTGACAATGAAAACATCACTGCATATTTCAAGAGAATAGATGATGCTGAGGTGGCAGAACTGTTTGTTAAACATGATTTTCTAGTTTTACCCTATTCTGATGTTGCGCAAAGTGGACCGCATATGATAGCCTATTCATACGGAATGCCAGTTATTTGTTCTGATATTGATGGCTTTAGAGAACATGTAACTGATGGCGAAACAGGTTTCTTGTTTGAAGTGAATAGTGTTCAATCTTTAATTGAGACCATTGACCGTGCTTCTCAAAGCAAAAAGAGTACTGATGTCGACATTAAAGAGAATTTGAAAATATATGTTGAGAAGACATATAGTTTGCCTAGTGTATCTTCTCGATATTTAGATTTTTTTAAATCAATAATAAAGTAAAGAATGATTGTCTCTTGGTTAAAACAATCTAAGTTTGTGCTATTCTTCCGTATTCTATTGGACCGGATAGCGGAAACTATATTTTGTGTAAAGTATATAGCGAATAGCAATAGAAGGAAGAACGTTAAAAAGTTTCAAACCGACATGATGATCGCCGCGCATTCTTTAGAAAAAGGGATGTCATTAAGAGTCGTTAAAGTTGGTTTTGGAAAGAGCAAGTCTCTTCAACTTATTAATGATTTGATTTACTATATGTCGATTGGTGGATCGAATAGATTTGCGGAGGAAATTGGTGCAATTCTTTTGAGTTACATCAATTATAATGAATTATTAGGCGCTGATATGTCAGATGTCAGAAATTCATTGGACCAATGTGTCCATCAATATGGGTTGTCGATTAAGCCGAAGGGTGGTGTGTTGATGCGATCAAGTCAAGATGTCCAGGCTTGTTTAAACGCTCCTTTCGATGTTTTTTCTCAAAGTCGTTATACCGTTCGAGATTTTGGAAACAATCCGTTGAATTTGGAATTAGTAAAGAGTGCTATAAAGCTTTGCGAAAGAACCCCTTCTGCTTGTAATCGCCAATCATGGAGAGTACATGTTTATACGGATAAAAAGGAACGTGAGGCATTGTTTAATTTACAAGGAGGATGTAAGGGCTTTATAGAGGACATGCAGTGTGCCATTTTGATTTGTGGTGACATATCGTTGTATAATATCAATGAGATTCATCAGGTATATGTTGATGGTGGACTCTATGCCATGAATTTATTGTATGCATTGCATCATAAAGGTTTGGCTACGATTCCTTTGACAATGGGGCATAAGTCAAATAAAATTTCTCAAATAAAAAAAAGAATGGAGATTGACAATAGTGAAGTGCCTGTAATATTGATAGGAGTGGGTACTCCTAAAGATGAGACATACAAGGTGGCGGTTTCTCAGCGCCACGATTATTGTGAATATACTACATTTCAATGAAAATCGGTTTGCTAACATATTATGGGGATTTGAATTGTGGAACAAATCTGCAAGCATTGGCTTGTTTGAAAACTCTGCGAAGCGTGTTTCCTAAAGATAAAGTTGAAGTTATTCCTTTACATGGCTTCAATCCGCCGGGTGTACATCCATATTTTAGTCATATCACGATTAAATCTTTGTATCATGATTTGATGCGAATAAAAAAATACACATCATTTAGAAAGAGTCAGTTAGGAGTTCTAAGCGATAAGGTTGAAAAGAATGTTGAACTCGCCTCTGCCTTTATCGCTGCTCGTTCATATGATATGATATTTATTGGATCCGATACTATACTTGAGTTGGATAGGATAGGATGTGACTCTCCGTTGTCGCTCTATTGGTTATCGCCTATGATAAAGGCCAAGAAAATTTTGTTGGCGGCATCCTCCAAGAATGTTCAATATGAAAGTTTGACAGAGGATCAAAAGTTATGTATGAAAGCCTCTTTAAATGACTTTTCTGGTTATGGCGTTCGCGATGAGAATACACGCTCTCTTATTTCCTCTTTTATCCCGGGAAATCGAGTTCAACTGATTCCTGATCCCACCTTCTCATTAGAAATTGATGAAGAGGAAACCACCAATTATCTAAAGCAGAAAGGCTTGGTGATTCCTCCAAAGTCGTTGTTGTTCCATACGACAAAGGCAGATGATTCGTGGGCGAAAAAAGGTGCTGACTATTATCGTACCCATAGATATCGAATTTACAGTTTGCGGCCTGTGCCATGGGCTGATGAAGTATTAAATGATCTCTCTCCATTGGAGCAATTAGGTATATACCGCTATTTTGAGTGTGTGGTTACCCATCGTTTTCATGATGCTGTATTTTGCTTGAAGAATCAAACTCCCATGTTGTTGTATACTCCAAATGGTTTTTCATCCGACAAAGGGGGAAAGAATAAATTCACTCTTCTATTGGAGGCTTTTTCTTTATTGGAAAGCAATTATATGCAATCTCCGAGCGAGGATTTGATTAATATGATGGAGATTTCAATTATTTCGTTTAGACAACGGAAAGAACTAATTTCTTCTATGTTGGAAGATTATAATAATCAGTTTGTTAGTTTTGTAAAACAATTTCAATGAGAAAACGGATTATCATACCTGTCCTTTTACTGTTTTTCGTAGTTTGTTATTCTTTCGCCAGAAAAAACTGGTTTGTTTTCTCTTCAAAGAATGACTCTCCGAAGGAATTTGTGGATGAAATATATATGCGTCATACCTCGGGTAAAGTGAAGAATGACACTTTGTATGTGTCAAGGGTTGAAAGAGGTGAAAACAACGTATGGCGTATTAATGTTTCTGATAGAAATGGTGTTGTAGCTTTTTTTTCTGCCTCCAATTTCGATGAAACACCGATAGTTTACCTTACTTCAGCCAATAATAGTGGATTCTATGGATATGCGAAGGTGAATTGGAATGCGGTTGCGTTGGCCTCCTCTGTTGATTATTCGAATAAATATTTAGTTGACCCAATTCATTTTGATGCCCAAAACTCATCGGTTATTAATCAATTGATTACAGTTCCTGTATTATACGTTTCTTCGTCGGAGGGGAAAAAAGATAATTTGGGTCTCTCTGAGGATTCTCCTGCGTTAACGATTTCATCTGTTTTGCCTTTTCGGAGGAATAAAAAAATACTATTGAAGTCTGGAGATGTTTTTTTCGAAAATATTGATTGTCTTGATGCAAATTGTACCTTGAGTAGTTATGGCAAGGGAGAGAAACCGGTTCTTTCTGGTTGGAAGATAATCAAGGATAATAGTAATGCCTGGCAGGAAGGCAAGATGGTTAAAGATAAATGGATACCGGAAAAGGGAACGAATATATGGCGTATAGATTTGGAATCTGATTGCTTTGATGGAAGAGTGAAAAGTGCCTCCAAATTTTTGAATAATATCGCCTTGATTATGGATCGAACCACGGGGAAAACCTATGGAAGGAAAGTCGAGTTCATGTATAAATCTGAATGTAATGATTCATATTTGTCTGAACAACATAACCAATTTATGGAACAGCCATTCGATTTTTTCCAAACCTCAAAACATAAGTCATTATCAAAAGAAGATTATCGTTATCTCTATCTTTATTGTGGAAAAAATCCTTCTTCTTATAAGTTACAGTTCGCAACCTATGGGTCTGGTGTTGTGATGAATAATTCAAATATAAACCATGTGAGAATCGAAGGATTTGGTTGTCATGGCGTAGGAGCTGGTTCAAATGTAAAGGTGACCGATTGTGATATAGCTTATGTGGGAGGTTCTCAGCATTTGTCAAATTCGGTATGGGCAAGATATGGAAACGGTGTGGAATTTTATTTGTCAGAAGATAAGGGGAAGGGTTATGTAGCCAATAATCACATATCTAATATTTTTGACTGCGGATTGACGATTCAAGGAAATTCATCTAACAGATTAGTGGCTAGCGATATTATTATGGAGAATAATATCATTGATCGGTGCCGTCAATCTTTTGAGTTCTTTTTGAATGATGGAGACGTTAAAAATACCATGGATTGCAAGAATTGTTACTTTAGGAATAATTTATGTCTGAATGCAGGTGATAATGGCTTTGGTGCACCAGAAAAGCGAGATTTGCATGTTTTAAGTTATCAGAAAAACCATAAATCGACCATGGTGATAGAGAATAATCACTTCTATGGGGGGAATGGCCTTTATAGTGCGATGTTTCCCGAACTTATGGCTTGGGGAAATAATAACATCTACTATTTTGTCGGAACACCTGTTTTATGGAATCAAGGTTTTAGAGGAAATAAAAGTGTTCAATATGACAAGATGGGTTCGTACCGTAAATTATTAGGAAAAGAATGTGCCTCAATTTTAAATGTAAAAATGGTTCAATGTACTCCATCTGAATATTCCAAGCATTTGAATGATGACAAAATAAAATTGGGGGAGAAATAGAAATGGAAAAGTTGGATTATATTGACATTGCCAAGGGAATAGGTATTGTTTTGGTAGTAATAGGACATTATTATCCAGATAACTCTCCTCTCTTTTATGAGACATTTCGAGCATTTGTATATGCTTTTCATATGCCATTATTCCTTTTTTTGTCTGGAGCCATGTATGCATATACAAAGAAAAACGAAAGTTGGTCAGCTTTTATGCGAAAAAAAATGAAGCGTATTGCCGTTCCCTATTTGATTGTTTCGATTTTGATTATTGGCTTAAAGTTGATTATGCAAAACGGTGCTTATGTAGAGAATGGAGTGGATGCGTATTCTTTTGTCCGAATGTTCTATTTACCGGAAGCAGGATATTTTTTGTGGTATTTATGGGTGTTATTATGGATGTATCTTCTATGCTCAATTTCTGATAGCAGATGCTATTTCTATGTGTTGTTGATCTTGAGTCTTATATTTAAATTTTTACCATATGAATTCTCTCGATTATTCTGTCTTCATGAGTTGAAAAGTAGTGCGATTTATTTTATGTTAGGAGCATTATTTTTCAGAGAAAACATATATTTCCTATTTAGAAATGTGTATTTACAAGTATTGTTTATTGTTTCTTTGTTTGTCTTTGCTTTGTTGTGGTTCAAGGGCTGGTCGCATCCGAATTTTGCGATTTCATTAATTGGAACATTAGGCGTTATTTCTTTGTCGAATTTAATTGAAAAAAGAAAGAATAGCAAGCTTCTTTTCTTAGGGAAGTCCTCTTTTATTATTTATTTGTTTCATACCACCTTTATGGGATTTGCCAAATCGTTGGTTCATCGCTTTTCTGAGACACTATTCGTTGAAAACAATGGCTATTTTTTGATAACTTTGGTTTCGGTATCCTTGATAGGCATATTGTTTCCATTGTTATTGCAAGAGTATATTATTTCGAAAAGTAATACTATCGGTTCTCTGTTTGGATATAAGAAAAAAAACAATGAAAATACTTCTCTCAAATAAATTCTATTATCGTCGAGGCGGAGACTGCATCTATATGATGGAGTTGGAGCGTTTGTTAAAGGAACGTGGTCATGATGTCGCCATTTTTGCTATGGACTATCCGGAGAATAATGCTTCTGAATGGAGCCGATATTGGCCTTCGAATATGAGTAAAATCAAGGCTTTCACTCGTCCTTTCGGAGATTCGGAAGTTAAAAAGAAGTTCACGGCCTTATTGGATGATTTCAAGCCAGATGTTGTTCATCTCAATAATATCCATACCCAATTATCTCCTATCATTGCTGAGTTGGCGCATCAACGAGGCATTCGTGTGGTTTGGACGTTGCATGATTCCAAATTGGTTTGCCCTTGTTATACTTGTATGCGAAACGGTACATGGTGTGAGGAGTGTTTTGCGAATAAACTGTCCGTGATAAAGCACAAATGTATGCCAGGAAGTATTCCTGGAGCTGTCATAGGTTATTTGGAGCAGAGGAAATGGAACAAGGAGCGTTTGCAGAATGCGTGTGATTTATTCCTGCCTCCTAGCCAATTCATGGCTGACACTTGCATCAGAGGTGGATATGACAAGGCGAAGTTCCGTGTTCTATGTAATTTCATTGATTTGAAAAAGGTAGAGAATCCATCCTTTGACAAAGGCGATTATTATGTCTATCTAGGCAGACTTACAAAGGTGAAGGGCATAGAGACGCTATGTCGAGTCGCCGCTCAGTTGCCCTATAAGTTAGTGGTGATTGGAGGCGGTGATTTGGAGCCGTCATTAAGGGAAGAATACAAAAATGCTCCTATTGAGTTTTTAGGACAAAAGAATTGGAATGAGTTTCGTCCTATCTTGGAGGGCGCCCGATTTATGGTCATCCCTTCTGAATGGAGTGAGAATAATCCTCTTACGGTCATAGAAGCGCAAGCTTTGGGAACCCCCGTCTTAGGCGCAAATATCGGAGGAATACCTGAATTGATTGAAGTGGGGAAGTCCGGTATGACCTTCAAAAGTGGTGATTCTGTTGATTTGAAAGAAAAAATTGAGACCATGTGGCGAACAAACTTTGATTATCATGCTCTTTCGAATCTTGCTCAGAAACGTTATTCTTCGGAAAATTATTGCGAAGAAATTTTACGATTGTATCAACAATAATCCACGCAATTATTATCTTTTGAGACCGCTTTGTTGGCGGTCTTTTTTTTTTTGTGTAGTTTTGCAAAGATATATAGAAGTATCTTTGTTTATGGCAGATAATAAACTTAACGGAACAGTTATCGTGACATATAGATGCAACGCTCGTTGCTCTATGTGTAATAGATATAAAGCGCCTTCCAAGGCAGAGGAGGAGATTTCAATTGAGACCATCAAGAAACTTCCCAAGATGTATTTCACCAATATCACAGGAGGTGAGCCCTTCATCCGTACCGATTTGAAGGATATCGTTAGGGAACTTTATAAACTTAGTGACCGTATCGTTATCTCCACCAATGGCTTTTTCACCGATAGAATCATTGACCTTTGCAAGGAATTCCCACAAATCGGCATCCGCATTTCCATTGAGGGATTGGAAGAGACCAATAACGAGATTCGAGGTCTGAACGATGGCTATCAGCGAGGATACTCAACCTTGAAGAAATTACGTGAAATGGGCATGAAGGATGTCGGTTTCGGTATGACTGTTCAGGATAAGAATGCGCCTGATTTGGTTCCTTTGTATAAAATCTCGGATGAAATGGGTATGGAGTTCGCCACTGCGTCGCTTCACAACTCATTCTATTTTGTTGAGGCTAAGAATATCATAAAGGATCGTCCGATGGTTGCTCAAAATTTTGAGAATCTTGTGAATGAGTTGCTGAAAAGCAATAGCCCTAAGAAATGGTTCCGAGCATATTTTAATCATGGATTAATCAATTATATCTATGGCAAAGAGAGACTTTTGCCATGTGATATGTCCTTTGATACCTTCTTCATCGATCCATATGGCGATGTGATGCCATGCAACGGTACAAAGGATAAGGAGGTGATGGGAAATCTAAATACCCAAACTTGGGAGGAACTATGGAGTTCGCCTGAGGCTGAATCTGTTAGAAAGAAAGTACGTTGCTGTAATCGTAATTGTTGGATGATCGGATCCGTATCGCCAGCAATGCGTAAATATATTCATAAACCAGCATGGTGGGTCTTGAAGCACAAGGCGAAGAGTTTGTTGGGTATGAAGTACAGCATGTATGAGAATCAGATTTGCTGTGACTATCGTGATGGAAAGGTGTCTAAAGAGGATTTGGATAAACGCTCCACTTGTGATTTGAATGCAGTCATCAACAATGGTTTGTCGGACGATTCTAAGGAGGCGCTGAAAGGAAAACGTGGTGAGGATATTGTGAATGCGGATGTTGCCGGACAAGGTTACGAGGCTACTATTGCGGAGACAAACCGTGATATTGAGATTAAATAGGGTGGAGTGACGCAACGATGGCTGGTGTGAAAAACGTAGTAGTAACCGGAACCCGAGGCATTCCCAATATAATGGGAGGTGTGGAGACTCATTGTGAGGAACTATTCCCTCTTGTTGTTAAGCATGGCTATGATGTTACTGTGATTCGCCGTTCTAATTACGTAAAGGATGAAGATCCTTTGTGGAACGGTGTGAAATTAGTTAATGTTCCCTCTCCGAAGAAGAAATCTTTTGAGGCGATTATTCATTCTTTCCGAGCGATTAATAAGGCAAAGCGTTTGGGAGCGGAAGTGTTACATATCCATGCGATCGGTCCAGCTATTTTGGCACCATACGCTAAATTGAGAGGCATGAAGGTGGTTTTCACTCATCATGGGCCAGACTATGATCGTGATAAATGGGGCTTTGCGGCTAAAACAATGTTGAAATTTGGAGAGAGGATGGGTTGCCTCTTTGCTGATGATGTGATCGTTATCTCCAATGTTATCAAGAACCTTATCGCCAACAAATATAATCGGACCAAACGTGTTCATCTAATTTACAATGGTGTTCCTGATCCTGATTTTGTTGATTACCCTGAATATTTCTCCGAGTTGGGTATAGTGCCTGAACAGTATATTTTAGGAATGTGTCGCTTCGTTCCAGAGAAGAACCTTCATCATTTGGTGGAAGCTTTCGTGAAATATAAGTCTCAACATCCAGATAGTCCAGTCAAACTAGTTTTGGCGGGTGATACCGATTTTGAAGATGACTATTCGAGAAGCCTCAAACAAATGGCGCAAAAGAATGGAGTGGTTCTGACTGGGTTTGTTAAGGGTGAAAAATTGCATTCATTGTTAACCCATGCAAGCTGTTACGTGTTACCTTCTTCACACGAGGGATTGCCTATCGCATTGTTGGAGGCGATGAGTTATAAACTACCAGTCGTTGTAAGTGATATTCCCGCAAACTTGGAAGTGAATTTACCCCAAGATGTATATTTCCCTGTTGGAGACGTGGCGCAATTGTCGATGCGGTTGGATCAAACATTGTCTCAAGGATTAGGGAATAGGGTGACGTACGATTTGAGTAAGTATCATTGGACGCAGATTGCGGATCAGGTCTGTGAAGTGTATAAAGCATTATAAAAGAAGAAGCGCTGTTCATCTGAGCAGCGCTTCTTCTTTTATCGAGTTGAGAAGTTTATACTCCCAACTTATTCTTACTAACCGTTGCCACGAATTCCTTTAAATAGAAAGGCTCGAAATAGGCAACGTCTTGAAACTCTTTCTTGGCGTAGGCAGTTTCTGCTAATGGGGCCATGTCTGAAGCGAGTGGGGTGATGCCATCCACAAATGTTACGTTAGGATGTGTAAGCGTCGTTTTGCATTTGCTGGAACCGTTACCGAAACATACGATCTTGTTGTTTACCAAAATGTCCGCATAGGATTCGCTGTCGATAATATCTGCGGAAATCTCTCTCTTCAAGGATAATTCGTTGTCGTAGAACGCCGTGTATACCTCCATTCTACGGGCGTCGATCATAGGGCACATCCATGTCCCGTCTGTCACTTTACCATGTTTGTTGATATATCCTTGTGACATGACTTGAAGCGTGTTGATGGCGAGAAGGGGAATGTCTGATCCAAAACAGAGTCC
>JAKSKY010000039.1 GCA_024401515.1 Paludibacteraceae bacterium | reverse complement strand
GAATGGTCTTCTATTTGGACATCCTCAAACACCTCATCCGCAGCGATTACTGGGAGGGGCTCCGCGTAGTGCCAATCATCTTGATATCTTATCTGTTCCAAGGAATCTTCTTCAATTTGTCCTTGTGGTACAAACTGACCGACAAGACGCAATATGGCGCCTACTTCTCTATTATTGGACTGATTATCACGATATTGGTAAATGTGATATTTGTGCCTCGTTTCGGATATATGGCTTCAGCGGCGGCCTCTCTCAGCTGCTTCTTCGCCATCACACTGCTCTCCTATTTCATCGGGCAAAAGTATTATCCTATCCAATACGATTTCAAATCCATTTTCCTTTACGCTGGCGTGACGGCTCTCTTCTTCGCCATCCACACCTTCTCTCCTGCGACGGGCATTTTGCGCTATGCGCAAGACACCTTACTGTTGATACTTTTCGTGGCATTGATAGTGAAGCGGGATTTGCCGTTGAGGGCTATTCCGGTGGTAGGAAAGTTTTTTAGGTGATCGTAGATATAAATCTAACACATGTTCAAATATCATTAAAACGATATTTATATTAAATTTACGGGATGAAATAAAGAAGAATGATCTCATGAAAAAAGGAATTGCATTTTTATTCGCCGCCGTTGTTATGGCGGTGGCCTTCATCGCTTGCAGCCACCGCGGTGAGGAGGAGACAGAGCCCATCTTGAAGCTCAACGAGACGGAGTTGACGGTGGACAGTGAAGGAGGAACCTTGTCGGTAGGTGTGACCTCCAACATGCCGTGGAACGTCGTGTCGGACGCCGACTGGTGCGTCTTGGAGAACTATTCAGGTAGCGGTAACGGCTCCGTAACCGTGAAGGTTTCCCCGAACGCCTCTTCATCTGAAAGGAAGGCGAAGTTGACCGTTTCTGGAGGATCGCTGAAGGCGGAGGCTGAAGTTAGACAGCTGGGGTCCGAACCTGGAAACAATGAGGAATTACCCAATGAAAGTGGAAACGGGAACGAGAGTGATACGGAAATTAAGCCGCTTGACAAATCGTCAGGAAAGCTACCGGGAAGATTTTCCGTCTCTCCCACAAAGCAAGTGATTTTCTCAAAAGGCAACTTGCAGTACAAGGCCTGCTTTGACACATGGCAGTTCGCCGAGAACCAGTACGACGTGATCGGGAAAGCTAATAAGAACATCTCCGCCACCTACGACGGTTGGATAGACCTCTTCGGATGGGGAACGAGCGGATACAATGGCAAATTCCCGTATATGGTCAGCGGGACAGGATCGGATTTTGGAGATGGCGACCAAGTAATCGACGGCACCAATTACGATTGGGGCGTTTTCAATGGCATCAACGGAGGTGGGTATATGCCGGGGCTATGGAGAACGCTCTCCCAGGATGAGTGGGCATATCTTTACGAGGGCAGGGATAACGCCAAGAACCTACGGGGTATGGCGACCGTCAACGGTGTGACGGGATACATCTTCCTGCCAGACGGATGGAAGCTTCCGAGCGGCCTGGCGTTCACCGCCGACCTTGATGTCTTTAACGAGAACAGCTATGACGTCTCCCAATGGCATAAGATGGAGGCTGCGGGCGCTCTCTTCTTGCCAAGTGCAGGTATGCGGGATGGAACCACGATCCATTATGTCGGCATTAGCGGCAGATATCACTCAACTACGCATTTCGGACTCAGTCAATCATACTATTTCTATTTCACAAGTAGTAGTTATAAAAATGTGACTCCGATGGGAGCTGATCTCCGTTGTAGCGGTAACAGTGTCCGCTTAGTCCAGGATTAATCATAGCGACAAAGGAGTGTCATTAGAGCTTTGGGAGCCTGTCGTTACGGGACAGGCTCCCATTCTTTTTAAGCCAATCGAAGCATTTTCAATAAAAGCATAGAAATAATAACTGTTAGAATTGAGCATAAGTCCAAGCATCCCTAGAAAACAGAAAACAAAATAATTACGCCCAAATTTCGTACCTTAGATAAAAAATCGCTATCTTTGGCAAATATTTTAATTGGCAAATAATATTCTATAAATAATGGAAAAGATAGACGACTTAGACAAAGACATCTTAAAGATCATCACAAGAAATGCCCGTATCCCCTTCAAGGATGTGGCAGCAGAGTGTGGCGTATCACGCGCCGCTATCCACCAACGTGTTCAACACTTGGCTGATCTTGGTGTAATTATCGGATCTGGCTATCACGTCAACCCAAAGATTTTGGGTTATCAAACTTGCACCTATATCGGAGTTAAATTGGAGAAGGGTTCCATGTATTCAGAGGTGGTACCTGAGCTCGAAAAGATTCCTGAAATCGTTGAGTGTCACTTCACCACAGGTCCATACACCATGATGGTGAAATTGTATGCGAAGGATAACGAGCACTTGATGCAACTTTTGAATGGTAAAATCCAAAGCATCAAGGGTGTATCAGCAACTGAGACACTTATCTGCTTGGAGCAAAGTATCAAGAGAGAGTTGCCAATCTCCCTCTAAACCAAAATATTATTTTCAACAGGAGAGCTGATCTCCTGCCGGGACGATGGGAGAATGGCATGCCAGACTCCTATTTTCCTTTTATGGCAAGACGCATTCGAAATGTGTGAAAGAGTATGAACGACAATAACAACATTGTAGATAAAATCACCAAAGGGGATTACAAATATGGTTTCGTCACAGACATCGAGACCGAAGTGATCCGCAAAGGTTTGAACGAAGAGGTGGTACGCCTCATCTCCCAAAAGAAGGAGGAACCTGAATGGCTCTTGGAGTACCGCCTGAAGGCTTATCGCCACTGGTTGACATTAAAGGAGCCTCATTGGGCTCACCTCTCCATTCCGGAGATCGACTACCAAGATATTTATTACTACGCGGCTCCTAAGAAGAACGCTCCCAAGAGCGAGGAGGAGATCGATCCTGAACTTCTTAAAACATTCGACAAGCTAGGAATTCCGTTGGAGGAGCAAAAGCACCTTGCGGGAATGGCTGTGGATGCGGTCATGGATAGTATCTCCGTGAAGACCACCTACCGTGAGAATTTGGCGGAGTTGGGTATCATCTTCTGTTCCTTCAACGAAGCGGTGAAGAATTACCCGGACTTGGTAAAGAAGTACCTTGGAACGGTTGTCCCTTACACAGATAATTATTTCGCCGCACTTAACTCCGCGGTATTCAGCGACGGTTCATTCGTCTATATTCCAAAGGGTGTCCGTTGCCCGATGGAGCTCTCCACCTACTTCCGTATCAACGCCGCTCAAACCGGACAGTTTGAGCGTACCTTGATCGTGGCGGATGATGACAGTTACGTCTCCTACTTGGAGGGCTGCACCGCCCCGATGCGTGACGAGAGCCAATTACACGCCGCCATCGTAGAGTTGGTGGCGCACGACAGAGCGGAGATCAAATACTCTACCGTACAAAACTGGTACCCAGGCGACAAAGAGGGTAAGGGTGGTATCTACAACTTCGTGACCAAACGCGCGCTTTGTAAGGGCATCTCCTCCAAAGTCTCTTGGACACAGGTGGAGACAGGTTCCGCCATTACTTGGAAATACCCAAGTTGCGTACTGCTCGGCGACAACTCCGTTGGCGAATTCTACTCCGTGGCGGTCACCAACAACTACCAGCAAGCCGATACAGGAACCAAGATGATCCACTTGGGCAAAAATACCAGAAGCCATATCGTATCCAAGGGAATCTCCGCTGGATTCAGCCAAAATAGTTACCGCGGATTGGTCCGCGTCTCTAAAAACGCCGACGGCGCGAGAAATTTCTCGCAGTGCGACAGTTTGCTCTTGGGCGACAAGTGCGGTGCGCACACCTTCCCATATATGGACATCAACAACGAATCCGCCATAGTGGAACACGAGGCGACCACTTCCAAAATCAGCGAAGACCAGGTATTCTACTGCAACCAGCGCGGTATCAGCACAGAGGATGCGGTAGGATTGATCGTGAACGGATATGCCAAGGAGGTGATCAACAAGCTGCCGATGGAATTTGCGGTGGAAGCGCAAAAACTGCTGCAAGTCTCTCTTGAAGGCTCAGTAGGATAAGATTATTAAGAATTAAGAGTTTTGAGTTTTGTATTTCTATCATTCAAAATTCATCATTCAAAATTAACAAAGCGATGTTAGAGATAAAGAATTTACATGCCAACATCAATGGCAAAGAAATTTTGAGAGGAATTAACTTGACCGTCAAAGCAGGTGAGGTTCACGCCATTATGGGACCTAACGGTTCCGGAAAGAGTACGCTTTCTTCTGTGTTGGCAGGCGACCCAACCTTCACCGTCACAGAGGGTGAGGTGATCTTCAACGGCAAAAATCTATTGGAACTCTCCCCTGAGGATCGTTCCAGAGAGGGTATCTTCCTCAGTTTCCAATATCCAGTGGAGATTCCAGGCGTAAGCATGGTGAATTTCATGCGTACCGCCGTAAACGAGCATAGAAAATACAAAGGACTGGATCCAATGTCCGCATCAGACTTCTTGAAACTCATGCGTGAGAAGAAGGAGTTGGTCGAGTTGGACAACAAATTGGCGAACCGTTCCGTAAACGAAGGTTTCTCAGGTGGAGAGAAGAAACGTAATGAGATTTTCCAAATGGCCATGTTGGAGCCAAAATTATCGATTTTGGACGAGACGGATAGTGGTTTGGATATCGACGCCCTTCGCATCGTCGCGACAGGCGTGAACAAACTGAAAAAGGCGGATAACGCCAGCATCGTCATCACCCACTACCAACGCTTGCTCGACTACATCGTGCCAGACATCGTCCATGTGCTTTACAAAGGCCAAATCGTAAAGACCGCTGGCAAAGAGTTGGCCTTGGAGTTGGAAGAGAAGGGTTACGATTGGATCAAGAAAGAATTAGGCGAATAAATTGTTAGAAGATGTCTGTAGAACAATCATACATAGATATTTATAAGCAATACAACGATGTATTGAAGAAGAATAGCGCCGCTCCGATGAACGCTCTTCGTGACGAGGCTTTCGAATCTTTCGAAAGATTGGGATTCCCTACCCGTCGCCTCGAGGCTTACCAA
This sequence comes from Paludibacteraceae bacterium, assembly GCA_024401515.1. Taxonomy (GTDB): domain Bacteria; phylum Bacteroidota; class Bacteroidia; order Bacteroidales; family Paludibacteraceae; genus UBA1181. The sequence continues at coordinate 18,473 of JAKSKY010000039.1, read as the reverse complement.
TACACGGAGTTAAAGGATGCCTTCGCAGTGGACTATGGTATGAACTTGAACCGTGTCGCCGTCAAAGAGAATCTTCGATGCGATGTCCCAGGTATCAACTCCTATCTCTTCTACATCGTCAACGATACCTTCTTCTGCCCCGCTGAAAGCGAGAAGAATTTGACGGAACTTCGTCAAAAGGGCGTTTCCATCGGTAGTATCAAAGAGTATGCGCAATCTAACCCAGAACTAGTCTCCAAATATTACGGCAAGGCGGCAGGCTGCGGTAAAGATGCACTAACTGATTTCAACACCGCTTTCGCGCAAGATGGTTTCTTCCTTCACATTCCCGAAAATGTGATTCTAGAGAAACCCATTCAATTGATCTGTGTAATGTCCGGCAATGTTCCGATGTTGGGTACGCAAAGAAACCTCATCGTACTAGAGAAGGCTGCCCAAGCGAAACTATTGCTTTGCGCCCATACCCGTGGTGAACTGGAGCAACTTTCCAACCGTGTCACAGAGGTATTTGTCGGTGAAAACGCAATTTATGACCATTATAAATTGGAGAATACCCACTCCAAATCAGTGAGCATCGCCAAGTTATTCGTCAAGCAATATACAGGGTCCGAGTTGCTCGTCAACGACATCACCCTACACAATGGACTTACCAGAAACAACATTCAGATAGATATAGACGGAGAGCATTGCCAGACGACCCTCAGCGGTATGGCGATCGCCGATGCGAAACAACACATCGACAATGCGACCCAAATCAACCATAACTATCCGAACTGCAAGAGCCGCGAGCTTTACAAGTATGTCTTGAACGATGAAGCGGTAGGAGCCTTCTCGGGCAAAGTGAAGGTGGCAAAGGGTGCCATCAAGACAGAGGCTTACCAGACCGACCGAAACGTCTGTATGTCGCCCAAAGCTAGGATGTATACCAAGCCACACTTGGAGATCTATGCCGACGACGTGAAATGTAGCCATGGCGCCTCAACGGGAAGAATCGATGAAACCGCACTTTTCTATCTACGCTCCAGAGGAATCAGCGAACCGGAAGCACGTATGTTGTTGATGTTCGCTTTCGTAAGCGATGTTTTGGACAACATTCGTATTGAAGCGGTCAAGGACAAGATCAGAATGCTCGTGGAGCAACGCTTCCGCGGTGAGTTATCTCACTGCAGCAATTGCGGCGTTTGTAAATAATAGAAACCTACAAAAACAAAATAAGGAGAGCCCCAATGGACTCTCCTTTATTTTTGCAGGTAGCAATAGTTCCTCATTAATTAACAACCGATGCAAAGATAGCGGACCCTACCCGAATCCATATTGACGATTTTCCCAATTATATGTCTGATTTCGTCTGGCGAAAAGGAGATTATACAAACTATTTGCCGATTTCATCGGGAAATTTCTCTTTCCCGAAAGTTAAGATTCTTCCAAGGCTCCCTTCGAATTGGTCCACCAATTTCCCAGCTACACTACCGTTTTGGTTTTGCTCCAAACACTGTTGGATCCGCAGGAACTGGCCATAGGAAGGATAGGATCAATTGATCGCCAGCGACTGGAAAACTCTGCGGAACTCGTCCGGTTTCCTGATCATGTTAATGGAACCCCAAGAACCGCCGGTTCCGTTGGCGGTGATGGTTCCGTAACCCAAGATCCTGCCTAAGATGCTTTGGTAGACATTGACTGACTCCACTTTTGCCAGCTGCAGATCGAACACTCTCCTGCGGATGATACCCGATTTAATGATCACCCTCTTGTTGGTCACAACCGCTTCGTTGGTTTTTGAGATCAAAAACGCACGGATTGGCGTAAATAAAGGAATGATAAGCCACCAAAACAATACTGCGATGAGAAGCGAACTAGCCCCAAGTATCCAATGGTACCTCGCTTCATAAACAACCATTTCCCCGTTTACCAAATTAGAATCAACATACTTACCCATAATGGAACATGCGTTGTCCGAAAGGCCCAATCGAACAGATTTAGTTATAGTAACAATGATCAGACACACTAGAAAGCATGAGCCAAACAACCACTCCCCACCGATAGATATCTATTGTTGATAAGATGAAAAGACGCAGATTTCACCGACACAATAGGGGAACGTTGAATGTTTCCTTCATCTGTCCACAAATCTTAATGCTTTACTTCAAATAAAGCGGCACAAATATAAAAATTATTAAGATTAAGTGCAAGCCTTTGCCTTTCCCCGTTCTTTCAACTATGATTCACACCCATACTGACCCGCACAAAAATTTGTATCAGAAAAATGAATAAAGGAAGCGATTCCAAGTGTATTTCTACTCCACTCTCGGTCTGGTTCCACCCACCTTAAGTGCTGCTGCGTTAGTTACTGTCGCGAATGCGATCATTGCTACTACTGGAAAAAAGAATCTTGTTTTCATATCTTTAAAATTTAATTGTTAATAATCTTTTTTGTTGTCGCTGGGGTTGTTGTTTGTTCCCGCCCTACAATGCAAAGGTAGGGCAAGCTTCAGGGGTGTGACGGACAGATGAGGAAAAGCGTGCGGACAGTTTGTGAACTTCACATTTTGTTCGTTTTCACGAATTGTACATTGGGTTAAATCGTTGATTATAAAGTAGATGGCATAATTCACGAAACCCTGCACATCCACTTCATTAGTGTATGTGCAGGGTTGTCAATGTAACGTCTTCCAGACGTTGAATGCTGTATGTTCAAAAATAGACTATAGCAAGAACCCTAAAAAGGGAAGAGCATCTTCTTGCCATCCATGATATTGATGCCTCGCTGAGGCTTGGATAGGCGTTGGCCTTGTAGATTGTAGATGGTGCGAGGTTGGACAGGAGAGTTCTGTATATCAGTGATAGATGTAGTAGGACCGGACAACCAGACCTCCATAGGCTCGCTCCATTCAGTGGCACCATAAATAGTATTAGCTCTTACTCTATAGCTGTAGTGACTGTTGGCGCGTAAGCCCGTGAGAGGGAATGATGTACCTTCAATAGGCTCGTAGGTGTTCACTTGGCTGACTGGTGAAGGCATGAGTGCCTGTGCAGAGAGATAGAAAATGTTTGCGTAGTTATTCGAAATGCTAAAACCTAAGAAATAATTATAGTCCATATTCTCCAATGTTAGTTGATGGATCTTGCCGTCCAGTCTTATTTTCTCGCTCCTAACGAATAATGACCTTTCATTTAACATATAGATATCCAATGAATCTGTGTCTGCTTTGTCTTCTGTAACACCACCCACTTCGATTATTATCTTGTCGTCGTATGGTGCGTCGAGTAACGGTGTAAATATTCTGCCGAAAGCGTCAGCACTTCCTATCCTTATGGACTGTGGTGCTATATAAGTGTTGACTCCAGTCCAATCCACCATGTCAAAGTATTCTTCGATTTCTTCTCCAATGTCTTCGGTACCATTCTCTGTTGCCGAAGCAAAGGGTTCCATCTTGGTGAAGTCAAGCTCATACAGCGTTGTCGGTATAGGATCATAATCTGAAGATGGTACCAGGTCGGTAACCTCTAACGTATAGTTTAGGGCATAGTCCACATCGTTCCAACTTGCCACGAAGCTGGTAGAATCCACATCTGCGGGTCCTCCCAATACAGGAATATCTGTTAAGATTTTACTTCCGAAATTGAAACTGATGCCTCCATTCTCTTCCGTGATATTAGTGATAGGCGTATTCATTAGTTTCTCGCCATCAGAATTAGGATTGTTCAGTTTTGCTTTTGGCTCGCTTATGTTTGTCAGAGAAGTGTTGTTAGTAGAACCAGGATAAGTATCACCAGCAATTATCGCTTCCTCACTGGAATATTCGCATATGTTGTTGGCAGGGATGATGGTCATACGTTGAAAATCAGGGTTGGTGTTGACCGATAGGCTGAGCCATATCTGTTCATCATAGTCTACATGCACCACTAGCATTCCGTGTCCGTATGCCTTACTGTCCCATGCATGATATCGGTCGCTATTGTGCGACTGCTGATGGTTTTCGAGCAGATAATACTCGTTTCGGTTCGCTTTGTTGTATATGATATACGCCTCTGGTGCTTCAGTGATAGGCCGCATGTTCTCGATGCGTGTATCTTCTGTCAGTTCTACAGGCTTCAGCCATCCGCAGAACATTCGCTCGTAGCTGGTGTAGGCACAAGGTACATACCCATTATGAATGTAGTCTCCCTGGTCCATCAGACTCCATACACCCATGCCAACACCCAAGCCTTCTTTGCTTATATCGTAGAAGTCGGGCAAGCCAAAGCAGTGAGAAAATTCATGTGCGGCAGTACCAATGCCGCAAATATCGTTGCCCATAGTGCCATTAAGCTCTGATGTACATGCGAATGTGTTCACTGTCACGCCATCAAGCAAGATTGGGCCGTCGCCATCATCGTTATATTTAAACAATTTTTCAAGAGTGGATTCTTTAGGCCAAATGACTTCTTTGGGTGCACCAACGAAATTCTCGCCGTAACCAGCATAGATGACAAACACTTGATCAACATTTCCGTCGCCAGTCCAGTCGTATTTCGAGAAATCTGTACCTGCCTCATGAGCCATGTTTACGGCTTCTGTAATGAGCTCAGCCACATGAATATCGTAATATTCACCATCTTCTCCATAATACCCCATAGGCTTTGATGCGGTGAACGGTCCCACGACATCAAAGTCAATCTTCAGTTGTCCATAGCTTTGGTCGTAGAAATAATCGGAGAGTGATCCGATGCTTCCGTTTAGGTTATAGTCCTTCTCATTCATCATGGCATCGAACTCTTCCCTCGAGTGGGTCATCCTTTTGTCAGGAAAGTCCATCAGGATTATCAGTCCTCGTTTGTAGCCGATGAATCTTTCGGACTGGTTTGTCGCGCTACCAGCACGAAGGACATGTCGTTCGTTGTTCTTTTGCATTAGCTGCTTTGCCGTTTCAGGTATCTTGACGGGTTGCAGTTGACTGATTATGTGCAGTTCCTTAGCATTGCGCATAGATGGATCGTGCGCTATCATATCGGTAGCTACAAACATATCGTTCTGCATATTGGCATAGACGTATGCTCCCGACTCGTTTTGCATGATTGGCAGTCCATCGGAAGTGGCATGATAGTGGAAATATTCGTCGCCAATGAGTTGCACCATCAAGGTGTTTCCATCTGGCTGTTGCACAGCATGAAGTCCTGGCTGTGCAGGAATAGCGAGTGACGCAGTAGCGTAGAGCGCAATGATACAGAGAAGTGCGTATCGTTTCATATATTGTTTATTTTTTATATATTATCTTCTTGCCATCCATGATATTGATGCCTCGCTGTGGCTTGGATAGGCGTTGGCCTTGTAGATTGTAGATGGCACGAGGTTGGGTAAGAGAGTTCTGTATATCAGTGATAGATGTAGTAGGACCGGACAACCAGACTTCCATAGGCTCGCTCCATTCAGTGGCACCATAAATAGTATTAGCTTTTATTCGGTAGCTGTAATGACCACCGGCACGTAAGTCTGTGATAGGGAATGATGTATCTTCGATAGACTCGTAGGTTTTCACATTGATGCTTGTTGGAGGCGTAAGTGCTTGAGCAGAGAGATAGGTGATGTTTACAGGTTCGACAGTATTTGCAAAAATAAGGAAGAATACATTGTCTATACTATCAATTGTCAGAACATGTATCTTACCGTCTGGTTCTACTTCCGCATATCCCAAGTTAGATACTGTCTCATCATCAAAACAAGAGACTTTCAATTTTCCCGTTATTGTATTGTTTTCTGCGACACTAAATTTTACGGTCAATTTGCCATCATACGGTGCTTTGAAGAGTGATGAAATCAAATTGCCAACTGAATCTGTGGTACCAATCTTTATGCCCTGTGGTGCTAAGAAGGTACGGATTCCATACCAGTCGTCCATATTGAAGTATCCTGCTATTTCATCATCGATTCTTTCTGTTCCGTCCTCTGTTGCCGAAGCAAAAGGTTCCATTTTGCTAAGGTCAAACTCAAACAGCGTTGAGCTCACAGGCTCATACATTGGGGATGGCAATAGATCGGTAATCTCCAGCGTATAGTTTAGTGCATGGTTTATCGTTTCCCAATGTGCAACGAAGCTTGTAGAATCCACATCAGTAGGTTCTTCCAATACAGGGTCAGAGATATATGCCATTTTATTATGGAAATTGAAACTGATGCCTCCGTCGTTTTCCGTGATATTAGTGATAGGAGCATTCATTAGATATGCGCCATCAGAATTTGGGTTGCTCAGTTCTGCTCTTGGCACACTTATGTCTGACAGAGCAGTGTTGCCAGTGATACCAGGATAAAGATCGCCTGTCAGTTCCTTGTCCCAGTCCATACTGTAAACATATTTGAATAAATTGTTGGCAGGGATGATGGTCATACGTTGACGGTCCACGATGTTATTGACCGAATTGCTGAGCCATTCCTGTTCATCATAATCTACATGCACCACTAGCATTCCGTGTCCGTATGCCTTACTGTCCCATGCATGATATCGGTCGCTATTGTGCGACTGCTGATGGTTTTCGAGCAGATAATACTCGTTTCGATTCGCCTTGTTGTATATGATATACGCCTCTGGTGCTTCTGTGATTGGTCGCATGTTCTCAATGCGTGTATCTTCCGTCAGTTCTACGGGTTCCAGCCATCCGCAGAACATTCGCTCGTAGCTGGTGTAGGCACATGGTACATATGCATTCGAATTGTAATGACCTGCGTCCATCAAACTCCATACACCCATACCAGCTCCCTCGTGTTCTGTATTTGTGTCGTAGAAGTCGGGCAAACCTAAGCAGTGAGAAAATTCATGTGCAATAACACCGATGCCTATAATATCCTTACGCCATCCGTTAAACTCTGATGCACATGCGAACGTGTTCACAGTCACGCCATCAAGCAAGATTGGACCGTCGCAATTATGATAGAAGTTATGCTGTTCTTCAAGAGTTGACTTTTTAGGCCAAATGGAATAATTTGGCACGTATGGACTATGCTCGCCGTAGCCAGCATAAATGACAAACACCTGATCAACGTTTCCGTCGCCAGTCCAGTCGTATTTTGAAAAGTCTGTACCTGCCTCATGAGCCATGTTTACGGCTTCTGTGATAAGCTCTGCCACGTGAATGTCTTTATATACTGTATTATAGTTTTCTCCATAATACTCTATAGATTTCGATGCGGTGAACGGTCCCACAACATCAAAGTCAATTTCCAACTGCCCATAGCTTTGGTCATAGAAATAGTCGGAGAGCGAGCCGACACTTCCGTTCACATTGTAGTCCTTCTGGTTCATCATAGCATCGAACTCATCCTTCGTGTAGGTCATCTTGGCATCAGGATAATCCACCAGAATTACCAATTGGCGTTGTTTGCCTATGATTTTTTCGGATTGGCTTCTCGTTCTACCAGCACGAAGGACATGTCGTTCGTTGTTCTTTTGCATTAGCTGCTTTGCCGTTTCAGGTATCTTGACGGGTTGCAGTTGACTGATTATGTGCAGTTCCTTAGCATTGCGCATAGATGGATCGTGCGCTATCATATCGGTAGCTACAAACATATCGTTCTGCATATTGGCATAGACGTATGCTCCCGACTCGTTTTGCATGATTGGCAGTCCATCGGAAGTGGCATGATAGTGGAAATATTCGTCGCCAATGAGTTGCACCATCAAGGTGTTTCCATCTGGCTGTTGCACAGCATGAAGTCCTGACTGTGCAGGAATGGCGAATGATGCAGTAGCGTAGAGCGCAATGATACAGAGAAGTGCGTATCGTTTCATATATGGATATTGAGTTTTCACGTGTGAAATGTCGTAATATAAGGCACGAATGAATAAAGTGATACCCCGAAAGTATTTCTACTTTCGGGGCTCGCTTTTATTAGATTAAAAACCTTTCTTAATGCGCTTTGTTATTACTTAACAGGACAAACGGCACGAACACAGTTACCATAGGTTCTTGGATAAGGGTCGGTGATATTACATTTATTTTCGTTTTCAGCGATGTCTAAAGCATAAGCACCATTGCCTGATTCATTGCACGTACTTGCCCAGTAGATACCATTCACGCCATTGCTCAAGCTTTTTTCGTCCCATCCTGCGGGCAAGAAGATAGACTTTCCGTTCTTTGCTGTGATCTTACAGCCTCCAACGCCTTCGTAGGTAACCCACTCACTTGTGCAATTGGCGATCAACTCTTCATAATCACATCTTGTTGGAATTCTCCATGAACCGCCCAATTGAACGTGTGCCACATCATCCAGCAAATCCAACACATACTTACCGTCCGAGAAACCTTCGAATCCTACGTTATTATTTTCATCGCTTGGCACATACTTGGTATATCCATCTGCTGATTCAGTTTCCTTGTAGTATGAGTAATCGCAACCAATAAAATTCTCTCTGGGCGAAGTCTCACCCCACGCATAAAGGTTACCGCGTGCCTCAATCTTATCGGCACCGACATTCATCGTTGCCCATAGGTTTCCACTTGGCAAACCAAGATCTACATACTCGACACCATTGGTTTCTCCAAATGTCGTGCACATTTCCATGCAAGTTTTATCTGTTTGCACTTGATCATCCTTGTTATCATCCTCCTTTTCACATGACACAAATGATAACGATGCCACTAATGGCAACATAAAAAGTAAGAATCTCTTTTTCATTTTTGTTTGTTATTAAAAGTTAATAATATACACCTATAATTGACAATCCCCCAATGATATTCGTTAACTGAGCGAAAAACGCTGCAAAGGTACTAAAATAATTTGCTGTGCAAAAAAAGCGTCACAGTAGTGCGACGCTATTTTACAATGTTGTGACATTTGCCACACATTGTGTTTGATTTATTACAAGCCTTGGTTATTTACGATCTATGCCAATACCTCTATGAATTTCATCCGAAACAATTGTTGCTTTACGGAAGACCTCACGCAAAGCATAACCATACATGTAATCTCCATAGAATATTACTCCACCTGTAGCATGACTGGTATTATTGTCTGGATTCGGTATCTTTCCTCTCACGACAGCAGGCTGTACGATTCTATTGGCTTCCTGCGGGGTGATGTATTGCACCAAACCGCTATCTTCAGCTCCACCAATATGACCTTCCTTAAAAATTTCTTCTTTATTTGCATAAGGCACAACTTTATCACATTCAAGATGGTATATATATATAGGATGTTTGGGTTCCCATCCAATTGTAAGGTCACCAAGTTCCAGTGCACGCATGAGGCACTTATACTCTTTAGTATCTGTTCTGAACTTTCCTGTATTCTTGTCTATAATATTTTCAGAGAAGACATCCACAGGGCGCTGGCGCTTCATGACGCCGCTTATCGCCTTGTCAAGGACATCCGTGCTTGCTTCTTTGGTTTTGATAAGATCAAGTATCCCTGTACTGAGGAACTCGTCTGAAAAATAATCCTCTACATTGACTGTTCGCATACAGCCATCGCCGTAAGCATCTTTTGCAGCCGCCACGATGAGCGGAAGTACACATGCATATTCCAGATCATCTCCACCATTTAGTTTTGTAGGATAGCCCCATTCCAGATATTTGTTTACCGTAGCAATGGCAGAATAGGGGCCATCTCCACAGGCTGTTTCATAGAGTTTAATTTCGTTCTTCACAGAATCAGGGCAAGCATCGCTTTCCAAATATTTGGTACAAGCCAAAGCTGTCGCACCACCTTGCGAATATCCGAGAATATGGGTATGCGCTTTGCTTATATTCCACTTTTTTTCCTCCTTGATTTTTTTCAAGACTGCCATCAGAGCATCAATACAATTGCGTGCGGTAACATCATGAATGAGATAGGGATGCTGTAAGTGGCTGCTTACACCATAACCACAGTATTCGGGGAAGACAACTATGGAAGTTTCATCTGCGACTCCCGCCAAATTCCCCACTTTAAAATCAATAGGGTTGCCCCCTCTTGGAGCTTGCCAATTATCGGTAACGGTAGGATGGCATGCCAAAAATATATTGTTGATTTCTCCCTTATCGTCACTACTCTTTGGATAATAAACCCTTACAGCAAGCGTTACTTTGTTTTTCTTGCCATCATAACTCGTATAGGTTAAATCAAAGGCGGGAACTTTGTTGTAAAGATAGCCTATGTAATCGACATCATCTGTTAGGACATACGGGTCCATATTTGTTGAACTAGTTAAAAGATATCCTAAACCACTTGAAAAAGTACCTTCTGCTTCTACTTGATGCGTCACAAGCATTATCAACGCTAATATATATGATATTCTTTTCATTGATTCTTATATTTTTATTTGATGATTACTTTCTTACCATTCACGACATACACGCCCTTGAAACCAGCCTCCTTGAGACGACGTCCCATCAGGTCATAGATACCTTGCATGCGACCATCCTGCTCGCGGTCACCAACAGGCGCATACTTTACGTCTGTAGAGGAGCCGTCGCATACGAAGAGGCAATCATTAGCCACCTGTTGTGGATCGAAATCGCTTGGATCAAGATAAGCCTTGCCTGTAGGCATTGTTTCATCTCCGCTGAGTTTATAGAATCCTGTATTCTCACCAGCTTGATTGCAATTGAGGGCATAGACAAAGCCTTCAGATGAGAGCTGATCAGCAGGAGTGTCCTCATTTACACCCTTGAGCAAGTTGCCTTCGTATGAGGCAGAACTACCATGGGTGGCGTAAGTAAGGTGTTCCGCTATTCCTCCCTCAACATTTACATCATTGCCGCTTTTGAGCAGCACAGCTTCTCCCTTGGTAATGGTGCGGTCTTCAACTTGTTCCAGGTTGATAGTGGATTCATCATCACCTTTGACTATATATACATCCATCCATTCTGGAGCAATATAGTTATAGTCTGCCGCATAGAACGAGGAGTAACCTTTAAGTTTTTCACTGAATGTAACGTCAGTTACTGATGATGTGATAGTCTCATCGCCGCCATTCAAATTGAATGCCTTGTCCATTCCTTTCTTGCCACCCAAGAGCAGGGCTGTAGCTCTTTCTGGATGATATTCTCCATTTATTCGTTTCAGTACACCTTCGCTAAAGACATAGTAATTATAATCCATGTCATTTGTGAAGTCTTGTGTAAGAGCCCACTCATCAGCTTTGAATCGTGACACGGTAAGATTATCCTTTGGCAATAAATTTTTTTTACTAACTACCTTTATTCCGTTGCTTTCGAAGAAGCTGAAATAGGCGGCCATTGATTCCTCCTCATGTTTCACCTTGATGAAATAGACATTACCTTTCGAAAGTCTCTTTTCGTTGTCTATATCGACTTTGACAAAATTTATATCGTTTGTAGAGAATGCGTATTTCCTATCTGATGGGGTATTAAAATCCTGGATGTAGTACCCATAGTCCTCATCCGTAATATCAAGACGATAAATCTCCGCGTCAACACCGAAGTAATAGGAGTCCATATCAAACGGTAGGTACACCATATCAAATTCTCCTTCAGGGAATTTGTGATGGATGCTTGCTTTGTCGAAGTTTTCACCACTGGCAGCATTTTCAGAAATGTTGGTTCCACTTGGACGTATAGAGTTGAATTTCACCCATGGATTTGATGTAAACTCAATATCTTTAGCATTAATAAGTTGGGCACTACTATACGTTTTGCCATCAAATGCATCTTCTGCAGAATCATTTTCTGGATCCACATTAAAATTGGTTGTTACTTCTTCTATTGGGCAATCCTTAAATACATTTTTAGCCAACTGCACTGAATTGCCCATGAAGTAGAGGTACTTGAGCTTTTCGCATCCAATGAAAGCAGAATCTTTCACATTTGGCTCGCCTATTATACTTGCAATAGCCAGTTTCTTACAATTTCTGAAGGAGTTAGAACCAACTTCGGTGATAGCCGATGGGAGAAGAACGTATGAAAGTTCGTTGTATCCATCAAACATGCTATCATACACTTTAGTCATTTTGTCTCCGAAAGATACGCTATTCGTTTTACCTTTGTCAGTAAAAGGAAGAGCCAGCTTGTTATCCTTATCACAGACTATGTCTCTGTTAAGAACCAATATAGCAGTTCCGCCAGCAAAGTAATCATCAAAATGCAACGGTTTATCTGAGTTTTCAAAAATGAATGCTTCGCAACTGTATCTGTCAAAAATACCCTTGTACAGATTAGTAACTTTCGGGCCGATTGTTATAATGCCTACTGATTTGGGGTTTAATGTGGTAAAATCACCCTCTTCAATGTTACGACCAATGTATAAAGTATTAAGATTACTAAGCACGAACTGCCCCTGATCTATTGACAATGGCAGTTCTCCATCTTCGAAATAAACACTTTTAAGATTTTCGCAACCATAAAATGCTTCAAAACCAATAGATGTTACGGAAGACGGAACACGAATATTGGTTAAATTTTTACATTCAGAAAATGAACCCTGAGGAATTGTCTGTATTTGTTCGTTAAATACAACAGACGTGACAGCACTTCCTGCGAAAGTACCTTGTCCTAAGTTTTTAAGATTCGTGGTACTGAAATCCAACGATATATTCAATTTGTCACAATCCAGGAATGCTGCGGGACCAATAGTTTCAAGATTGTAAGCATGGCTAAAATCTACCGTCTTCAAGGAGGCACTTCTCTTGAAAGTATTGTCTGTAATAGACTTCACATAAGGACCATAGACAACCTTTTCCTTGCCGTTATACAATCCATCATAGTCTATTGAGCCATTTTCATCAATCAGCCCCTTGATGTTGCGGTTGATGTAGAGTTCCTTCGCATTGGACATTCCAGCACCGCACAATACCGCAAGATCTTTTCCAAGAGAATTGTCATTACCCATAAAGTAAACACGCTGTACGCCAGTGCAACCCTCAAAGAGTTCATAATTTCCCAATCGAGGTGCTTCCACTTCGCTAGCTATATGTGCGACATGCGGTCCCCAGTAAATATCTGTGATGCTTGTTTTATCTTTAAACGGCACACTTCCATACGCTCCATCTATGTCCCACTTTACATCCTTACCCACATAGATCTTCTCTAGAGCGCAATCTTCAAAGGTTGTTGGGTACAATTTGATGCTGCTTGTGCTATTAGGAAGAGCATCAGCGATATGTAGATACTTAAGTTTTTTACAGCCCATGAATGTATTTGCACCTGTCCTTGTTACTGTTCTTGGGATGAAGCAATATTCAATATCGCTGTTTACCAAAGCATAAGATTCTATTCTTGTAACGACAAAATCCTCACCCTTAAAGTTGATGGTTTCGGGTATGTGGACTGCTTTTACCGCTCGGCTCACAAGTCCCTTCACAGCAGCTGTCCCATCATTGAAAAATTCATAATCAATGTTGTCGATAGAAGTGAATTGTCTGTTCTGCAAAGGTTCGGTATTCTTTGATTCTAGGGCTCCACACATTGCGCAAATTTGATTTTCGAACTCATGGCTACATTCTGCGATGTCATCCCTAAACGTTTCGCCACTATCTGTGCTTGTAATCAGTTTGCTTCCTTCCACTTTGAATGGATAAGGATACTTGCCATTCTGATACCATACCACACCCTTTCTGCCGTTTTTGTTGAGCATATAACAGAGCTTACCGCTGCTGAGGTCCTCATCGTTAATCTCCGTAGCGTAAAGTACAGGTTGAAGAAGCACTTTATCTATATTGTTAAAGAATTGATGATCGACGTATCTATAAGTGTAATAGTTGTTTAGAGACGTGTGGTATATTATTTGCGTATCTCCATCAACCTCCTCTTCATAATACTCCATCTTGTCAGTGAAAAGATTAGGAACACTGAAAGTTTCTTTGTATTGACCGAAATCAGGAGCCACATAGCAACTCTTAATGTTTACGCTTTGAGAGTTTGTACCAACGAGACCGCTACGTGGTGATTTACCGCCTGCTAATTCGCCAATAAACGCACAATTCTCGATGAAACACACGCCTCGCGCAATACCCACAAGGCCTCCTCTAATATCAGATAACACAGCCGCATCACTAATACAGTTCCGTAAAACAGTCCCCGTAGCATCATTTACGATGGATCCAGCATTTCCACTCGTAATAAGACAACCCGTCACCTTAAGATTACGAATCACACAGCCTGGCTTAGTGTATTCAAAAAGTCCAGTTGCATTTTTACCAAATGTCACAGTATGGCACCTTCCATCGAATGTACCTCTGTAGTGGAATTGTTCATCGCCTTCTCCGATAGGATTTACTACTGTGATGTCGGCTTCCAATACCGCATTGGCGTACGGATTACCTGTTGCTACTATCTGACGGAACGTCTCATAGTCCGCATCAGATTTGATGATGTAATAGCCATTCGTATTCTTCGGCAGCGTTGGCTGCTGAGCGAACAACGGCATCGCTAAGGTGGACGCAAATAGCATCACCAGCGAAATCACTGTTTTCTTTAGTCCTAAATTCATATTTATTTGCTTACATTAAATACAATCAAACATAACTCCATCAATACACTTCAAATCATCAACCCCCACTTCAATTCGTTGTCCGAGAAAAACGGCGCGAAATTACAGAAAAAAAATTAAACACAAAATACAAACAACATACACGTCATCGAATGAGGCCCGCATCTTTCACTTAAACCTTGAATATTTTTCAAACAACAAAGCCAACATCAGTTCAATGCACCGATATTGGCTTCGCCTCTATAATAAGCATAGAATTTAAAGTAAAACACAGAGCAGCAAGATAATGGCCAAATAAAAAGCTCCTATGGCCAACATACATTTACGCATCTTAGGATCTTCGATTTCTTGTTGAGGGACATCCGCTGAATAGAATGTGTAATAAACTTGATTCGTCTGCATAACCTTTAAATTTTTATTGTTAATATTCATATTTCATTATCGTCGGGGTTGTTGTTTGTTCCCGTTGACAATGCAAAGGTAGGGCAAGCTTCAGGGGTGCGACGGACAGAAAAGGAAAAGCGTGCGGACAGTTTGTGAACTTCACATTTTGTACGTTTTCACGAATTGTACATTAGATTAAATCGTTGGGTATAAGGCAGATAGTGTGTCTATGACTGTATAAAATTTGACTGGTGTATCAGATTGATATTTGCCAAAACTAGGAAAAGCAGTAATTTTGCAACTTCAAATGGAAATACAATTCAAAAACGAGCAGCATATTATGAAAAAAAGCATTCTTCTCATTATTACGATGATGGCATCAATGGCCACCTTTGCACAGTTATTACCTTACCGACCTATACACATCGGGAAAGTGAACACATCGGGCGCTGAACTTCGAGCAGCATCTATAGAGACCGCCCCTATTCCGAACGTAGGTTCACCCAAGGTGCCTGTGATATTGGTGCAGTTTCCCGACAGCAAATTTAGTTGCGACACATTGATAGACAAGACCATCGAACATTCAGATGAGAATGTGCACAGATATTTTGACAAGCTTTACAATGGCACAGGCAATCCCAATGAAGATTATATGGCCACGATAGGCAATGCAGGTTCGGTAAGAGATTATTTTGAAAAGCAATCGAGCGGAAAGTTCTCGCCCGAATTTGTCGTCATAGGTCCCGTCTCTTTACCGGAGAGTTATAGATACTATGGAGAGGATGAAAATTACGCCAATCAAGACATTCGTATAGATGAATTTTTTGAGACCTCACTTCGCCTTTCCATTGAGACAGGCATAGACATGAATCAATTTGACAACAATAATGACGGAATAATAGATTTCGCATTTTTCATTTATGCAGGAGGAGGACAGCATGAATATGGTCCTAAACCTGAGGACGAAGAACATAGTTATTTGATTTGGCCGAAGGAGATCCCCACAAAAATGACCATCACAGTCAATGACGATAAAGGCAATTCTGAAAATTATATAATTGCGGCATTAGGATGCTCAAACGAGAGAAATTATGGGAAACTCCCAACTATGGGCACGATGTGTCACGAACTTTCTCATGGTCTTGGACTGCCAGATTTTTATAGCACTGATTTTTCTCTATTTGGGACCGGGTTCGGACTTGACTATTGGGGACTAATGGATTCTGGGGATAAGTGTTTTGATGGGAAATGTCCAGTGGGATACAGCACTTACGAACTTGATTTCATGAAGTGGCGCGAGTTGAAGACCCTTCCACTTACAGGGAAACAAACCATCACCCTGGAACCTGTATCAAAAGGCGGTGTGGGTTACAAACTCGTGAATCCTGACAACGAAAATGAATATTATATCCTTGAAAATAGGCAATGTGATGGCTATGACCAGTATTTAGGTTGGGCTAGAGACTCTTTGAGGACAAAATATGGGGCAAACACCGGATTGCTAATTACGCATGTTGACTATGATAAAACTGCATGGGAAAGTAATACAGTAGACACGGAGATTAAGCACCAAAGGTTCACCATCCTACCTGCCGACGAGGATTTGTCTTCTATTTTTGATTATGGTATCTCAGATAAATATTGCACATCAATGCGTGGCGATTTGTATCCTGGCATAAACAATGTCACCAGTGTTCCATCCAAAAGATTCGAACTCTATACTAGAGGATATCTCCCAATAGAAATCACGAATATTGTGGAAAATGAAGACCACACCATAACCGTAGAACTTCAGGAGGTAGAGCCAGAGGAATACCCGAAAGACTACGATTACGTTATTCAAAATTTCCAAAATGGTCAAGATATCCTTCTAACCTACAATGGTACGAAATATCAATACGAGCATTTATTAACGATACGAGATGGAGAAGATTTAAATATCACCAAGGAATTTACAAGCACAATGGTATTATATCAAACGCAGATTGCTCAAACAGAGATATTTTCCGCCATATTGCCTTACGATGTACCTTTCCGCCAAGTGAATGCCGACATCTATAGTTTCTCTGGATTTGATGGCAAAGGCCTTCATTTCAGCAAGCAAAACACTGACGACAACAGCGAGGGCGTCATGAAAGCAAACACGCCATATTTGCTAAAGAGTCGTGGAGAAGGAAACCCATTCAACTGGATGTTATACATAGATATGAAGACCACCACATCTCCGGAAGATTACGTCGTGAACGTGGGCGATGCCACTCTTTTCGGCACCTATAAGACACTGCACTATTACAGTGGAGAAGAAGCAGAGGATGGTGAGTCTTATTACGATTATTATGAATACACTGACGGCAAGTTCAGCCGCATGACAGACCTTACCGTGTCAGCAATGCATGCGGGCATCCGTGTTAAGAGGAGCAAAGAAGAATCCGCCACTGATGAAAGTTACGGATTGGTACTTCACGATGGCGATTACACCAACCTGATTTATTCGGAAAGTGAAAAAGCTTCCAATGGCAAAGTGAATGTGTATGATGTAACAGGTCGTGCCATCCGTCTTAATGTCGAAGAAGGGAAGAGCCTTGAAGGATTGAAAGAAGGCATTTATTTTGTGAACGACGAGAAAGTGATTGTAAGATAAGCATACGGGAAACGATAAATACGCCCTGTCTTGATTCGTACAATAATTTGTATCGCTAAGAATGAATAAAGCGAGCCCAGAGAGTATTTCTACTTTCCGGGCTCGCCAATTTCTATTGTTTGTAAAGCGTGGTTAGATTTCGATGCGGCCATACATTCCAGCAACAAATTGGATTCCCTTCTCTGCGCCGCTTGCAAGCCTAATGATAGATGTAAGACCACTTTGCTTTTCTCCACACACACTGGTCTTTGCACCAGCATCCATACGGCGTGCTACTTCCGCGCCGCATGCATATCCAGACATAAGGCCACTTTGTTTTGTTCCACACACACTGGTCTCTGCGCCCGCATCCATACGGCGTGCTACTTCCGCACCGCATTCAAATCCAGACGTAAGACCACTTAGTCTTGCTCCCAACACAGAGGTCTCTGCGCCTGCCCTGGCATCTACCTTTTCAACACTTGCAACCTCTACTCCTGGTTCGTTTACACCTAACTTAAGTGCTGCTGCGTTAGTTACTGTCGCGAATGCGATCATTGTTACTACTGGAAAAAAGAATCTTGTTTTCATATCTTTAAAATTTAATTGTTAATAATCTTTTTTGTTGTCGCTGGGGTTGTTGTTTGTTCCCGCCCTACAATGCAAAGGTAGGGCAAGCTTCAGGGGTGTGACGGACAGATGAGGAAAAGCGTGCGGACAGTTTGTGAACTTCACATTTTGTTCGTTTTCATGAATTGTACATTTGGTTAAATCATTGGATATAAGGTAGATATGGGAATTTGGCAGATTGATGTATCGAAAGCGAAGATAAGTGTTATATTTGTGGGAGATAAGCAAAATGAGTATTCTCTGCATCATTTGTCTTGCAAAAAAAAATGAGGAAAAATCTTTATTTCCATTGGAAAATATTGAATTTTTTTAGAAGAAAACAGGTGGAAATTGTTGTAAATCAGTCAAATATGACTTATAGGATTTAACATACAAGAAATTATAGGACTTTAAAACATTAATGTTGGTGGAAATGAAACGATTTAAGTTATTGGCTTTGGT
>JAKSKY010000038.1 GCA_024401515.1 Paludibacteraceae bacterium | reverse complement strand
TTGCCGGAGACCTTCGCAGCCTTCTTCAAATCAACCTCCTCGGCACCTGGAATGACACACACGAAGATGCCACTCTTATCTCCACGCAATACCAATGTCTTGAATACCAATTCAATAGGCTCTTCCAACTGAGCGGCGACGTGAATGGCGCTCAAGTCTGACTCATCCACCACATAGGGGATCAGCTCATATTTAATCTTCTTGCTGTCCAGCAGTCTCGCCGCATTCGTCTTTTGTATTTTCTCCGCCATTTTCGTTCTGTTTTGTATAGTTACGGAAGACATCCTCCATGGATTTCTCTTGTAGTTTCAGTGTCAAGAGCGCCACCTTGCTATTGACCGCATAGTTGAAGATTCGCTCACGCTCATCATGCGAACAGTGTAACAAATAGGTATTAACGCCTGATTCGGTAACGGAAAGGACATTCTCCAAACGCTTCAGCGCCTCCAAAGATTGTGGAGCGGAGAACTCCGCCTCGATGGCAAATCCATTGCCTTCTTGGAAAGAGACCACCGCGCTCTCCTTATCGTCCACCGCAATTTTACCCTTGTTGATGATGATGACACGGTCACAAATAGCGGAAACCTCCTGCATGATATGTGTGGAGAGCATCACCGTCTTCTCTCGGCCCACCTCCTTGATCAAGGTACGCACCTCATCAATTTGATTAGGATCCAAACCAGTAGTAGGTTCATCCAATATTAAGACATCAGGGTTAGGAATCAAAGCCTGTGCCAATCCGACACGCTGACGATATCCCTTGGACAACATCCCGATCTTTTTTCTGTATTCTCGGGTCAATCCAGTACGCTCGATCATCTCATCCACACGTTCGTTGGCACCCTTACCTATTTTATAAAGGCCTGCCACAAAACGTAGATACTCACGCACATACATATCTGGATAGATAGGGTTATGCTCTGGCAAGTAACCTATGCGACGATGCGCCTCCAATGGGTCTTTCGCCACATCCACGCCACAGACATCCACGTGTCCGCTATCCGCATTCAAGTAACCAGTGATGATCTTCATGGTCGTCGATTTACCGGCACCATTGTTTCCCAAGAAACCAACAATCTCACCACTCTTGATGGAAAAACTGATATCATTCAACACCAATTGCTTTCCATAACTTTTATATAAATGCTCTACTGTTATAGACATAATCCTAAAGCTTTATTTACGACCGAAATCAGCGGGAATCTCGCCCCAAATATGGGTCTCCCACTTCCTTATTTGATTGGGATAGGTATTCTCCTTGAGCCACTTCTCCGCACGGGCGATCAATTCGAATATCTTCTCATTTTTCGCGGTTTTCTCCAACTTCGTCTTGCACTTACGTTGTTTTACCCACGAAATCGCATTGGCGCTATCCGAATAGAGCGGCAATGTGAGATTCTTCTGCTTCATCAAAGCCAACCCATGCACGATAGCCAAGAACTCACCGATGTTATTCGTTCCCTGCTCCAATGGGCCGAGGTGGAACACCTCCTCGCGGGAACGGAGATAGACGCCGCGATACTCCATCTTCCCCGGATTACCACTGCAAGCCGCATCGACCGCCAATGCCTCCAAATCGGGACCTCCCGCCTCTAAATTACGATAATCGGGATAGATTTGACTCATATCCGCCTCCTTATGCCGCAAGTAATCCTCCGGTCCGCTATGATAAGCCGCCAAAGCCTCCGCCTCCGTTTCAAAAGACTTGTATTTGGCCTGTGGGAAACCCTTGATCTGCAACTCGCACTCGGTCCAAGATCGGAAGACGCCTGTCTCCTTCCCCACCCAAACTACATAGAACTTTGACTTCTTAGCCATATCTTACTCTCCTTGGAATTTATCGAAAGTCATGCCATCCAACAATTGCACGTATGTTGGAATAGCGTCACGGATCTCCTTCAAAACGATGTATTCATCCGCCGTGTGGGAACGTGCGGAGTCGCCAGGACCCAACTTGATACTTGGAAAGTGTAAGAAGGCTTGATCGGACAAGGTAGGAGAACCGAATGTGGACATACCCATCTCCACGCCTCTACGAACGATCGGAATGGTAGGAGATACGCCCGAAGAGGTCAAACGGTAAGAACGTGCCTTGATCTCAGATTCCAACTCATTCTCCAAGATTTCGAAAACATCTTGGTTGGAGTAACACTCATTGGTACGGACATCAATCACGAAAGAGCACTCATCCGGAATCACATTGTGTTGCGTTCCCGCATGTACCATCGTCACAGTCATCTTCACAGGACCCAAAAACTCGGAGACCTTAGGCAAGCGAGCTGTACGGATCCACTCAATATCTTGAATCGCCTTGTAGATCGCGTTCACACCCTCCTCGCGAGCCGCATGGCCAGATTTTCCATGCGCCACACAATCCACCACCATCAAACCCTTTTCAGCGATGGCGATGTTCATTTGGGTAGGTTCGCCGACAATGGCGAAATCCAAATGGGGCAACTCGGTCAACAACAACTCCATACCATTTTTACCGGAAACCTCCTCCTCTGCCGAGGCGGCGAAGATCAGGTTGTAGGATTGCTTCTTCTCCGAAAGAATGAAGAAAGTATGAAGCAATGAGACCAACGAGGCTCCCGCATCGTTACTACCCAATCCATAAAGCGTACCACGCTCCACAACGGGTTCATGTGGGTTCTTCGTCCAACCGGAAGTGGGACGAACGGTATCGATATGTGAATTAAGCATCAAAGTCGGCTTTGACTCGTCAAAACCTGGGCCTATGATCCATATATTATTCTCTCTTCTATGGGCTATATAGCCCTTCGCTTCAATATACTTCTGCAAATAATCCGCGCGATTCACCTCTTCCCTACTATAAGAAGGAATGGTGATTAAGGTTTGTAACAAATCAATCGCGCTGTCTTGAGCTTCCTGAAAATCCATCGTTTAATCTAAAAATTACATTCGCGAATATACAAAGATTTACCGAACCAATCCGAAGTACTTATTCAAGACCGCCAAGGAGATCAACTTCTCCCTTCGCTCATCCTTGAACTGCGCCACATATTCATGCGCATGTCGGATAATCTCCTCCGCCTCCTCCGGATGTTCGTTGTAGTAGGTCACCCGCTCCTCCACATCCGAGAAGTCAGGTTTCACCTCTATATAATGATAATTGGGGCGTAATTTGCCCTCCATAAACCATGTCTCACACGTAGGTCGGGGCATGACCGCCACTGAATTGGAGGACATCACCCATTTCAGATTACTGGCCACATCATTACCCTCCAAGGCCATGATGAATTTGTAATCCAAATGTTCCTGGAGCGTCATTTTCCCCGTACGCCACTCCATCGGCGAATCAGTTTTATGGCCCACATCACCCAAGTCGAAAAGGGGATGGCCATAGAACTTACGCATAAAATCCTTGCGTGATTCCTTCCCCGCTATCTTGCCGCGGAAGACCACCTTAAAAGCTTTCTCTCCAAAGGATTTGGAATCCTTCACAAAGATAAAATGGCGGATTTTATCCAGTTTGAGCACAACAGAATTCACATTGTCGTCGCACAATGGACGGCTCTTGAGAATCGAGGGTATCTCCGGCACCGTAATAACATCACCCGGTTTGAATCCCCAACGATAGTCAGGGTTGAAATAACGGGTAAATTCATAGGTGTCATGTTGGTAGACACTACCGCCACACACTCTTTCCCAGGCCACTCTCAACGTTTCAGCGGTGGCTGGCAACTCATTCGCTTCTGCGAGTTGGCAGTAATAATCCACCCGCTCACGGATGTAGTCACGATCCGCCCTAGTCTCTATCTCGGACAAAAGATGCGGCAAGCGCCATCGACAATAAGCCCGAGGGACAAGCAGTCTCAAATAGCACCTTAAATAGTAAGCGAATTTATTATTCTTACCGCTATGGAAAGTATAATATATTTTCCTAAACATTACCTGCCGTTATGAGAGATGATATTCTTTACCATTTGGTTGAAGTCCGTCCTGGACAATAAATCCTCCAAAGTGATATGGATTCTATAATGCCAGTAATTATCCGGATTGGAAGGATCGTTGATTCGCTCGCTCATCACATCCTCATTGCGCACCACGGCATCCATGGACATCCAATCCTGAATAGGCAAAACCACCCATGCGGCAGGGGATGCCAAATGCTTTTCGATAATCAATTGGCAGATCCAAGGTTCACAAGAGGATGGGGCCTCCCCATATTGCTTCAACTCATTGTTGAAGTAACGTTGCACCACCTGATGATCCTCCTGCCACCATTGACGCATCGTACTCATATCATGGGTGGAAGTGGTACATACGGACATACGGGGAACTCGATCCAAAGAGCCGAACTCCACAAACATCTCCTTCGGCATGCGTTGGATCTCCAAGCTAAGAATTTCCAAATCACGCATTACGGAAGGAACGCATCCCGGCACCATACCCAAATCCTCTCCGCAAACCATCATATTGGTACAACGGGTAAGTAGGTTCAATTTCTTGATCGCCTGCTCTTTCCAGAATTCGTCGTGTCTTCTGTAATAGAAATATTCGTAGATATTCTTCAAGTTCTCTTTCAACTGATTATCAGCCGTTTGGTAAGCAAGGCTTTGCTCAATTGATATGCGAGGATGGTAATAACCCTTTTGGTGGCAATCTTCCACAAAATAGACTTGGCAGACCAAATAGAGCAATCCGATACGGGTCTTTTCGGTCGCTTCATCGTGGGCGCCGCCCAACAAAGCCATGATCTTCGCATGGGAGGAGACACTCTCCTTCAAAGCATATCTATCATCGTCTGTTTGATCCAAATATTTTTTCTTCACGACATCCTTCGCCTCTCCGAAGAGTTCGTCCAAGATACGTTCGTTGATCTTTGGCGTGCATAACTCCTTCTCATCCAATTGGATACCAAAGTTACGAATCTCCTCCACAGACATTGGAAGGGCAGGATCGAACTGTCCAATCAAGCCCATCTCCGCGTCGGAAGGGACTCTGAATATACGGAAGAAACCAAGGATATGATCGATACGGTAGGCATCGAAACAACGGGACATGCACTGGAAACGGTTACGCCACCATGCATAACCATCCTTCGCCATCTCCGCCCAGTTATAGATTGGAAATCCCCAAACCTGACCGGTCTTTGAGAAATAATCAGGCGGCGCACCCGCACTTCCTGAACAGTCGAACAAGGCCGGATGTTCCCAAACATCAGCGCTTTTCGCATTCACACCGATTGGAATATCACCCTTAATGGCCACACCCTGGCTATGGGCATAATTGACCGCCTCATGCAACTGCTTGTGCAAGTGGTATTGCACGAAGAAATGGACAGCCACCTTCTCGTAATCCGGAGATTCGGGAGAACAATATTGGGCGATTTTTTTCTTGTTCCACACCGCATCGTCGCCCCATTGGGAGAAATCAGGAGTGTGGAATTTATCTCGTAAGAAACAGAACACGGCGTAGGTATCCAGCCAGAATCGGTTTCTCTCGTAGAATTCAATATAATCTTTGGAAGCGAAAATCTCCTTCGCTCCACCACGGTATAATTCCCAAATATAATTCCACTTGAGCTTGATCACCTGCTCGTAATCGACGAACCGGCCCTTATTCAAGCTTTCCTTTTGAATATTATATTTTTTCTTATCCTTCAACCTACCCACTTGCTCGATGTTCAGATACATCGGATGCAATGCATATACGGAATTGGCGCTATAAGGGTAAGAATCACGCCAAGTACCCATCACCGAAGTGTCATTCACCGGTAGGGTTTGAATGATGCGTTGTCCGGTCTTCGCCGCCCAATCGGCCATCAATTTCAAATCCAAGAACTCGCCACAACCGAAACTCTTTTCGGAGCGGAGAGAAAAGATAGGCACCGCCGTACCCGCCGCCTTGAAATCAGGCAAAGCGAAATAGGGATCCTTGTCATTCACCACAATCAAATCGGTGGAGAGGGAGAGTTCCAAATCCAAGCGTCGGTTATACCCCTCCTCCCAAGCCACAACCTGCTCATTGCGGGGATCATGGATGATATATTTATATTCTATCGGGAAATTCAGTTTGCTGGCATCCATCGTTAACGTAAACGACGGAAAGGCAGAACCATCCATCACACATACATCGCTCTCCTTCCAGCTACCCATCGAGGCATCATCGCCCACCATCGCAAGACGATGGTTGAAGTTGACTCGGTCGCTTTCCGTACGGAAAATAATGGGCACACTGCATTTGCGACGGGAAGGCTTCCCCTCCGGTTGCTTACGGATCGCATTGGCGAACACAGCGGACAAAGTCATGCGGGGGAAACTTGGACGAGGTCCGTAATAATCGCAGACCAACACATTCTGGTATTTCTTGCCATAAGAGCCAAAATGGTGGGAATAGGTACGCTCTTGGGAGATGACAAATCCTCCATGCTTAATAAGATAGTGGTAATTGAACTCCGTTGCGTTGGTGTAGATAACGACCTCCCAACCTTTCCCATTATAGGTCATCGGCAATGGTCCGCCATCCCCCCCCATCAACTCCACAATGTCGCCACCCACGAAAAGGTCCTCACCATAGGTCGACTGATATGACAAAAACAATGTTACCTTCATAGCGTTAGTCTATTAAATTGTCTCTCCCTTTCTATAATAATAAATCAAGCCATACTCCTTGCATTTCTCAATCTTTACAGCAGGTTGCTGATCGGCATAGGTAGCCTCAACCTCATCCCAGATTTTCAAAATCAATTCATCGGCCTCTTTATTCAATTGTCCAATATTCTCACTGGTTCTGGAGGTGTTGTTCTGCAGAATCTTTTGGTTTCCATAAAATTCCGCAAATATATCGTAGTGGACACGCACCTTAGCAATCGCGGGATTATAGATCGGAGTTCCGCCCATACTGAGGCGACGTTGTTCCCCTTCAATAATCTTCTTGCCCCATCGATATAGGCTCTCGTCAGAGGTCAAATCCGGGTTCACGTAATTATCAGGACGCAATCCATAGAACTCCTTGTACTCCGCACGAATTTCGCGACGTTGCACACACATATTCAACACCTTCACAAAATGCGACACATACATTCTCGCATTCTTCGCAGCCTCTTGGAACTCCACACTTGAGGAGAATTGCTTCTCACTACATTGCTTGTTCTCGTTAATCGCGCGTTGGTATTTCGTTAGGAAACCCTTCGCATCTTCAAATAGTTTATATGAGTAAGCCAAGTCATAAAGGTTAGCGGTCTCTCCCATGTGGACTGCCTGACGGATGGAACGCAACCTCGCTTGGTTTGTATTCGGTAATCTTCTATACGGCATTTGAACGATTAGTCCTCTCTATACATTAAATCATAAGCCAATTGATACAATATCTCCTTGCGCTCCTTATCGATGCTCACCTTATCCAAAGCCTCGATCGCGCGGTCGTAGTAGTCACGCATAGACTGTTCCGCCAATGACTTGATACCCAAATCTTCGTACAACTTGGTCACAGCGGAAACCTTCTCGTCTCGGTCGAACTGATCCATGGACAGCCAACGGTTCAATTCCTTTTTCTGCGTGTCATCCGCCTTTTCGCAAGCGTTGATTAACAAGAAGGTCTTCTTGTTGCAGCAAATATCGCCTCCGATCTTCTTGCCGAACTTCTTCACATCACCCCACACATCCAACATATCATCCTTCAATTGGAAAGCAAGTCCGATACCGATACCATATTCATATAGCAATTTGGCATCTTTCGCCTTGGCACCACCACAAATGGAACCGATTTGAAGGCTAGCAGCCAAAAGCACCGCGGTCTTCAGACGAATCATCTCCATGTATTCCGCCACAGAGACATCATTTCTGGATTCGAAGTCCATATCATACTGTTGACCTTCGCAGACTTCCACCGCTGTACGGGAGAAGATGTCGATAATGGCTTGGAAATCCTTCGGATCACACTTCGCCAACAATTGATATGCCTTGATCAACATGGCATCACCCGATAGGATGGCCGTATTATCGTTCCATTTCATGTGAACGGTAGGTTGCCCCCTTCGCATATCCGCCTTGTCCATGATATCGTCATGTAACAAGGTGAAGTTGTGGAACACCTCCAATGCGAGGGCTGGATACAAGGCCGCCTTTGAATTCCCCGAGAACATTTGGCAAGCCATGAGCGCACAAGCGGGACGGATACGTTTTCCGCCCAAAGACAACACATAAGCGATCGGGTCATACAAACCGTGAGGCTCGATGTCCCAATTCAAATCCTTCAACGCCTTTTTCACGACGCCGAGGATCTCTTCAAAATTCAATTCTTTTTCCATATCATCAGTCACCAAACCCCTTCTGGTTCGATTATAACTTCTATAACTATCGTATTCAATCTCCACGTCGGGCTCCACAAAGCTCTCACGCTTATCCAACACATAGCGGATATGTTTGATCGTCAAGCCCCTCTCCAACCATTGTTGCTCGTAGAAAGTCTTGATGGAGAGAATCTTATCATCCGAAAAGTCGGAATGGTAAAGGTCATCGTTTTGGAACTCCACCTTATAACCGTTCGCCTTCACCATCTCGCAAGTATATTGGAACATGAAATTACTGTCGGTCTTCAGATGGATCAAACCACCATCCTTCACAAACTTCTGGTACAACTCCATAAAACGGGTGGAGGTCAAACGCTTACGAACCTTCTTCATCTGCGGATCAGGGAAGGTCAACCAAATCTCGGAGACCTCATCCTGCGCAAAGAAAGCGTCGATGATTTCGATATTAGTGCGGATGAAGGCCACATTTTTCATGCCCTTCTGGAAGGAGGATTTCGCACCCGTCCACATGCGGGCACCCTTGATATCCACACCGATAAAGTTTTTCTCAGGGAATAATTCAGCTAAGGCGACGGTGTATTCACCCTTACCACAACCCAACTCCAAAACGATTGGATTGTCATTACCAAAAAACTCGTTCCATTTTCCACGCAAAGGGAAAGACTCCTCCGTCTCTCTCATTGCGGAAAAAGTATATTGGAACACATGGGGGAATGTCTCCATCTCCCCGAATTTCGCTAATTTATTCTTCCCCATTATTCTTCACTATTCTAATACCAATTTCCGTAATTCCAGGCAATGTGTCCATACGCATGCCCTGCACCATATCAAAGTGATAAATTCCCTCTTTCTTAAAAGGGGTGGAGTGGATGAACTCCACAGGGACATGGTACATGGAGCCCGAAGAACGGCCTACCCATTTGCCATAATTATCCGCCAACACACAATTCAAAGTATCTGAATACTCCACTGAATCGGGAGACATGGAGTGGACGAACAACCAAAA
This sequence comes from Paludibacteraceae bacterium, assembly GCA_024401515.1. Taxonomy (GTDB): domain Bacteria; phylum Bacteroidota; class Bacteroidia; order Bacteroidales; family Paludibacteraceae; genus UBA1181. The sequence continues at coordinate 15,156 of JAKSKY010000038.1, read as the reverse complement.
GTTCTGGAAAGGATATTCATCGTTGTTACGAATGTCCACCAAGATTTGATATTCTCCCACCGTATCCTTGGAATCATAATCGAAAGAGACCACGTCATACTTCCGCCAACCCTCCTTCGGCAAAGTCTTGGAACTTTGGTAAACGGCGGACTCGCCACAACTTACCGCCATAAGCGCCATGATGGATAGAACCATCCATTGAAAAATATTTCTCTTATTCATTTCCGCCGGCAGGATTAGGATTTGACGATTGGTTATTCTCTCCGTTACCACCTCCATTGCCGTTTCTACGCTTGAAATTGTTGCGACGATGGTTGCGGTTATGGTTGCGGTTTTGTCCTTGGTTGGCATTCGCCTCTACAGGAACTCCACCCATCTCGCCACCCTCTCCTTGCGCAGGAGCGGCGTTCTCACCTTGCGGTTGACCATTTTGAGGTCTTGGACGTTGTTGCTTCCTATTGTTGTTGCGGTCACGTCCCTCACGATTCTCTCGGTTCTCGCGATTAGGTTTTCTCTCTCCATTCTCGTTGTTGCGCGGAGCGTTATTTTGCGGATTACCTTGTGGGGAAGCTGGTTTATCGCCCACAGGCTCACCACCCTTCTTCGCATTGTTGCCCGGCTCGTTGCTTGGCTTCTCGCCCGCATTGTCATTATGCTTTGGCGCCTTCGCCTCGCCAGCGGTCGCATTGTCATTGCTCTTGTTGCCACCCTTCTTTTTCTTCTTTTTCTTCTTATCGAAACGGGTCAAGCTATCTTGTCCGACCACATTCTCGTAATCGATTGGCTTAACATCCTCCTCACCCGTATCCTCCAACAAGGCATCCACCTTGATTCCCTGCTTGTTGAGGGCAATGATCTCCTTCACCCTATCGACAGGGATGGAAGTGACGTTAGAGGCCATATTCGGAGCGGACGAGTATTGCATGATACGTCCGAAGACATCGGTCTTGAAATGATAGAAGGTTCCATCCTTCGTCTCCAAAGGGATGTTACGTGCGGGGATATCCTTCTGCGCCTCCACATAAGCATCCACCTCATAATTGAGGCAACACTTCAACTTGGCGCATTGACCCGCCAATTTCTGCGGATTCAAAGAGATCTCCTGATAACGCGCCGAACTAGTCGCCACGGAACTGAACTTGGTCAACCAAGAGGAACAGCACAATGGACGGCCGCATGGACCGATACCACCGATACGTCCCGCCTCTTGGCGCGCACCGATCTGCTTCATCTCGATACGGACACGGAAGGTATCCGCCAAAACCTTGATCAACTCACGGAAATCCACACGTTCGTCGGCGATGTAATAGAAAATAGCCTTATTACCATCTCCTTGGTACTCCACGTCGCCGATCTTCATATTCAACTTGAGGTTCTCCGCAATCTTACGGGCACGCAACATTGTGTCGTGCTCCTTCGCCTTCGCCTCCTCGAAATGTTCCAAATCATTCGGACGAGCCTTACGGTAGATACGCTTAATCTCCGTGCGGGCAGGATCCACATGGTATTTCTTCATTTGGGCCAACACCAACTGTCCCGTCATGGAAACGGTTCCGATATCGTGTCCGGGCGTAGCCTCAACAGCCACCACATCACCCTTCTCCAAAGCCAATCCATTGGTATTTCTAAAATAACCCTTTCTCGTATTTTTGAAGGTCACCTCCACCAAGTCTGTGGCATTCGTCGCCTCCGGAATGTCGCACAACCAGTCGTAGGTGTCCAATTTTTGATCTGTCTTTTTGCTGCATCCCTTGCTATTCATTTGGCAGCCATTGAATGTGCTCATATTTTGTCTTTAATTTTATTCTACATTTTAATTTTTCTCAACAACACCGCCACCTTCATCGCCAAATCGAAGAAGACGATCTTCGCCTGGACATTCTGTTCGATGTGTTGCTGCGCCAAATTCAACTCGGAGAGGAATTCGACGATATTCAATTCATTCACATAAGGGGCGAATTTTGTCGCGAACGCGGATTCCTCCGCCGTCATGTAACTAATCGCCCGATTTTGGAAATTATATATAAAATTCTCCCGCACCATGTTCTGCACATAAGCGAGGAAGGATATTTGCCTTTTTCGGCCCAATTCGTGTGCGGACTCCATCCAAGTCTTCATTTTGCGTGCATCTCCCGTATAGGCGATACGCATCAACGCGACGAATAGATCGAAATACTCCTTCGTGTCCCCCGCCGTCTGGATGACATTCTCGGCCGTCACCAAACTTCCCTTGGAGACATGGGCCACATCCTCCAATTGGGTACCCGTCAAACCATACAGCTTCGAAAGCGCCACCTTCAGATCCGACTCCTCCAATGGCGGCACGAAGATGCGCTGCACACGGGAAATGATGGTGGAGAGCAAAGCCTCCGGATTCTCGCTCACCAGGATGAAATAGGACTTTTGAGGAGGTTCCTCCAAGACCTTCAACAACTTGTTGGCGCAAGTCTCGTTCATCTTTTCGGGCAGCCAAATGATCATCACCTTACAATCCGCCTCGTAAGGCTTCGTGTTGAACTTGCGGATAATCTCCTCGCTCTCGCTGGCATAGATGATGGATTGTTTATTGTCCGATTTCAGCTCCACATTCCATTGGTCATAACTGAAATAGGGAGTACGCAACAATTGGCTTCTCCACTGAGGCAAGAAGCTTTCACAGGTGGTCGTGTCATTGGATTTTTCCTTGTAAATCGGGAAGACGAAATGGAGGTCCGGGTGAACCAACTTGGCGAATTGCTTACACGACTGGCAACATCCGCAAGGGCCATCCGCTTTCCGATCCGTGCAGCAGAGATATTGGGCCAAAGCGACCGCTATGCCAAGCTTGCCCGTCCCCTCAGGTCCGCAAAGCAATATGGCATGGGGCAAATGACCATCCGTCACCGCCTTGATCAATCGTTGTTTTATGGCATTCTGCCCGTATATCTCGCTAAACAGCATGTTTTATCAGATTTTGCAAAATCGTCTCAAAGTTAGTCATTTGTAACGTATGGGGCAACTTATTAAAGCAAAAAGTGAGAAGGGCGACTGAAATAAAAGTCGACGCAACCATTCTCACACAAAAAAGTTCGTTTCACAACAAAAAATTAACGTTTTTTTCGTTCCCGAACCCTTTTCTTTTTTGATTATCCATTGCTTTTCAATAAATTTGCAAATTGATATTAACCGAAAATTAGTGACCAATGGCACAGAAACTATGGGATAAAGGTAAAGCGACCAACGCCGAGATCGAAAAGTTCACGGTGGGACGCGACCGCGAGATGGATATCTTTTTGGCAAAACACGATGTGATCGGTTCAATGGCCCACATCACCATGTTGGAATCCATCGGATTGTTGGGCAAGGAGGAGTTGCCTATACTTTTGAAAGAACTTAAAAACATATACGAGCAAGCGGAGGCTGGCCAATTCGAGATCGAAGAGGGCGTTGAGGATGTACACTCACAAGTGGAGTTGATGTTGACCCGCAAATTGGGCGACATGGGAAAGAAGATCCACAGCGGTCGTTCACGCAACGATCAAGTCTTGTTGGATATGAAGCTGTTCACCCGTGAGCAAATCAAGAACGTGGCGATCTCCGCCCGTACCCTATTCGACGCGCTCATCGAACAAAGCAACCGTTACAAGGATGTTTTGATGCCGGGATACACCCACCTACAGATTGCCATGCCATCCTCTTTCGGACTATGGTTCGGTGCCTATGCGGAGAGTTTGGCCGACGACATGGAACTTTTGTTGGCAGCCTGGAAGATGACCAACCGTAACCCATTGGGCTCCGCCGCAGGTTATGGATCATCCTTCCCATTGAACAGACAAAAAACCACAGATCTGCTTGGATTCGACTCCATGGATTACAATGTGGTCTACGCCCAAATGGGACGTGGAAAAATCGAGAAGACAGTAGCCTTCGCATTGGCGGGTATCGCCTCCACCATCTCTAAATTGGCGTTCGACTCTTGTATGTTCACCAGCCAAAACTTCGGATTCCTAAAACTTCCTGATGAGTGCACGACCGGTTCCAGCATCATGCCTCACAAGAAGAATCCTGACGTATTCGAGCTCACCCGCGCGAAGTGCAACAAGATTCAATCGTTGCCACAACAAATCATGATGATCATGAACAACTTGCCATCAGGCTACTTCCGCGACCTTCAAATCATCAAGGAGATATTCATCCCTGTATTTGAGGATTTGCAGGATTGTTTGTTGATGACCACCCACATCGTCAGCCAAGTGAAGGTGAACGAGAACATCCTATCCGACAGCAAATATGACTTTATATTCAGCGTGGAGGAGGTGAACAGATTGGTTCTTTCCGGCATGCCTTTCAGAGACGCCTACAAGAAGGTAGGTCTTGACATCGAGGCTGGCAAATTCGTTCCTAACAAGGAGATCCACCACACACACGAAGGTAGCGTCGGCAACTTATGCAACGACCGCATCACCGCATTGATGGATGAGACCATGAGCGAATTCACATTTAACAGAGTAGACAAAGCAATTGAGAAATTACTGAACATTTAAGAAATGGCGAAAAAGAAAGTTTTGGACGAGACCGAATTGTTGGTCAGCAAAATCGTCGAAGGAATTCAAGAGAAAAAAGGTTCCAAAATCACAGTGGTGAACATGTCCAAATTTGACGACTATGTTTTCCGTTACTTCGTGATCTGCCAAGGAAACTCCAACACACACGTCACCGCCATCGCGGATGAGGTGCGTGAATATGTACGTGAACAAATCAGAGTGAAACCGTTTGCGATGGATGGTTACACCAATTCACAATGGATCGCGGTCGATTACGGAGAGGTGATCCTCCACGTATTTTTACCTGAGTTGAGAGAGTTCTACAGCTTGGAGACACTATGGGAAGACGCTGACATCACAGAGATTCCTGATTTGCTTTAATAAATTGATACCACATGGCCGATCAAAAGAAACCAAATTTCAAAAAAGAATTTAGATTCAACCTTTATTGGGTCTATCTTATCGTGGCGGCATGCCTATTGGGCTTGCTTTTCGTCGACGACAAGCAGGAGAGCAAGGAGTTCACCTACGACCAAATAGAGGATTTCGTGAAAAATGACGCTGTTGAAAAGGTCGTTGTAATCGCCAACCAGAACAATGCGGACATCTACATCAAGCCGAATAAAATCGAGTACGTGTATGGAACCGAACAGGCGAAGTTGGTGAAGAGACCGATGTTCAACATCCAAATTCCTTCCGCAGACCGATTCTCCGAAGACTTGACCAATTGGCAAAAAGAGAGCCAATCCAAGATATCCGACAAGGGAAAGAAGGAGGGCGAAGAGCAAAAGAACGGCATCACCATCAAATATGAGCGCGAAGCGGAGTACTTCCACATAATTTCAGGACTATTCCCTATCCTCTTTTTCGTGTTTATTTGGTTCTTCATGTTCCGCAGAATGGGCGGTGGAGGCAAAGGCATCTTCAATGTCGGCGAATCCAAGGCCAAACTATTCGACAAGACAAACAAAGACAAAGTAACCTTCAAGGACGTCGCTGGACTGTCTGAGGCAAAAGAGGAGATCCAAGAGATCGTCCACTTCTTGAAGAATCCTGCTAAATACACCGAATTGGGCGGAAAGATTCCGAAGGGAGCACTTTTGGTGGGTCCTCCGGGAACAGGAAAGACATTGCTCGCAAAGGCAGTAGCCGGAGAAGCGGATGTGCCTTTCTTCTCCATGTCAGGTTCTGACTTCGTGGAGATGTTCGTAGGTGTGGGTGCATCACGCGTCCGTGACCTATTCCGTCAAGCGAAGGAGAAGGCGCCTTGTATCGTCTTCATCGACGAGATCGACGCAGTGGGACGCGCCCGTGGCAAATCGATCCAATCCGGAGGAAACGACGAGCGTGAGAACACATTGAACCAACTCTTGACAGAGATGGACGGTTTCGGATCCAATAGTGGTGTCATCATATTGGCAGCTACCAACCGTGCCAACATTTTGGACAAGGCGCTCCTTCGTCCAGGACGTTTCGACCGTCAAATCATGGTGGATCTTCCTGACGTGGTGGGACGTAATGAAATATTCAACGTCCACTTGCGTAACGTGAAGATTGACGAATCCGTGGATATCGAATTTCTCGCCAGACAAACCCCTGGGTTCTCCGGTGCGGACATCGCCAACGTCTGCAATGAGGCGGCCCTTATCGCCGCACGTAAAGAGAAAAAGTGCGTTCAGAAACAAGACTTCTTGGATGCGGTGGACCGTATCATCGGTGGCCTCGAGAAAAAGAACGCCATCATGACCAAGGCGGAAAAGACATTGACAGCCTACCACGAAGCGGGACACGCTACCGTAAGTTGGTTATTGCAATACGCGAACCCGCTCATCAAAGTGACCATCGTTCCGAGAGGACGTGCCTTGGGAGCCGCTTGGTACTTGCCGGAGGAGCGTCAACACATCACCACAGCACACTTGTTGGACGAGATTTGTTCGACATTGGGTGGTAGAGCCGCGGAGGACCTTACCTTCGGGGAGATCTCCACAGGCGCATTGAATGACTTGGAGAATACAACGAAGAAAACATACGCCTTGATCGCCTACTACGGTATGGGCAACAAACTCCGTAACATCTCTTACTACGACTCAACCGGTTCGGAATACTCTTTCTCAAAGCCTTATAGCGACGAGACCGCTAAGTTGATCGATAGCGAGGTGCAAAAGGTCATCGACGAACAATATGCACGCGCGAAACAAATCCTGACAGACCACCAAGATGGATTGAAGGAATTGGCGGAACTACTGATCGAGCGAGAAGTCATCTTCACGGAGGATGTCGAGCGCATCTTCGGAAAACGCCCTTGGATCTCCCGTGCGGACGAATTGAGTGCGGAGAGCGACGAAAGAACGAGACAAAGAGAACAGGAAGAGGCGCAATCGAAAGCAGCGGATGATACACAAACGGAGAATTTCCAAGAGCCTATCGATGGTGAATCACCTCAAACCTCCACTTCTACAGAGAACGAGGTAACCGATTCCTCCGAAAAGGAATAACAAGTAAAAGCATGTAGAACTAAACTGACAACGAAATATGAGAATGAGATTATTAACATGGATGGTATTCACAACAATGGCCATCCTAACCGCCGGAGCCTCTAAGATTTCAGGACAAGTCTTCGATGCCGAAGAGAAATCATTGCCAATGGCGGATGTTATCCTTTATGCGGCGGATGGAGTGACACAAGTAGACGGTGAGTCCACGGACGACGACGGTAATTTTCTCATTGAAGGCCTCTCTGTAGACGATTATGTCTTGGAGGTCAGTTTTATGGGCTACAAAAGCAAACGCATCAAAGTCTCTTTAACAGACGAAAAGCCCAATGTACGCTATAAAAAGATTGTACTCGTAGAAGATGCGGACATGTTGGAGGCCGTGGATGTATCCGCGACACAGACCTCTTTGAAGGTGGATATAGACAAGAAGGTTTACCGCGTAAACACCAATGCGGTCGGAGAGGGAACCTCAGCCTCTGAGATCCTCAAAGAAATTCCTTCCGTAGAGGTGGATGTCGAAGGAAAGGTCTCCCTTAGAAATAGCGAAAACGTTGAGATCTACATCAACGGAAAGCCCGCTGGTCTGACAGACGAGAACAGAGGCGACATTTTGGAACAACTTCCAGCAGGAAGCGTCGCGCAAGTGGAGGTGATTTCCAATCCATCCTCAAAGTTTGACGCGGAAGGATCCGCCGGTATCATCAACATCATCATGAAGACCACCGAAAAGAAGGACGCCACCTATTACGGTTCCGTATCGGCGGGCGCCATCTATCCTTGGAAAGGCAAAGTGAGAGGCAATGTCGGCGCCAATATCAATTACTCAAAGGGCAAATGGGGATTGAACTCCAGCATCGGTGTCGTTCACAGGGAGATGGTCGGAGGTGGTTACACCAACCGAGAGACCTACCTAAACGGAGACACCACCTACTTGGATCAAACCAGAGATCAGGTATTTGGCATTAAGTCCGGATTTTTCCGCATGGGCGTCGATTTCAACCCAAATGACAAGAACAAGTTCGGACTGTCCGGTATGTTCTCTATCGGAGGAAGAGTGAACGACCAAGTCTTAAAATTCTACGATGGGGATATCCTCAATGGGCAAAGAACTTTAATGGAGGAGCAACTCCGCCTCACACAAACAGAAGGTATGCGTTTGATGGGCAATGTGACACTCGATTACAAGCACATCTTCGCAGAGGGTAACGAATGGAGCTCCGCTATTAGCTTCGCACCCAACAGCCACAGCAACGATCAAACCTACAACCAGATTTGTCAATACAGCGCGACCGCTGATTCGTTGCTTTCAGACCTTCACATGGAGGACTATCAACAGTTTCAGGTATCCGATGGACACAACCGCACATTGGATATCCAATCCGACTATTCCAAGAAGTTGAAAGGAACCGCAAAAATAGAGACCGGCGTGAAATTATCCTTCTCCACCCAAGGCAACAATGTAACATCAGAAATTCAGCCTTATGGCGCAACGGCGCCTACCGATCAACCCGAATTGCACAACGATTTCGAATTGCATCAAAACGTTTATGCCGCTTATGTCTCTTACGCCCAAAAGTTTGGCAAATTCGGCATGCAATTGGGACTCCGTGGAGAGTTGACCGACATCGAATGGGACCTCTTCTCCGCTGATGACCACAGCGACAAGAAACCTTACGGCAATCTTTTCCCTTCCGCCTTCTTCTCCTACGCTTTATCGGAGAAGTCAGAACTTCAATTGAGCTACACAAGACGTATCAGCCGTCCACGCAGATACTGGTTGAATCCATACGTAAACGTATCAGACCCAGCCAACATCTATTTCGGAAATCCTAATTTGGATCCTGAAATCAGTAATTCAACTGAGTTCAGCTATTTGTTGAACTTCAAAAAATCCACCTTCATGGCCTCCCTCTACTATAGGGCGACCCAAGATCTCGTGCAACAATACAAATGGATTTACAACGATGCGATGTGGAGTACCCGCGCCAACTTGGCCACCTCCCATTCCGGAGGTTTGGAATTGATTCTGAAAAACAGTTTCAAGATTGTCAACCTCACCTACAACGTGAACCTATACGCCTATGCATTAAAGGGCGGTGTATTCAATGTGAGCACCGTTATCCCTGGAGAGGGCATCTTCGACAGAGAGGTGACCATCCAAGACAGAAGCAACTTCAGCTGGACCGGACAAATCTCCGCGGACTTCACACTGCCTAAGGCCATTCGTTTCCAAGCGACAGGAAACTACCGTTCACCTAGCACCGCCGCACAAGGAAAGAATCTTCACAACTATAGCGTCAACCTAGGTTTAAGAAAGAGCTTCCTCAACCAAAAGTTAACCGCATCCCTTGCAGTCAGAGACTTGTTGAACTCAAGAAAGAGAGGCTCCGAGACTTGGGACGACACCTTCTACCAAAAGTCTGAATTTAGCTTCAGCGGTAGAACCTTCAACCTCAACCTTTCCTACAACTTCGGTAACTTGAAGGGCAAGGACAGAAAGATGAAAGAGGGCAAACAAGGTGGTGTCGAAGAGGATGACAGCTTCGAATTCTAACAGAGGAAGAGGATGAGCTATCAATTCTTCACCAATAAATCATGTGAATATTTCCCTTGTCATAAAGGAATAGAGGAAGAGGCATTTAATTGCCTCTTCTGCTTTTGTCCCCTATACGCATTGGGGGAGCAATGCGGAGGCAACTTCACCATTCTACCTGGCGGCATCAAAGATTGTTCGCACTGCACGAAACCACACAAGGGAACCATTGGCTATGATGATATTATCAAAAAATTAGGGGGTGCGAAATAGGGGAATAAAACCATAATTCTTATATTTGCGATTGAAAAACAATCGATTGTACTATTATGAGCCGAAAAACACTATTAATCCCTATTTGTTTCTGCACACTATCCATGTCGGTAAACGCAGGAACGGTTGTCGTTAATCCTAACGAAACTTACAACACGAATGACGTGCGCAAAATCGCCTTTGACAAGCCGGGCGAACTTTCGGTGACCTTCACAGACGGAACATCCCGCTCCTATGAACTCACCTCATTCCAACGCATCTACTTCACAGAAGGATCCTCCACGGAGAACTTTTCTCCGCTAGGCAACACAGAGATGTACCTCTACCCTAACCCCGTCACGGAGGTTTTATACGTAAAGGGAATTCCCGCAGACTCCCCCTTTGGAATTTACGACATACAAGGCGTAAGGGTTCTTGGGGGAAATTGTGATTCGGAGGAGATCAGCCTCTCCGTCCACTCTTTACCTAAGGGCAACTACTTTATGAAAGTAGCGGACAAAGTATTGAAATTCATTAGGAAATAAACACTTAGCAAGCATATATTATCATGAAAAAGAGATATTTGTTCGTGGCCTTCATAATCGCGGCCATGACAACCCATGCGCAAAATTCATTCCATGTATATTTAAAGAATGGCAATGTGGTGGATTACCTCACTTCTGAGGTGGACAGCGTTGTATTCATGAAGGGGAACGAATCTGTTATAGACCCCGTCATTCCCGAAAATCCAAATCCAGGAGAGGTGACGGAGGGAGCCATCAAGGTGACCGCCTCCGCAGGCTGGTTAGAGAGCGCCTATGCGGAGTGGGCCCCATACAACAACGCATCCAACTACAACGTTTACTGCAAACCTAGTTCCTCGTCCGACTACCAAAAGGTGGACGCCATGTTGGTCCGCAGCTACGGATCACGCATCCGTGTCGATGTTCTAGGCCTTAAAGCAGGTAAGTATGATTTAAAAATCGCCCCAGTCGTAGGAGGGAAAGAGGCCGGCACCCCTACCGTTGTGACCCTAAATGTAGCGGCACACGACAGAAGCGGTTTCGCGCACAAGGGTGGCGTCACCGTTGGCGCCTACAACAACGATGGAACATTGAAGAGCAATGCGGTGGTCATCTATGTGACCGAAAAGAACAAGAGCACCCTCACAGCGGATGTATTCACCTCCGCCTCCAAAACAACATCCTGCACCGGCATCTCAGCAGTAATGTCCGCTTTGCAAAAGGGGTACGAAAAGCGCCCATTCTGCATCCGACTCATCGGACGAATCACGGCGGAAGGAATGACCGGTTCCGGAGATAACAACAACCTTCTTCTCAAAGCATCCAACAATGACCGTCCAGTTAAGGATGTCACCATAGAGGGTGTCGGCAATGACGCTACCTGCTACGGATTCGGTGTGCGAGGCATCCGCAACAACAACTGTGAAATCCGCAACCTTGGCATCATGCTTTTCGGCGACGATGGCATCGCCTTCGAGACCAACAACAAAAACTGCTGGGTACACCACAACGATATCTTCTACGGAACCGCAGGTTCGGATGCGGACCAAGCCAAAGGCGACGGCTCTTTGGATGTCAAGGATGACTCCCAATATATGACCTTCTCCTACAACCACTTCTTTGACTCAGGCAAGATGTCGCTCTGCGGTATGAAATCGGAGTCTGGACCTAACTATATGACTTATCACCATAACTGGTTTGACCATAGCGATTCCCGCCATCCTCGCGTACGCACCATGTCGGTTCACGTCTACAACAACTATTATGACGGTGTGGCGAAGTATGGTGTAGGTGCCGTCATGGGCGCCAGCGTATTCGTGGAGGCCAACTACTTTAGAAATGTGGCGAAACCTATGATGGTCGGTGGACAAGGAACGGATGCGCTCGGTGATGGCACATTCAGTGGCGAGGCTGGCGCTTTAATCAAGTCATACAACAACTATTTCGCTGAAAAACCATCCAAATTCAGCTATATCACCCAAAAGGAGAATGCGACCAGTTTCGACGCTTACGAGGTGACCAATCGTCAAGAGGCAGTTCCATCCAGCGTGAAGGCGGTATTAGGCGGCAGCACCTACAACAACTTCGATACCAACAGCAGTCTAATGTACACTTACACCCCAGACGACCCCGCTCAAGTGGCGAAGATCGTCACCTCCTATGCGGGACGTATGAATGGAGGTGATTTCAAGTGGCAATTCAACAATGCCAAAGATGACGCAAGTTATTCTTTGAATACGGATTTGATGTCAGCCATCAAGGCATATAAGACAGAATTGGTTTCTGTTTTGGGCGAGTAAACAAGCATCATATTTAAACGAGCGGATAGGACATACTCCTATCCGCTTTTTTTATGGAACAAAACTAATAATCACCAAATTAGATGTTCCATTACAAATAATTCGTATATTTGCGTCCAAAGTATGAATGTTCTCATTGAGAGATTACAGTATAAATGTCATAAATGTTTCTTGAATTTAAAATTGGCAATCATGTTAAACACTAAATTAAAATGTGCAAGTTTAAATCAGTATTAGTTTTCATGTGCGCCCTGCTAGGCATGAATGCCATGGCACAAGAGGCGCCAAGGTTCGAGAATGAACAGTATCAAAAAGCATTGTGGATGACCACCCGTTTCTACGGTGCGCAACGTATGGGCGAGGGTGTGAATTGGCTCGTGGCGACCCACGAGGCGAACGACGTGGCGAACAACATCGGGTTCGACCGCAGCAAATTCGTGAAGGGTAAATCCTTCCTCAAAGATGCGGACGGCGACTACGATTTGAAGGGCGGTTGGTTCGACTGCGGAGACATGGTGCTCTTTGGCCAAACCTTCTACTACTCAGTCTACATGCTTCTTTTGGGATACGCAGAGTTCCCTAATGGTTATCCAGACTATTATTCAGAGGATTACCACGGTTACATCAACGCCGACGACTACACTTGGGAGGGCGGTAAAGGCGAGCCTGACGGCATCCCCGATATTTTGAACGAGGTGAAATACGCCACCGACTTTATCCTCAAAGCGGTGCGCGACAACCGCACTTTCTACTACCAAAAGGGAGACGGAAACGCAGACCACAGAATTTGGTGTACCTCACCTGTGAAATCAGCTCTTCCCAAAAGCAACGGAGGTGAAGCGGATGGCCCTAGATCTATTTTAAAGGCGACCGGAAATGCCACCGCCATGGCCTCTCAAGCCAGCTCCGCCTTGGCAATTATGTCCAGAGTTTATGCCAAATACGATCAAGCCTACGCCGACGCCTGCTTGGAGAAGGCAAAGGTAGCTTGCGAATTCGTGGAGCAAACCAGCAAGGGAACCACAACCGCCGCATTCTACAGCGCGGGAAACAGATATGTCCACGATATGGTCTCCATGTATGCGGAGCTCTACAAAGCGACTCAAGATCCAACCTACTTAAAGAAGGCGGAGGAGAACTGCAACTGGCTGAACGAATCCACAGACCCTAAGAAAGATGCGGAGTACAAATACAATTACACCCTTTGTTGGGACCACAGAGAGGACCTTGCCGCCTACGAAATGGCCTCTCTATCCGACGTTTCGGAGTGGGGAGAGAAGGCGAAGAATGCCATGAACTACTATGTGGATGTGATGTACAAACCTAAATCAGGGTACATGCTCAATGTGCAAGGCAACCAATGGGGAGCGCTTCGCTACCCTGCCAACCAAGCCTTCGTTTACGCCCTCAACGACAAATTGAACAATGCTGAGAAGATCAACCCTTACACCCTCTACAATGTGGAGTACATCATGGGTAAGAACTCCCAAAACCAATCCTATATCGTAGGTTTCGGAGAGAAGTGTCCTTACTTCCCACACCACAGAAACTTCTTCAGAACAGACATCAACGATTTGGACAGGGAGAAATATAAGTTGCCCAAGGTGGACAACAACTACAAATACATCCAATTCGGTTACTTGGTGGGCGGTTCTTTGAAGGACGGATACTACGAAGACAACAGCAGCAGCTACTCCATGACAGAGGGTGGTATCGACTACAACGCAGGTCTAGTCGGTGCTTTGGCCTACATCAACAGCAAGTTGAACCCAATCAACACGACTGACACAAAGGAGGTTGTAGAGAGCGCCCAATGCGCCATCTATCCGAATCCGACCAAAAATATGGTCAACATCCGACTGACCAACGTGGAGAACGGAAACATCCGCATCGAGGTCATCAATGAGATGGGCGCCCTCTGCCGCAGCCTTACTGCACAGGGCACGGAATGCGCTATCGACATGGAAGAGATGACTCCGGGCATATATATCATCCGCGTGACCACAGCCAGCGAAGTTCTCACAGAGAAAATCATCAAGGAATAAGAGATGTATTACGCTCTACTATAAAAAGAAGAAGCCCCGTCGAGAATAATTCTCTTCGGGGCTTCTTTATCAATTAACCTTAAAACAATACGGAGGGATCACTCCGCACCATCTGTCTCGTGATCGACAGGAACAACCGCCTGGTTATCCTCTGAATGGTCTTCCTTATTCATCTCCTTCATACCATTCTCCACCGTAGACTTGATGTCGTCCATCGTCTCCTTTACCTTCGCCTTCACCTTTCGGCAAGTCTCCTTGCCCTCTTCAGTGTTAAACAAGTAATTACAAAGCATCGCTGCGGCAGCTCCAAACACTGCACCTTTTACAAAATTATTTCCCATAGCCTAATACGTTTTTAATTTGTAACACACTCTTTATTAAATATTCTACACAAATATAGGGAAAAACAGATAGAATACAATAGTCAGCTCCATATTTATACAATTTTTACAATAAATATTCAAAATTTAAAATATACTTAATTTATACATTGTTTATACAGTTATATTGTATATATTTATTAAAAACACCATTATTTGTAAAATTTCTTGCATATTTATTTGGAGATAATAAATTTAGAACTATATTTGCAGTGTAAACTAGTTGAGAATTACAAAAACAATGAATAATTAACGCATAAAATTACAAAATTATGATAACAACAGTTCTTTTCTCTATCGCAGCTTGCTTCGTAGCAAAAGTAGCAATGATAATCAACGCTATGGACTAACACGCCCAAGATTACAAGTTATTAACCTTTAAAAATTTTACAATTATGACAGTATTAGCATTCATCTCTTTGGCATTGGCCGCATCATTCGCAGCAAAGGTTTATTTCGGAATCGCTTCTTTGAACAAATAAACAAGTGTTAACCATTCAATCTCAAAAGATATGATAAATAAAAACTCACGTCGACGACGACAGTTCACCCCTCGTCAATAGCCTCAATGATATCCACAAGGAAACATTGAGGCTTTTTTTATT
>JAKSKY010000037.1 GCA_024401515.1 Paludibacteraceae bacterium | reverse complement strand
ACTGCAGGTCGTGTTGATAAGTTCATGAGCCGTTACGGTAATCGTAAGAAATAATATCCGGGAACAAAATTCCAGAAGGGTATCGGCATCCGGTACCCTTTTTTAGTTTATATAAATAGACTTAAAGCATGAGAATAGTCATATTCGGTAACAAATACAGGGAAGAGGTGATCAAATACACCCAAGAACTGTCGGATGCTTTCCGCAACCGTGGCGTTGAAATCTGTTTCGAGAAGGAATTCTGCGAATTTCTCATCGAGAAAGGCGTCGACCTCTCCTACCCTCACCACGTGTTGGAAGAGGATTGCAACAATATCGATATGGCATTCAGCATCGGTGGAGATGGTACATTCATCAAAGGCGCGGCCAAAATCGGCAAGAGCGGAGTGCCTTTGTTAGGCATCAATGCCGGCAGGTTAGGATTCTTGGCAGATGTGTCAGGCGACGAAATAGGCAATGCGGTAGAGGAAATCATGGAGGGAAGATACAAAATCGAAGAGCGCTCGCTCTTACGTCTTCACACAGACGATCGACTCTACACAGACTTCAACTACGCGCTGAACGAAATCGCGGTCCTCAAAAGGGACTCTTCCGCCATGATCACCATCCACGCATGGGCGAATGGGGTCTTCCTAAACACCTACCAGGCCGATGGTTTGCTAGTGGCGACATCAACCGGATCCACAGCCTACTCCATGAGTGTGGGTGGTCCTATCGTCGTTCCTCAAGCCGCCAACTTCATCATCACGCCCGTCGCGCCACACAGTCTCAATGTGAGACCTATCATCATTCCTGATACATGGGAGATTGAATTGAAGGTCGAAAGCCGCAACAAGCACTTCCTCATCGCATTGGACGGACGCAACAACATGTTCACAGACCAAACAACGCTTTCCATCCGAAAAGCGGATTTCTCCATCAAGACAGTGAAACGAGAGGATCAGGATTTCTTCCAAACTCTCCGCAGCAAGTTAAGTTGGGGCAATTAACAAATAGATTAGCATGGAAAAGAAGGATTTACGCATCGTATACATGGGCACGCCCGATTTCGCGGTCGAACCACTGAAGAAATTAGTCGAGGGCGGCTACAACATCGTCGGCTGCATTACCATGCCGGACAAACCAGCTGGACGAGGACACAAAATACAATTTTCTCCAGTCAAGGAGTATGCGTTAGAGCAAAACATTCCATTGCTACAACCTGAAAAGCTAAAGGACGAAACGTTCCAAGCGGAGCTCAAAGCATGGAACGCTGACCTTCAAATCGTCGTGGCCTTCCGCATGTTACCGGAATCGGTATGGAACATGCCTAGACTAGGCACCTTTAACCTGCACGCCTCCCTACTCCCTCAATACCGGGGAGCCGCCCCTATCAACTGGGCGGTCATTAACGGAGAGAAAGAGACTGGCGTCACCACCTTCTTCCTTACCCATGACATAGACACGGGCAACATCATCATGCAAGAGAAGGTGAAGATCGAGGAGAGCGACAACGTGGGCATCGTCCACGACAAACTCATGTATCTCGGTTCGGATCTCGTCGTGAAAACGGTCGATCAAATCTTGGCCGGCAACATCACCACCACCAAGCAGACCGAACTTTACGGCAACGAAGCCGAACTGAAACCCGCGCCTAAAATCTTCAAGGAGACCTGCAAGATCGACTTCACCCAAACGACGAAGTCCATCTACAATTTCGTGCGAGGCCTCTCCCCATACCCAGCAGCATGGTGCGAATTGATCGATAAAGAGGGAAATGCGACCGCTATTAAAGTCTTCGAGGTTGAAGTCATCAACAACCATGGCGGCAAAGAAGCCGGAACATTCACCTTCGACAAAAAGAACATCGACATTGCCGCTGGCGACGGCACCATCCGACTCAAATCATTGCAATATCCAGGGAAGAAAAGACTCTCTTCAGAGGAATTCCTAAGAGGCTTCAAAATGGAAGATTATTGCAAATTCAACTGATAAAACATTTTTTAACGAAAATTATTTTAAACATAAAAGAAAATAAACATACATTTGTTTCGTTAAAGATGTAAAAACACATAGAAAAATAATTGTTTCACTTAAAACGCTAATGCCTATAGATAGACTCCTACTCCATATTTAATTGAATCGAGTATGATAAATACTAAATCAATGACCGACGAAGCGTTGGTTCAACTATATGAAGGCGGTGTCAACGAGGCATTCGATGCCCTGTTATTGCGTCACAAAGACAAAGTTTTCTCGAGCATATACCTATCCGTTCGAGACAAAGATATTGCGAACGACATTTTCCAAGAGACATTCGTCAAGGCAATCTGCACCATCAAGCAAGGACGATATACCGAGAAAGGTAAATTTTCCGCATGGGTGATGCGCATCGCACACAATTTAATCATCGACCAATTCAGAGTCGACAAAGCAGAGAACACCATTTCGAACGATGACGACGAAAAGCCAGACCTTTTCGACACAGCGCCATTGTACGACGACAACATCGAAGAGATCATGGTCAAGGAGCAGGTTTACGAAGATGTCGTGAATCTGATGAACCACCTACCTGACAACCAAAGGGAGGTTTTGAAAATGCGTTTTTTCGAAGATTTATCCTTTAAAGAGATCGCGGACGCGACAGGCGTCAGCATCAATACCGCTCTTGGAAGAATGCGCTATGCAGTCATGAATCTCAGAAAACTAGCGGAAGACAATGGCGTAACACTTTGGCCATAAAAGCCAAACAAAATAGAATCCAAGGAAGGGCATGCGAAAGTATGCCCTTTTTCGCACCCAAAATCCACAATCTTTATAGACAAAAAAAGAGGAAAGACTCTCATCTCTCCTCTTGCGGTGCGGACGGGACTCGAACCCGCGACCCCATGCGTGACAGGCATGTATTCTAACCAGCTGAACTACCACACCTCTGGGCAATTGTCTTTCTCAATTGCGGTGCAAAGATAGGCATTATTTTGAACATTGCAAACATATAGTCTCTTTTTTTTCCTATTTTACAATTTTCTTCAAAACTTTGCGTTCCAAAAATAAGACGGATAAATACAAAAACGAAGACGACATGGAACTAATAGACACCCATTCTCACCTATACGAAGTTGAATTTGACGAAGATAGAGCAGAAGCAATCTCCAGACTATCAGAGAAGTGTGTCAAAAACGTATATCTCCCAAACATCGACATTGAAAGCATAGACCGAATGTTCGAGTTATACCACTCAGACACAAAACTTTTCCACATCATGATGGGACTCCACCCTACCAGCGTAAAAAAGAACTACAAAGAGGAACTGGAACTCATCCGCAAACGATTTAAGGGAGAAGAGATCTGTGGTATCGGAGAAGTGGGAATCGATTTATACTGGGACAAAGAACTTGTGGTCGAACAAACGGAGGCTTTCGAGATACAAATCGACTGGGCCATCGAGCTAGGGCTTCCCATCATCATACACACCAGAAAAGCGTTCGAAGAGACTTTCAAATCCCTCAAAAAATTCGACAAGAGCAAATTAAGGGGTATATTCCACTGCTATTCAGGCTCAAAAGAAATCGCCGAAGAGATATTCAAATTGGGAGATTTCAGTTTGGGAATTGGCGGCGTGCTCACATTCAAGAATGCGGGATTAGCGGAAGTTGTGGAACATGTGGGGCTGGAGAAACTGGTGTTGGAGACCGATTGCCCCTACCTGACACCCGCCCCATACAGAGGACAAAGAAATGAATCCTCCTACGTCTACTACGTAGCAGAAAAATTAGCGGCCATCAAAGGATTATCCCTTGAAGAGGTGGCGGAGATCACCACACGAAACGCCAAGAACATTTTCAGTCATATTTGTTCGCTATAAAGCGTAAAAAACTTATCTTTGTAAAAGAGCGTCCATGCCATACAATCGGCGTGTCTCGCTTTGGACAAACAGCAATAACAGGGATAACATATCCCTTTCAAACAAAACAAAAAGGCAATGAAAATAATAGCAGTTGGTTGGAACTATTCAGACCATGTAAAAGAACTCAACCCAGGACTTTGTCCCAAGAACCCCGTCATCTTCATGAAACCCGAGACGGCGCTTCTCAAGGACAACAAGCCCTTCTACCTCCCGGATTTTTCCGAAAGAATAGATTATGAGTGCGAAGTGGTCGTCAGAATCTCCAAGATGGGCAAAAACATCTCCCCAAAATTCGCCAACCGTTATTATGACGCCATTGCGTTAGGCGTGGATTTCACCGCAAGGGATATGCAAAACGAATTCAAGAAGATTGGTTCTCCTTGGGAAATTTGCAAAGGGTTCGACAATTCCGCTCCCGTCAGCGAATTCATCAGCAAAGAGGGATACGACTTAAAAAACCTTCACTTCTCACTCAAGAAAAACGGCGAGACCGTACAAGAAGGCAACACGGCGGATATGGTATTCAGCATAGACGACATCATCGCCTATGTCAGCCGATTCTTCACCTTAAAGACGGGCGACCTCATCTTCACAGGAACCCCTGTCGGAGTCGGACCTGTCAAAATCAACGACCACCTAGAGGGGTTCATCGAAGAGAAACAGATGTTTAGCTTCGATATTTTATAGACAGGATTTTCAACACGCCATCCTGAAAAGGAGGAAACACCAGAGAACAGTTTAGATACACCTACGATAAACGCTAAAGAGAAAGCTCATGAAGTTACGACACATCATCACATCGGTTATCGCGCTCACAATCCTTAGCGCCACGACGAACTTATCATACGCCGCTGATTTTGCGGAACATTCCGTTTTGGCATCCGGCACATGGAAAAAAATCGCCGTCAACGAGAGTGGCGTATGCAAAATAACATACGACCAGCTCCGCGGCATGGGATTCTCCCATCCTGAATTGGTACAGGTGTATGGATATGGCGGAAAACAATTAGCAGAGAATTTCGCCCTCCCTAAAATAGATGATTTGAACAAAACGCCTATGTTCGAAAGCGGATCAGCCATCTACTTCTATGCGCAAGGCGTCAGAAAATGGAACTACAGGGGAATGAGTAGCGATCACTGGTTCGACATCTCCTCCAACGTTTACGCGACGCAAGGCTACTATTTCCTAACAGAAAGAAATGACGGAAAGAATCTCATCCCAATGGCGGAATTAGTAGAGGAAGATACCGACGAGACGGAAATAGACACCTATATGGAACACGTCTACCACAAAACAGAGAATGTTAACCCAAGCCGTTCCGGAAGAGGTTGGCTCGGAGACCAAACCATGGTAGGCAAAGCCTTCTCAACCAATTTCAAAATCAAAGACATCGACATGAGCCAAAGCGCATACATGTATGTAAGCCTTGCCACAGCGTCCAACTATAGCAACAAATGTGAGGTCATCGTCAACAACGACACCGCCCACATCACATTTACATCCAGCGTAGGGCACGTATCCGCTTCAGGTGGGAAAAAGACGATGAAGCTGAAACCTACCCAAGAGACTTTCCCCGTCAGCATCACCTTGAACGCACAATCGGATGCAGACAAATTTTGGGTGGAACAGATTGTTTGTTACGCATTCAAACAATTGAAATTTGACGGAAACACTATGTATTTCCGAAACCCATACACCGACACACCAGACATTTACAAATACAACATTGAATCCGCGGACAAAGACCTAATCGTTTGGGACATCACCAATCCGCAGGATATCCAGCAAATTCCAACCAGCGAGGAGAATGGAAGGGTTACCTTCAGAAGATATCCCGTGCAAATGGAAGAATTCGTGGCATTCAAGCCCAACTCAAGTGATTTTGTAAAAGCCGAATTGGTTGGCGATGTCAAGAACCAAGACCTTCATGCCTATAAAGGATACGACGCCATCATCATCACTGCTCCGGAATTCAAATCGGAAGCCCAAAGGTTGGCGGACATCCATGCTCAACACGATAACATCGCCACACTCATCACCACACAAGAGGAGATTTTCAACGAATTCTCTTCCGGTACTCCAGACGCCAGCGCCATCCGTTGGTTCCTAAAGATGTTCTACGACAGAGGGGAAACTCAAAAATCGGTTATTTTGTTCGGAGACGGAAGTTTCGACAACCGAAACGTGATGAAGAACATCAACAACAATAACATCATCCTCACCTATCAAAGCGGTGCCCTTTATGATGAATCAAGATCTTACGTAACGGACGATTACTACTGTTTCTTGAGTGACAACAACAACAACAGCAGAAACGACAGGATGAAAATGGACTATAGCATTGGCCGTTTCCCTGTCTCCACCCTCGACCAAGCCACAAACATGGTCAACAAAGTGGAGAAATACCTCAGCAACCAACAATTTGGTTCCTGGAAAAACAAAGTCTGTTTGATAGCCGACGACAACGAAGGAAGCGACGAAGCCTCTACAGTAAATAAATTCTATGTCTATTCCGACAACATAGGCAAAATCATCCATGCGAAAGACCCTTCCATGGAGATTCAAAAAATCCATTCAGACGCATATACCCGCGTTTCAGGATCCAATGGAACACGCTATCCAGAAGCGGAAGCGGAAATCACCAAAGCAGTGGAGAACGGCGTATTAGTTGTAAACTACATCGGCCATAGTAGCGAATTAGCATGGGCGGCGGAACGCCTTTTCACCCAAAACCAAGCAGCTACTATCTTTAATGACAAACAAGGATTCTGGTTCACCGCCAGTTGTCAATTCGCCATGTTCGACAACTTCGCGCGTAGTGGCGGAGAGGATCTAGTCATGAACCCCAACGGTGGAGCCCTCACACTTTTCAGCGCGGCGAGAACCGTTTATGACGACAAGAACGATAATATGAACAGAACCTATATAGGCAATATGTTCAGCAGAGACGAGAACGGAGAGCCCTTCTCCATCGGTGAAATCTGCAGACGTTCAAAGGTCGCTCTTCCTAACGACTCCAACAAGATGTCCTATATGTTACTAGGCGACCCATTGCTTAAGATAAAATATCCACAAGGCGACGTCACAACAGACTCAATAGAAATCTTGGACGACGAAACAAGTGACACACTTAGAGCACTCTCCGCCGTTAGAGTATATGGACACATTGAAGACGCGATGGGGCAACGTTTAGATCAATTCAACGGTATTGTCAACATCACGCTCTACGACAAAGAGAGCAAGATGTACACCAAAGCCAACTCACTTTCGGAAGAGAAGAAAATGAATGGCAGACATGCCTATTACGACCGTCTAAATGTATTGTTCTCAGGTAAAGCGGAGGTAAAAGATGGAGAATTCAAGACCGTATTTATGATTCCGAAAGACATCAACTACAATTTCGGTAGCGGACGACTCTACTATTACGCATACGACGAGGAACTAGGCTACGATGCGGATGGAAGTAATGAGGATATCATCATTGGAGGAAGCAACAAGAAAGAGATTATTGACAGCTGCGGTCCTGACATCAAACTTTACATGAACTACAAAGGATTCCGTTCCGGTAACAAAGTAAACAAAACTCCAGTCTTATATGCAGAAATCAGCGACATAAACGGAATCAACACATCTGGTGGCGGTATCGGTCACGATATTACATTGGTAAAAGTAGGCGAAGAGAACTCTCCTACCATCCTCAACAAATATTTCAGCTACAACATGGACAGTTACTCAGATGGATTGCTGACCTATCAATTTCCGACTTTGGACACCGGACATTATAC
Source organism: Paludibacteraceae bacterium (assembly GCA_024401515.1). Taxonomy (GTDB): domain Bacteria; phylum Bacteroidota; class Bacteroidia; order Bacteroidales; family Paludibacteraceae; genus UBA1181. The sequence continues at coordinate 17,531 of JAKSKY010000037.1, read as the reverse complement.
AGTAAAAATAAAGGCATGGGATCTTGTCAACAACTCATCCGTAGAGAGCATCGAATTCTACGTGGATGAGGATAAACAGGAGCGGATCCATATCCACAACATCAGTGTCATTCCAAGCATTGCCAGTGAATCCGCGACCATACAGATTACCCATGACCGTCCGTTTACCATAGCATCCTACAAGATCAGGATATTCAACCAATTGGGAGCTGAGGTATACACAACCGACCTCATCCAAGAAAGAATTCCACAAGACATGGAATGGACATGGAATTTGCAAGGCAAAAATGGTTCAACCGTCAACGATGGAATCTATTTAGTTAGAGTAGAATTCGAGACACCGGATGGAGATTGGAATGGGTTGACAGGAAAAATGATCGTCAAAACTCCAAGATAAATAGGTGATATCTACAACGTTTATAGTAGATTTAGGTGTTTATAACATAATTTTTTATACATTCGCGACAACAATGTTGTTAAACATACTATAAACGAAATGACAAAAAAAGGAGAGATAGAGAATCCTAGCATTGAGGAGGTTTCACACGTATGGAGTGTGCTGACCCAAGAGCAGCTTGCTTATCTCAAAGAAAACTACGTGGTACGCAAATACAGGAAGAACGAGATGGTTTATTGCGAAGGCGAAACACCATCCCATGTATTGTTGGTAGCAAAAGGAAAGTTAAAGATCTATAGAATCGGCACCGGAGGCAGAAGCCAAATCGTCAGAATGGTTAAACCAGGAGAAATGTTGGCTTATAGAGCCATGTTCGCCCAAGAGAACTTCGTGACAAACGCATGCGCATTCGAGCCTTCCGAAATCTATATGATACCTCAAGAGGTAATCCACAAATTGCTAGCGGAGAACAGTGACCTATCTTGGTATTTCATCCAAAAACTATCTACTGACCTAGGAATTGCGGACAAAAGAGCTGTCACCCTTACCCAAAAGCATGTAAGAGGCCGTTTGGCGGAATCCCTCCTTTTCTTAAGAGACAATTATGGTTACGAAGAGGACAATGCGACCATCAATGTAAGATTATCCAGGGAAGATCTCGCCAGCTTGTCTAACATGACAACATCCAACGCCATCAGAACATTGTCAGGAATGGCGCATGAGAACATCATCGAATTGGATGGTAGAAAGATAAAAATATTGGACGAGAAATATCTTGTCACACTTAGCAAAATAGGATAATATGACAATAGGAATAATCGGTTTGGGACTTATCGGAGGTTCCATGGCCATAGACCTAAGAAGAGCTAAATTCGCAGACCACTTCATCGGTTGCGACCGTGCGGAGCTCAATGCGCAAACAGCGCTAAGAATCGGTTTGGTAGACGAGATACTTCCTTACGAAGAGTTGGTGGAGAAAAGCGACCTTATACTGTTAGCGATTCCAGTCGGCGCAGCCACAAAACTTCTTTCCGAAATATTGGACAAGATCAGAGACAACCAAATAGTGGTGGATATCTGTTCCACTAAAGAAAAATTGGTGAGCTCAGTTCACTACCACCCTAAGCGAAAGAATTACGTAGCCTCCCACCCTATGGCAGGCACCGAATTCAATGGCCCTTGGGCGGCAGTACCCAATTTGTTCGCTGGCAAAGCAGGCATCATCTGTAATGCGGAAGACTCTGACGCCAATGCGGTAGAGACAGTCACAAAAATGTACGATGCGCTTAACATGCGTGTTATCTACATGCGCGCTTCACATCACGACGTCCATACCGCCTACGTTTCTCACCTATCACACGTCATATCATTCGCACTAGCCTTGACAGTGCTTGACAAAGAGAAAAACGAGAAAAACATTTTCGACTTGGCTTCAGGAGGATTCGCTTCCACAGCCAGATTAGCCAAGAGTAATTCAGACATGTGGGTACCTATCTTCATGCAAAACAAACAGAACTTGCTCTCTGTGATGGACTCATACATGGACAGACTTGCCCAATTCAAGAAGGCATTGGAAGAGAACGATGAGCAAACGCTCAGAAGCCTCATAGACGACGCTAATCGAATCAAAAGATATTTAAGGTAATTGCTCACACAAGGAACCGAAAGGACGCTTATACGACAAATATAAGCGTCCTTTTCATATAAAGGCGACTCACCTTGCCCTTAGATGAATAACAGTGCTATCCATTTTAACAATCCCATTTATATTTTCGTAGAAAATTTTATTTTCAGACCTAATAAGTTTTAAGTTTTCACAAGGGTCTAAATAGATTTTCCATATATGATCAGGCACATATAATTCCTCAATAAAAGGATTGCTAAAAAAAATTATTTCACGCACATAGTTAAGGACCCGATAACATTTATCCTTCTTCGCTTGTGGATAAACAATCAATCTATCACCACAATATAGTACACCATCAGAACTTTTGCACCAACAAGTACTATCTCTCACCTCTATGGATTCAAGACTATAACAATCGTGCAAAGAATTAGAGGTTGCAAACAAATTATTAAAAGACAAACTTTTTAAACTCTTACAATGATCAAATGTTCCCATATCAAGACCAATAGAGTCGGGCAAGATCACATTTTTTAGATTATCGCAAAACTTGAAAGACCCCAAAAGGCCTCGAACTTTAGGAGGAATCACCAGGTTATCCAAAGAAGTACAATATATAAAAGATTCTTTCTGAATATTATTCAATGAATTAGGGAGAATAATTTCCCTCATTGATTTAAAACCGATAAATGAATGGAATTGGATACACTCAATACCCTCTTTAACCTCTACCCTAACACACTTATCACAAAACTTGTTGACATCATGACTTAGGATTGTCCCCTTACCGGCAATGATCAAAGAGGAATCCTTTTGACGATAAGTGTATGTAACCTTTTCTTGAGAAAATGCATTACAACACAGCAACAAAGTAATTAACAATAATATATTCCTCATCACGATATCCTTAAAAACATCCGTTATACTACTAGGGTTGAAATTCACATCTCCAAGGAGACCATCTTAGCATATGCTCAACAAATAGTATTAAATGGCTAAAAAATAAAAAAGAGGGAATGAAAACCATTCCCTCTTTCTCTAGAGTATAGACAATTAATACTTATTTGTTTCTTCTGTAGCAGTGTAGTAGATATTCAATGCGTAAGCCTTTCTCAAAGCTTGCTTAACATCTGTTACAATACCCATCTTAGTATCCTTATCTACTTTCAACGATACGATCATCTTGTTCTTGTCATTTTCATTCATAGCATCACGCTTGATTGAAATGTACTCTCCTACCTCAGTTGGTTGCTTAGCGAAAGCGTCATCCAATTGGATACGAGCCTCAGTACCGTTGGTCTTTTGGAATTGCACCTTTGGAACACCAATATAGATATACTTAGCCAAAGACTTCTTTTCAAGTTTAGTCAACTCTGTAGCCTCAGGCAACTTCATTTGGATGTTCAAAGTTGTCTCCTTCATAGAAGTTGTCGTCATAAAGAAGAACAACAACATGAAGATAATATCAGGCAATGATGCCGTACTAATAGCGGGCAATTTCTTGCCACCTTCTTTACGAAACTTTGCCATTATTGCGCTCCTCCAGTTACTTGTCCATAATTCTTAGGTTCTGCCTCAGAAATCTTCTGTGGATAGAAATCCTTTACCGCATCTTGCTCATCCTTTGTTAAATCAGCGAAGGCGCGGCCAAATCTATCTCTTGCCTTAGCATCACGAAGTTCATTGTATGCAGCAACCAACTCGTTTTGAACCTTAAGATAAGCTTGGTATGATGTACCACGGTCATTTTGCAAAGAAATAACGTGCTTGGTAGTCACCATACAATCGCCACCCAACAAAGGAATATTAACCTTTTCCTTCATAGGAAGGTTTTCATCATTTCTTGGATTTGCGATGAACTCCTTAGCCTTATCCTTCAACTTGTTAACATCCATCATCTCTCCATTGACCATCAATCGGTCATTGCTATTAACAAGGATAAGCATGATGTTACGTTGGTTAACCTCAACGTCCTCTTTCTTTTCCTCATTTGTAGCAGGTGGAGGCAAGGTTCTTGACAAACCTTTATCTGTTGCCATTGATGTAGTCACAAGGAAAAAGATGAGTAGCAAGAAGGAAATATCCGCCATTGAACTGGCGTTAATTTCTTGTATTTGTCTCTTTTTCATGACTTACCGATTTTTAGAATTTCTTTACCAAAGAGCTACACAAAGTGCAAATTACGGCTACAGTAGCCAAAACAAATGCGCTAACCATGCACATGTTGGTCAAACGGTAAACCCAAGGCTCTTGAGATCCTTCATAACCAATAATGTTCATCTTAGTAGTATCAGCTGCGAAATAAGTCACAAGAAGAAGAACTGCTAGAACACCAAATGCGATCATAGGGATAGCAACCGCTTTAGGGTTTGAAGCCACTTTGTTTCCAAAGGAAAGACCAGCCAAACCAAGAGTTGCCAATGTTGCAATTGCGATGAACACAAATGCCAATCCAATAAACATTGACGTAAATGTAGGCGCCTCGAAGTCGATACCATTACATTTTACTGTCTCTTCGCTTCCGAAGAAGAAGAGGACAGCAAATAAGATGGTAACTGCCATAAGTGCCCAAAGAATATACTTAGGGATATTATTCATGATTCAATAATTTATTCAGTTTATCAAAAATGATTATTCACCCTTCTTAGAAAGTAACAACGTCAGTGCTTTGAGCAGCAGCAGAAGAAGAAGGAGCAGAAGTTGCATTGTTCTCAACGATCATATCGATCAACTTGATAGAAGAATCCTCCATCTCAGTAGTCAAAGCCTCGATACGAGTCAAGATAAAGTTCAAGAACAATTGAAGAATCATAGCAACGATCAAACCGAACACTGTAGTCAACAAAGCGACCTTGATACCACCGGCAACGACTGTAGCGGAGATATCACCTACTTGTTGGATCTTATCGAACGCCTCGATCATACCGATAACGGTACCCATGAATCCCAACATTGGGGCAAGTGCGATTGTCAAAGAGATCCAAGTGATGTTCTTCTCAAGAGCACCCATTTGAACGCCACCGTAAGAAACGACTGTCTTCTCAACTACATCTGGACCCTCAGCGATTCTTGACAAACCTTGGTTGAAGATAGCTGCGATAGGACCTCTTGTGTTAGCTGTCAAATCCAAAGCACCTTGAACATCGTTTCTTCTCAACAAATCCTCTACGTTGTCGATCAACTTCTTAGTGTTGATTGAAGAAAGGCTCAAAGTGATGATACGCTCGATACACAAAGCCAAACCGATGATCAAACACATAGCAACGATTGCCATGAAACCTGCACCACCCTCGATGAACTTAGTCTTCAAAGCTTGGAACATACCTTGACCCTCTGTAGACTCAGCTTGTGGTTGAGCTTGTTGATCTTGTTGTTGTGATTGTTGAGTCGCTGCTGGTTGCTCTGCTTGTTGTGCAGACTCAGAAGCTACTTGCTCGGTTGGTTCAGAATAATCTTGAGCGAAAGAAGCTGTCGTCATACCGAAAGTCATCGCTCCTACAAAAGCAAATGATGCAAAAATCTTTTTCATTTTTCTATTGATTAATTATTAATTATTGTTTTACTAATTCGCGGAGAGAGGGGGATTCGAACCCCCGATACGCTTTTGACGTATACACGCTTTCCAGGCGTGCCTCTTCAGCCACTCGAGCATCTCTCCTGACTCTATGCTAAATCGGGCGCAAATTACAAAAAAAATAGTTACAAAACACGCATTGTTGAAAATTATTTTATCTACCTGTTACAGAAACATTTGGCTCCATTTATCGAAGCGTTCCAACGTTTCTTCTCCATATTTTTCAAGTTTCATACGTGCCTTTTTGACACTTCGCTCCTCCCCCAAATGAGTTTTCGAGAAGAATTTGTCCGCGAAACAAATGATTTGCTCCTCTATGGAAACCGGCAGCATCTCTCTATGTGGAATAGGCAAATCGGCCGTCAGGATATGCGACAAGGAGAGTCCCGCACCCGTATGACGTTCACACACCAACGCATGCATTTCATAACCTTCCGACTTCAACATATCACTTCCCAGATAACCATGGCAAATATAGGGATGATCGCCTTCGCAATAAAGATCCGGAGCGAAAGTCTTGATGATACCAATATCATGCAACATAGCCGCCTCCTGAATAAACTGCATATCAGCATGAAGTTCCGGTTTCCTTTGCGCGATTCTCAAGGCCATATCCGTCACATCGTAAGAGTGACTCAACAGAATCTCCTTACATTTAGGATTTTGGGCGTAATATTTATTAATTATTTCTACTGGATCCATAACAACCATATTTACGCAAATATAAAAATTAAATACGATAAATCCGAAAAGAAAGCCCGATTATTACAGGACAGGAAACATAAAAAGTTGACATTTCAGCAACAAAAAAAGCGGGAAGTCCATGACCTCCCGCCCTATGTTAAGATTCAAGAAACGCTTATAGTTTCAAAAAATCACACACTTCATTGTAGACTGACTCACCTGTGAATCCGAACTTCTCATCCAACACAGTGTAAGGAGCGGAATATCCGAAGTGGTTCAAGCCATGGACAAATCCATTCTTGCCGACCAATCCACTGATAGTCAACGGCATACCCGCTGTCAATCCATAAACTGGCAAGCCGGAAGGAATCACAGACTCTTGGTAAGCCTCACTTTGTGTACGGAACAATCCCTCAGACGGAGCTGAAACGATTCTAATCTTCAAGTTCTTCTTCTCTTCTAGAAGCTTCGCACCCTCAAACAAGGTTGAAACTTCAGAACCACTAGCCACCATCACCAAGTCAGGGGTTCCCTTCACATCCTTAACGACATAGGCACCCTTCTCAGCTTGCAAAGCTTGCTCATAGCGGCTTCCAACGCAAGGGATATCATTGATGTTTTGACGGGAAAGGATCAAAGCGGTAGGCGTATCGACATTCTCCATCGCCATCTTCCAAGCAACAGTCGTCTCATTCACATCCGCAGGGCGCAATACCAACATACTGTTTTGTCCCTTGTGATTCTTCACGTGCTCCATCAAACGGACTTGCATCTCATGCTCGATCGGTTGGTGGGTAGGACCATCCTCGCCCACTCTAAAGGCGTCGTGGCTCCAGATATATTTCACAGGGATTCTCATCAAAGCAGCCATACGATACGCAGGCTTCATATAATCAGAGAATACGAAGAATGTTCCGCAAGCGGCGAAGACACCACCATGAAGCGCGATACCATTCATGATACAAGCCATGGTCAACTCAGACACTCCCGCATTTAAGAATGCACCAGAGAAATCACCCTTAGCCAAAGGCTTGGTATTCTTTAAGAATCCGTCTGTCTTATCAGAGTTGGAAAGGTCCGCAGAAGAGACGATCATATTATCGACCTGCTTTGCCAAAACGCCCAAAACCGTAGCGGAAGCTGAACGAGTGGCTTGATTAGCCTTTTGCTCGATAGCAGCCCAATCCAATTGAGGAGCCTTACCACTGAAGAAGCGCTCCAATTTAGCGGCCAATTCAGGATTTTGCTTTGCCCAAGCGGCTTGTTCAGCCTTCTTTTGAGCGGCAATCTTAATCAATTCATTCTTACGATCCTCATACAATTTGGCAACATCAGGGAATACAACAAATGGATTGGCAGGATCGGCACCCAATTTTTGGAATGTCTTCTCGATAGAGACACCTGCCTTAGACAATGGTTGTCCATGAGTATTCACTTGATTCTCCTTTGAAGTTCCATCCTCAGCGACACAACCCACACCCATCGTAGTCTTACCGATGATCAATGTAGGACGTTGTTTCTCCTCGTTGGCTTTCTTCAAGGCATCAATGATTTCTGCTGCATTGTTACCATTAATGGTGATTACGTTCCAATCCCATGCTTGGTACTTCTTGGCGATATCCTCGGAATCCACCTCATCCACCTTAGTGGACAATTGGATGTTATTGGCATCATAGAACATAATGAGATTACTCAAACCAAGATGTCCGGCGATACGGCCAGAACCTTGAGAGATCTCCTCTTGAATACCTCCATCAGAAATAAAGGTATAAATCTTGTGGCTCATCCACTCACCGAAACGAGCGCAAAGGAAACGCTCAGCGATAGCGGCACCCACTGCCATGGTATGACCTTGACCCAATGGACCGGAAGTATTCTCTATACCATGCTTCAAGCTCACCTCAGGATGACCAGGAGTCTCACTACCCCACTGACGGAACGACTTAAGATCGTCCATAGTGAACTTACCAATCAAATGCAATACAGAATAAAGCATTGGAGACATGTGACCTGGATCCAAGAAGAATCTATCACGATTGATCCAATTAGGATCTGATGGATCATAAGTTAGGAATTGGGAATAGAGGACGTTGATGAAATCAGCACCGCCCATCGCACCTCCTGGGTGACCAGATTTAGCCTTCTCTACCATCGCGGCAGCTAAAACTCTAATGTTGTCAGCCGCACGATTCAGTGTTTGAATGTCTGCCATTTTTACTTTATTATTGTATAGGATTCGTACAAAATTTTCTAACCGCGAAGGTAAGAAAAATTAGTGAGCTTTTGAGAGAGAAGGGAAACAAAAAAGGAGAAAAGTTGTATCATTTTAAAAATCAGAAATTTACACAAACAAAAGGACAATAAAAAGCTCGAACATCCGGCCATCGTTGGGATGCGGTTGTAGGGGTGGCCCTTGTGGCCAACCGCGGGCGTTGTTGGCGTAGGCACGCCCTGCATCCCGTGGGCGTATGCGATACGCCCCTACGGTCCAAAACCCATCGGTTTAGACCGCAATTATTGTTGTATATTTTACGCATTTAATATTTTTCAATATATTTGCATCGACAAAGAAAAATTCTATCTTGATTTTTTCTGCCTGATTATTAACTTAACAACTTATGCCATGGGAGTTTACATGGATTTACGCAGCGATTACGGATTCAAATTCTGCATGCAGGACGAGACCGTGATGAAATCTTTCCTGAACGCTATCTTGGAGGGCGAAACCGACAGGATAACAAGTGTACAATTCAAAAACGTGGAGGTGCCTCAACCTCAAAAAGACGAGAGAGGCGTCAACTTCGACCTGCTCTGCACCACGGAGCGCGGCGAAACCATCCTCATAGAGATGCAGAACGCTCCGCAGAAATTTTTCAAGACACGGGCCGCCTTCTACATCTCGAACATACTGATCAAACAGTTCACACGAGGGTTCAAGTGGGAGAAGATGAGACAGGATATCTCCCGAATTTTCGGCATCTTCATCATGGGTGGCCGCAACAAATGGCTGAACAAGCCCATCACCCGAACGAGCGTGTACGATCGGGACGAGCTGGAGGAGTTTTGGGACCGCAATCACAATTTTTTCTTATCTTTGCCTAATTTCAATTTGGACAAGGGAAACATCACGCCCAAGAACATTTGGATGCACTTTTTTAAGAAATTAGGAACAATGGATAGAATCGACCCATCAGTATATGAGCGAGCGGACGAAGGTCTGCTCAGACTATTGGAGAAGGCCAATGTGGCCAATCTCTCCGAAGAGGAGTATGCCCAGTACGAGGCCAGCATGAAAGCCCTCGAGGACGAGGTGGACATGGAGCAGTATGGGTATAGCAATGGTTATAGCAGAGGCGTGGAAGATGGCATGGAAAAGGGGATTCAGCAGGGAATCCAACAAGGGGTCCAGCAAGGAATCCAACAGGGAGAATTAAAAGAACGGAAAAAACTCATTAACAATCTTCGAATTTCCGGCTTCAGCAATGAACAGATTGCCGAACTGCTATCCATCACCCTTGAGGAAGTGGAGAAATAGAAAATTTTCACACAAATAATACCACCGCCATCACAGCAGATGTTGTGATGGCGGTGGTGGTTTTATCGGGTGATGGTTCGCCCCGTAGAGACGCGATTAATCGCGTCTCTACACCAGCGTTCTTCCACCCTCCGTCTGACGAAACACCAGCCACACGCCTGCGCAGGCGTATTCATTCTGCGTCTGGCCTTGGACGGGTACGATTTTCATATCTACATTTTCCACGCCTGGCTGGGCAAGGATAGCGTTGATGTCGTTCTGCAACTCGGGGGTGCAGGGGATGAAGATGGTTTGGGTTAGCATAAAAGCAATACTTTTTATATTAAACACAAAAAAATCACCAATTCACCCGCCATTTAAGTTCCTTATAAACCTTTTCGAGTTTAGGCGAAAGTTTAGGTGCCTCCCAACTGGGGATTGACGAATGATATAAATTCCAAGCATGATAGTCTAACAAGTCCTGTATTTCTTTAATGTAATCGGTCAGGCCAGCTAAAGCACGATGAAGCAACACCAAATTAGGTATACTTGTAAAGTACAACATATTGTTAACCTTAGGTACAATATGACAAGATTCATAATTTTTGAATAAACGGATTGATTTAAATTTCACCTCCGGACATGATTCACGAACAGCGTATTTTATGGCATGATTCGCTTGTGTATTATCATCCGCCTTACAAACCTTATTTCCAACCAATATTTCTTCTCCTTTACGTTTTGAGTTGTCACGAACGTATTGTCTATCCCAACACGCATATTTATCTGCTGGTCTTTCTTTCCCATCAAAAACAAGAGTCCCTTTTGTGAGTTGATCTACCACCTCTGGAGAGGCAAAGATCGCATTCTCGGCAACAAGTTTGTAAATATTATCGACTTTAGGATTACCGAACCATATATCAGCATTGTATCGACCTAATACAACTCTACAAAAATCCAAATAAGCCGTTTTGTAATTTCCTATTGTTTTATCTTGCAAAGTTTTGTCCTTGACTATTTCATTGAACTTATCTGCTGCCTTGTCTAATAAGAGTTTTGAATCTTCTTTATCGTCAAGCAAATCCATTATATCGCGTACTGTATTACCGCCATTCAGCTTATCATAAGCCTTGACATAAGACACATACGACAAAATTGTCGGTTTTTCCTCCGACTGATACTAAACTTTCTTCAGAGTAGCCGTGTAACTGCCACATCTCACTTTCTTGTAATACGCAAGAAGATTATCCAAATTTAATGTAGACATAATTGTCAATGGTATTAGTTTTGGACAGGCTTCCAATGCTCTAATAACGCTTCGCTATAATTTATTCCTGGACTAAGCGGACACTGAAGGTCAATTCCGTGGCGTTCAACTCCAACTTTGGCGTCTCCTCTTCATCATCGGAGCACCCTACAACACCTGCTATCAAGGATGATAGCAACGTTAGATAAAAAAAGAATTTCTTCATGTTTGTGTATTAATACTGATATCTAAGTAATAAAAAAATTTATACCTACGCATTCCTCTCTTAGCTATATCCATATTGTCTTGAAGTCTGAAACGAATCGACAACAGAGCCAAGCACTCCACTCGTAGGCACGAAGGAAAGAGCCCTCTTTATACAGGAATACCTTTCCCTTATCCTCCTGACTATTTCGATTCTTTTCTTTTTCGACAATTGATTTCAAATCAGGCATATTGCCTTTAAACTTTTTTCTAAAAAGCGAGGAGACGGACCTACCAGGCTCCTTCGGGGGAGCCCCGCAGGCCCGCCTCCTCGCTTCCATTTAACATTTTATCTATTTTCTTTTATTTCTAGCCGAAATGGTTATCTTGCGGAAGGGCAAACGGCACGAACAGAGTATCCGTAGTAACGGCTGCTGAGGTAGACGCGGACGTAGATGTGGCCCGAATAGAAGTCGAGGCCGTAGGCGCTGTTCGGGTAGCCAGAATCGAGCGAACTAGACCAATAGTAGCCGTAAGAGCCCTCGTAGTTGCGGTCGCTGCCGTAGCTGAAACCGGCAGCAGGCAAAAAGATAGCCTTGCCGTTCTTTTTACTCTCACCTACATATCCAGCAATGCCGCTTCCGTTCAAATCGTCGGTCCATTTCCAGTTGCAACCGTCATACAGTTCTTCCAGTTCTGACACTGTTGGCATTCTCCATTTTCCCTTCCAGTTGACTGCCGCCGCGTCATCCTCAGGATCCAACTGAATCTTATTGTCTACAATCCCGTATGATTCTTCTGTATTATACTTTGTCAATGCATCGTAATGAGAACCCCATTTATAGGTACTCCAAGAATAGTCGTCTTTGGGAGTGGTTTCGCCCCAGGCGAAATGATCGCCATACTCTGTCAGCTTGGTCGCGCCCACATTATAGGTGGCCCATCTAACACTCAAACCTAAGTCCACGTAGGAATAGCCTCCCTCCTTGCCACTCTCGCTCAAGTTATCTTGTTTCTTCTCAAAACTAGCGGTAAGACGCTCATCTCCTGTCACAGTGATCATGCGAGGATTAGTGATGACGTCATCGCTCCATTTGTCAAAAACATATCCATCAGATGGATTAGCCTTAAGAGTCACCGTTTCACCCTGTTCGTAAGATCCTCCACCAGTCACAGTACCTCCCGCAGCAGGTGAGGAAGTAAGGGTCACCTGATACGTAACGGTTGGGATAGGTGTATCTCCTCCATCATTGTTGGAACCATTACTGCCACCATTCTCACTGCCTACTCCTGCTTGAAAAACCACCACTATGCGTGTGAGCGAACCGCTCACGACACTGATTTTCGCCGTTCGGCTCTCTCTCTTTTCGTTCTTCTGCGCAGTTACTTTGATGGCACCGTCTCCTTTGGAACTTGCTGGCGAGACCTCGCACCACTTTTCGGAAGAAACTGCACTCCAATTCGTGTTGGATGTCACTCCAACTAGTTCGTCGCCTCCCTCCGACTTAAAGGTCAATTCCGTGGCGTTCAACTCCAACTTTGGCGTCTCCTCTTCATCATCGGAGCACCCTATAACACCTGCTATCAAGGATGATAGCAACGTTAAATAAAAAAAGAATTTCTTCATATTTGTGTATTAATACTTTTACAGATATCTAAGTAATAAAAAAATTTATACCTACGCATTCCACTCTTAGCTATATCCATGTTGCCTTGAAGTCGGAAACAAACCGACAGCAGAGCCATGCGCTCCACTCGTAGGCACGAAGGGGAGAACCCTCTTTGAAAAGGTGGATAACCATTTTCGACGACGAATCGCCTCTCTGTTTCTCTATCTCCAGAATGTCCTTTATCTGCATATCTTCATTAAATTTAATAAATACTTTCTCAAAAGAAATGGCACGAGAGAATCCCCGCTGGCCTCTTCGGGAGGCCGCAGGGCTTCCCTCCTGTCATTTCTTAGCTGGTTTTGCTTTGGTTTTTGCCTCTTCGGAATAGCGTTATTCTGTGGCCAGACGCACAGAGTTTCCGTCGGAGCGGTAGTCGTCGTCGAGGGCGTCGAACGAACCGAAGAAGTAGAAGTCGTAGGCGTAGTTGCTGCTGTACGCCGTGGACGACCAATAGAACCCGGTGGAACCAACGTAGTTGACATCCATAACGTAGCGGTAGCCGGCGCAAGGCAAAAATACAGCACCAGCAGTCTCCATCTTACTCCAGTCGGGAGCAGAGTAGCTGTTCGTGGTGAAGTTGTATGGTTTGGCAGTAAATCTCAATCCGCTTGGTGTGCTCCATCCATCGGGAAGAAGGATGTAACCAGTCTGACCATTGACGGTCGCTTGACCTCGGAGGTTCTCGGCATTGCCACGGGTGTTGAAGAGGTAATACCACTCGTCATCCGTCAGCGTACGCCACATACCAGCCTTGTTGCCGCCGTTGCTGATGGCGTTGTAAACACCCCAGTCGTAATTGGTACCGGCTATATCATTGTAGCCATCTCCGTAATCGCCATAACTTCTGCTAGTCATATACGGATCTTTGCCATTGTATCCGCTCGTCCCCCATCCGAAGAGGTCGATCCATCCGCTATAGGTGGAGGAAATCTTTTCGTTGTCTTTTCCTATCACATCATACTGGTTCTCGGCGAAGCGCCATGTGTCGGTACTGGCCTGGTATTGCAGGTTACCCATGGCAAAACTTACTTGCTTAATGGCAGAGACGGAGAACTTGCCGTTGAGTTTACCTAAAGATTTGTCTAACGGTTCCATTGGTTCTAGCTTCTTCTCAAAATTAGCGGTAAGACTCATATCTTTTGTAACAGTAACCGTACGTGGATTGGAGGTGACACCATCGCTCCATTTCGTAAACTCGTAACCAGAAGCTGGCGTTGCCGTTATAGTTACTATCTTTCCTTCTTCGTATGTTCCTCCACCATATACAGATCCCCCCGCACTTGGTGACTTAGACAATGTTATTGAATATTGTTGAACTGGTTTCAACTCAAAGTAAGCGGTCAACGACCGGTTGCCGCTTACCGTGATGGTTCGGCTTGCACTGGTATTGCCGTCACTCCACTTCACAAATGTATATCCTAAATTGGCTGACGCGCTTATGGTCACTGACTTGCCCGATTCGTAAGATCCCCCACCAGTCACAGTGCCTCCAGCAGTAGGTGAGGAGGTAAGGGTCAGTTGATACGTTACGATTGGGTTAGGCGTATTGCCTCCATCATTGTTGGAACCATCGCCGTTCTCTTCATTATTGCCATCGGAGCCATTCTCACCACCTGCTCCTGCTTGAGAAACCATCACTATGCGTGTAAGCGATCCACTCACGACACTGATTTTTGCCGTGCGATTCTCTGCCTTTTCGTTCTTCTGCGCACTTACTTTGATGGCTCCGTCGCCTTTGGAACTCGATGGAGAAACCTCGCACCACTTTTCGGAAGAAACTACACTCCAATTCGTGTTGGATGTCACTCCAACAAGCTCATCTCCTCCATCCGACTTAAAGGTCAATTCCGTGGCGTTCAACTCCAACTTCGGTAGTTCCTCCTCTTCCTTCGAACAGCCAATGACAAAAGCTATCAAGGATGATAGTAGTGTTAAATAATAAAAGAATTTCTTCATGTTTGTGTATTAAATACTGATATCTAAGTAATAAATAAATTTATACCTACGCATTCCTCTCTTAGCTATATCCATGTTGCCTTGAAGTCGGAAACAAACCGACAGCAGAGCCATGCGCTCCACTCGTAGGCACGAAGGGGAGAACCCTCTTTGAAAAGGTGGATAACCATTTTCGACGACGAATCGCCTATCTGCTTCTCTATCTCCAGAATATCCTTTATCTGCATATCTTCATTTAATTTAATAAATACTTTCTCAAAAGGAATAACAGGAGGGAATCCCCGCTAGTCTCTTCGGGAGGCCGCAGGGCTTCCCTCCTGTCATTCCTTTACTGGTTTTTGCTTTCGGGTTTTGCTTCTTCGGAATAGCGTTATTCTGTGGCCAAGCGCACAGAGTACCCGGCGTAGCGGTAGCCGCTGTAGTTGACGCCGGCGTCGCCGTCCCAATAGAAGCTGAAGTAGCCGGCGTTGTAGTCGTGGCTCGCCGTGGACGACCAATAGTAGCCGTAGGAACCAACGCCGTGAACAACCGTACCGTAGCGGTCGCCGGCGCAAGGCAAAAAGACGGCGCCAGCAGCTTCCATCTTACTCCATTCGGAAGCAGAGTACCTGTTCGTGGTGAAGTTGTCTGGGTTGGCTGTGAATTTCAAACTGCTTGGCGCGCTCCAAACGTCAGGCAAAAGGATGTATCCAGTCTGTCCATTGACAGTCGCTTGACCTCGGAGGTTCAGGGCATTGGTTCGGGTCTTGAAGAGGTAACTCCACTCATCATACGTTAGCGTACGCCACATACCTGCCTTGTTGCCGCCGTTGCTGATGGCATTGTAAACACCCCAATCGTAATTGGTACGGGCAATATCGCTATACCCATTGCCATAATCGTAATTACTTTGTCTAGTCATATACGGATATTTGCCATCGTATCCACTCGTTCCCCATCCGAAGAGGTCGATCCATCCAGAATAGGTGGCTGAATTATTCTCGTTGTAGTATCCGATCACATCATACTGGTTCTCAGCGAAGCGCCATGTGTCAGTGCTTGCCTTGCACTGCAGGTTACCCATAGCAAAACTTACCTGCTTGGTAGCGGAGACGGAGAACTTGCCGGGGAGTTTGCCATTGACGGCGACTCCAGAGGAAGGATTGGAACTTTTTTGCTCAAAATAGGCTGTAAGCGTCTTGTTGGCCGTCACGGTTAGCGTACGTGGATTGGTGGTGACGCCATCGCTCCATTTCGTAAACTCGTAGCCCGAAGCTGGCGTTGCCGTTATAGTTACTATCTTTCCTTCTTCGTATGTTCCTCCACCATATACAGTTCCTCCCGCACTTGGTGACTTAGACAATGTAATTGAATATTGTTGAACTGGGTTCTGCTCAAAGTAAGCGGTCAACGACCGGTTCCCGTTTACCGTAAAGGTCCTGCTCGCACTGGTTTCGCCGTCATCCCACTTCACAAATTTATAACCAGAATTCGCGGACGCGCTTATGGTCACAACCTTACCCTTTTCATAAGATCCTCCGCCAGTCACTGTACCTCCCACAATCGGCGAGGAGGTAAGGGTCACCGTATATCGCACTATTTCAAAATAAGCCATCAATGACTGGTTACCGGTTACCGTAATAGTTCTGATTGAACTGGTATTGCCGTCACTCCACTTCACAAATTTGTAACCAGAATTCGCGGAAGCACTTATGGTTACAACCTTACCCTTTTCGTAAGATCCTCCACCAGTCACAGTGCCGCCCACAGTAAGTGAGGAAGTAAGGGTCACCTGATACGTTACTGTTGGGGTAGGTGTATCTCCTCCATCATTGTTGGAACCATTACTGCCACCATTCTCATTACCCGAGCCGTTGCCGCCCTCTTCATTATTGCCACCGGAGCCATTCTCACTGCCTGCTCCTACTTGCGAAACCACCACTATGCGTGTGAGCGAACCGCTCACAACACTGATTTTCGCCGTTCGGCTCTCTCTCTTTTCGTTCTTCTGCGCAGTCACTTTGATGGCACCGTCTCCTTTGGAACTTGCTGGCGAGACCTCGCACCACTTTTCCGAAGAAACCGCGCTCCAATTCGTGTTGGATGTCACTCCCACTAGTTCGTCGCCTCCCTCCGACTTAAAGCTCAATTCCGTGGCGTTCAACTCCAACTTCGGTAGTTCCTCCTCTTCCTTCGAACAGCCAATGACAAAAGCTATCAAGGATGATAGTAGTGTTAAATAATAAAAGAATTTCTTCATGTTTGATTACTATTTGATCGTTTATATTTCTAAAATTCATATCCAGGCACAACAATCCCTGAAGCATCCTTCGGACGCATCATGAACCTTTTTTCTGTTGTTGTTTGTTTTTGATTTCGTTGGAACAACCGCACGATGCCCCCGTAGAGACGGTGTGCACACCGTCTCTACAAAACGCATTTGATTTCACATACACCATAAATTCGTATTCGTTTTGACAAAGATAGGCAAATTTATCGCCCAAGCAAATGTTCGGATTGATTTTATCAAATGCAACCAACCAGATTATTGTTGGCATCGCGACGTAGGGGCGTTTTGAAAATGCCCTGGTCAGAAACGCGAACCACCCTGCAAAGCCTCATTTTCTCCTACCCAACACTTTTTTCTCCAACAAATGCCAAGAGGCAAAAGCGAAGAGCAACA
>JAKSKY010000036.1 GCA_024401515.1 Paludibacteraceae bacterium | reverse complement strand
TGGAGTTGGTAAAATAAGATATCAACAGATATTCAACACAGAAAAGGTCAGGACTATTGGTTCTGGCCTTTTTTGTTAGCCCAAGCAAATGTATCTACCAATTAAAGACAATAAAACGAGAGTTTCAAATCATTTTTATATTTTCGCGGCGGATTCATTTGCCAATTCCTCGCTCTACGGCACAAAGCATTGGTCGATAGAATAAATCGCCCAGTCGATGAAAAGAGGAGATATGGGGAGTCCATTTTTTTCGCATTACAACAAAACATATCTTTACGGAAAGTTTAGGAAATACAACAATTAGGTCATAAAAATTTTTACAACATGAAAACAAAAAACATATTACTAACAGCAGCA
The DNA here is from genome assembly GCA_024401515.1 of Paludibacteraceae bacterium. Taxonomy (GTDB): domain Bacteria; phylum Bacteroidota; class Bacteroidia; order Bacteroidales; family Paludibacteraceae; genus UBA1181. Next base: position 25,023 of record JAKSKY010000036.1, on the reverse strand, counting down.
TTCTCTTTTGCGGCGGCAGCAGGTTCACTTGCCCAATCTCCAGATAAAGACCACTTGGGCTTCTACACGATCCCAGGCTATCCTTTCTGCCACATGGATAACAAGAACGAGACCTACTCCATGGTGACGGAACACATTGTTCCAATTGACGCCAATGGTCCTAAGAAATATATCAAGGATAATTTGGGCTTAGGCTACTTCACTTCTGTTTATAGTCCAGATGGTGCGGATATCGTCATCTCAGTAGATAACTATTTCGAAAATTACGATTACAACAAGATCGTGATCATGGATGCCTCTAAGCCACGTCCAAAGCCACGCAGAGAGGTTCGTCAAACCACCAACATCAAGAATCCGTTCCTCAACTGGTTGCTTTCAGACACCAAGAAAGAGGAGGCACCAGCCGCTCCTCCCGCAGGTCCGGAATGGGTAGCGAAAGGCACCAAAGAGGTTGGTTTCGCCATTGAGGTAAAGAGCCGCAACGAAATCGTCTTCACCGATACGATTTTCTACATGCAAGAAATCGAGTCAGCAAAGTGTCCTAACAAGACAGAGGCAAAGCAACAAGTCATCGATAAAATGAAGCAATTCAACCTCGCTTCACAGATGAAGGCTTACCAGCCATTCCTCTCAAAAGTCGTAGGTGCTACCCCGTTGACCTACCTCAACTTCAACGGATATGGTGTAAGGGTAAAGAAAAAATGCACCATCGACTACTCTGATATCAACGAGGCGCTCGCCAACTTCAAAGAGGCCTACGAGTTTATCAAGAAGCGTCCTTGGGAGATCGAAGAGTTCAAAGAGATGGCCGCTCCATCCGTAAAAGTCTGGGAAGAGGCTATTTCACAAGCGGACATGAAAGATCCTAACGCAAAGGTACACAAGGAGGTTTGCGCCGCTATGTACTACAACATGGCTGTTTACTCAGCATTGTCAAGAGACTACAAAGCATGTGTAGACTACTTCAAAAAGGCGGATAGAGCTAAATTGGGATTCTCCGATGCGCTCCAAATGTCTAAATTGGCACAAACATGGTTGAACGCCCAAGAGGCTTACGACCAAATGATGGCGGAGTAATTCCCTCACATAGAACACAAAAGGCCGTGCAATGATTGTACGGCCTTTTTTATGATAGTTTCTCCACGAATGAATCATTTTGCTCTCCGCCTCATCCAGACATACACCCCTACACAAACCACAATGGAAAACAAAGAGCCCATGGGCGCCGCCAATCCCATCGGAGAGAGGTGGTCAGGGTACCAAATGGAGGCCAAATAAGAGCCTGGGATGCGCAACAAGACAATGGAGAATACATTGTGGATAAAAGATACAATCGAAAGCCCGCAAGCGCAGAAATAGCCACTGAAACAGAAGTGCACACCCGCCAAGGCAGTATCCACCACGTAAGCGCGCAGATATTGTCCGCCAAAGAGGATTACCGCCGCCTCCGTCGTGAAGAGCGATACAGTGACGTCAGACAAAGGTTGAAGAATCAGGGCGAAGAAGGCTCCATAAATCAAACAAACATAGATACCGTAACGCAGGGTGGCGCGTGCCCGCTCCTCTTTCCCCGCACCAATATTCTGCGCCGCGATCGCGGAGATGGCCGATAGCATACTGGAGGGCACCAAAAAGAGGATGCAGATAATCTTCTCCACGATTCCCACAGAGGCCGCCACCTCCACACCACGGCGGTTGGCGATAACCGTTATGACGATAAAAGATATCTGGATGAATCCATCCTGCAAGGAGATGGGCAAACCGATTTGGAGAATCTCACGGATGGAACGGTTATTAGGCCGCAACAACGCGCGCTCCATATGGAAACTGCTCTGATACTTACGAATCAACACCGCGGAGAAGAGAACACTGACAAACTGGGCGATTACCGTCGCATAGGCAGCACCTTCCGTCGCCATGCCCATTCCACCGATAAAAACAAGGTCTAGCACCACATTCAACACACAGGCGATCGCCACAAAATACATGGGCGATTTGGAGTCGCCCAAACCCCTGAATATGGAACAAATCACATTGTAAGCCACAATAAAAGGGATACCCATAAAACAGATGGAAAGGTAATGTTTGGTCTTCTCCACCGATTCCACCGGAGTGGACATCATGACCACAATATCATCCAAAAAGACCAAAAGGATGGCGCAAGCAAGGATGGATAATCCACCAAACAAAACAACGGAGTTGCCAATGGTACGTCCCACCGTATTGTAATCCTTGCCACCCACTGCACGGCTGATCATCACCGTCGTTCCCATCGCCAAACCCACAATCATCACCGTGAGCATATGCATCACCTGACTACCCACCGAAACCGCCGTGATATCAGGCGCACCCGTATATTGGCCAATGATAAACAAATCCGCTAACCCATAAAAGGTTTGAAGGAAATAGGCCAAGAGGAAAGGGGCAGAAAAGGAGGCTAATGTCTTGAAAATACCACCCTGTGTGAGATCCTTTTGCATCGAATCAATAACGTTTAGTCAATTCAGAATGAGGGTAGTAGTGGGATAATATCGCCTCATACCCGACACCCTTGCTAGCCATCACCGCCGCACCGATTTGGCAGAGCCCCACACCGTGACCCCATCCCGCACCACGCAGGACAAACCGGATATCTTCACCCTCTCCACACTTCTCCACCACAAAGGCGGAACTATACAAATGACTTTTAGACAAAGCCTTACGAATTTCCAACTCCTTACCAATCACCATCGTTCGTTTCTCGCCCACCACCTTTAACTCGATGATACGAGCCGAAGCGCCACGCCTCAAAGGAACCAGATCGATGATTTTTCCAAAATCTATGTTCATCTTCTCTTTGATCAAAGCGGAAAGTTCCTGTTGCGAGTAGGTCACCGTCCAACGATAGAAATCAGGGGTCTCCTGATCGTAGTTATTCAACACCTGAGAAAGCACCTGCTTGTCTGTCGTGTTACAATAAGCCTCAGGAGAGGTGAGAATCCACTTTCTCGCCTTCTCTTCTTTCGTCAAATCAGGCAGTGTGGCATTCGCCGCATCGGCCACTGGCAAAAGGTAAGGATGATGTTCCTCTTCCCAGCAATTCTCGAAAAGTTCGGTAGCGCCACCACACGCCTTGTAGAAACGAGCGTCGCAAATCTTTCCCGCATAGGTCAAAACTTGACCATGGGTCGCTTTGATCGCTTCACGCACCGCCTGGGTACTCGCCTTGGTGATACCTTGGTATCGTTGGCAATGGTCATCAGCGCAAACATCAAAAAGGGTATGATCTTGGTGATCGTACCAACGAATGATCTTATCGTCAGTAATAATCATCGCATCGCTATGCTTCTCCGTCACCTTATCCTCTAATTTATTCAAAAGCCAACTGCGTGAAATCACCGCATGCGCTTTTAGGAGTTCCAATGAGGAGGTGGCGCTCATCTCCGAAGAGATGACACTGGTAAGATAATCCTCTGTCGGCACAATGTTAATAGCCTGCGCCTCTCCTTCCAAGGCAATGAATTTCAATGCCCCCTGAAAGCGCTGCGTCTCTTTGCGTTCCCAATGGAAATGAATACCGATCACTACCTCCAAGAGGTCAAAACTACTCTCCTCATCTGAAGAAGAAAAAACGATGGAATCGTACGATTTGCCATTATAGAGTATTTTATCACCTGAAACGGTGACGCTACCCGGTCCCGAAATCTTTTCAGTTCCGTCATTGACTACAAACTCCCCACGAAGGATAAATTTGATCTCTTTATGTTTCAGAATACCAACTTGAATAGTCGGTTGGGAATCATATTGCTTCATACATCATTAATTTTCCGATTCTTTCTTCTTCATCAAATTAGACATACAAAAATAGTCTTTTTCACTAGTGTCCACTAAAAATCGCAAAAAGTTCTTTGAATTAACTGAATTATAGTTGGTTGCAGTAGAATTTCGTGCGCAACGATTTGAATTTGGAACTTTTCATCCTAGTTAAAAGGCTGTTTTGGAGCCTCTCTTCTGCAAAACTAAATTCAAGAATATCAATGAGCAATGCGGTCTTGATGGATCAAATTGATTTTATAATTACTCGATTTTTGCATTTATCCATTTGCCTGGAAGGCAATATTTGAGTAACCGGATGCATCGACGGAGGAGATGCTGCCGGATCAATGAACCCTCGATTGAAAGTGGCTGGAAGCCACTACCTTGGAATGTTAGGACCTGCGTAAAGGTACTGCCCTCCAGGCAGATTGGTAGTTTTTGCGTTGATTCCGGGGGCGTTGCCCCCCGGTTACTCAGATACTGGCTTCCAGCCAGAACGCTTGCGAAAGTTGAATAATTATATTTTTTAATCGTCCACTATTTTTAGTGGACAGTAATGAGTCTTTTTCAGTTCTAAATCTTTACTTCCCTTACAAATACGCAATATGGAAGATGATAAATCAATCTATTCACCCTATTTTTTAAAAAATTAGGTAACTTTGCGATGTTAATGAACATGTGAGAAACAAAGGAAAATCCTCACTCAAATCCATTTTTAAACACTTAAATACTTTTAAAATGTCAAAGAAATTCTATTTTTCGTTTCTATTCGCATTATCTATCGTAGGAAACTTATTCGCACAAAGTCCCATCAGAATGTTTTGTGAAGGAGATGATAATTTTAGCTTTATCATGTGTTTTTTAAACTACCCCGACTACACAATGGATAAAGTCTTCTCTGTTGAGAGCGACCAAACCTTGGCAAAAAAGATCAATGTGGGTCCCTACAAAGATGCCCAAATACAAATTGACCAAAACGGAATCGCTAAACGAGACCCATCCGGCGAAATAGGAACAATCGAATACATCGCATCTTCGCACAATTTTAGCGGACCATTAAATGTGGATGGCAGCATTGTATGCAAAAACCGAATTAAAGTCGCCGAAATTAACAGCGACCAAATACGCGCTAAAGACATAAAGGTTGACATCAACCAAGCCGCCGACTACGTCTTCAATGAAGGATATGACCTAAAAAACCTGAGCGAAATTGAGCTATACGTCAAAAGCAACAAACATCTACCGGGCATTCCTTCAGCGTCGGAGATGGCCCAAGAGGGTGTGAGTCTTTCCGAAATGAGCAATCTACTATTGGAGAAAATCGAGGAACTCACCCTCCACATGATTGAAATGAATAAGGAAATCAACGCTTTAAAGAAAGAAAACGAATTCTTGAAAACACAAGTGGGTGAGTAAGCGACAGATTACCACCCCTTCATTACATACCTATACATAACAAATAGTCACTAAAGGTTTCTTATTCAATCTATTTCATAGGATATTTGATTTGAGGAATGGAGACGCACAACTGTGTGTCTCCATTTTTCGTTTATGGGGAAGAGCCCACCATTTCGTCAAAAAAGTGTACTTTTGCATAAAATCTAAAAAATATGAGAAAGATATTATTCGCCTTCACCGTCCTTTTAATGGCCCTGACAAGTTGTGTCAAAAACGAGATGGATGACATAAACATCGATGGAAACGTCTATACCGAAGATTTCTTCATCGTCAACAGCAGTGATCACGAGGTTAAATTACACTATATTCCCTACGAGGGCGCTCCCATGGACGTCACCTTAGAGCAGAATGACACCGTCGCCATGAGGTCCTACGGAAGAGGCGAGATACTCGCCGCTCCTTTTTTGGGGAAATTGTACATCAGTTTCGAAAAGGATGAATGGGTACCCAGCTATGCCTACTCAGACATACGCAAGGACCTTACCAATCCCAGCGCCTACCGACGCAAAGAGATTAGTACAGATTTCTACCAATCTTTTTACATATTGGAAGAGTCCGATTACACCTATTGGTTGAAAGTAAAAGCGGAAGCGGAGGAGCAGAACAAAGAGGAATAAAAAATTCTACGTTAAATGCCACAACTCTTAAGCTGTGGCATATTCGTAACACATTGATTATCAAGCTAGCAACATAAACCGCAACCTCCTTTAACGGTTTTTCACAACTGAACGGTTGCAAGCGATACAAAATCACGCAATTTTTATAAATTCGCGTATAGATAGCAGAGTATTATTAACACGATATACAAGATGAGAAAATTATTGATGGCCCAGGATTTGGGCGATTTGAACAAGGCCGTTCAAGAGGCTTTGGAGGTCAAGAAAAACAGATACGCCTACAAACATTTGGGCGAAAACAAGACACTTTTGTGTGTGTTCTTCAACAATAGCCTTCGCACCCGTCTCAGCACCCAAAAAGCAGGTATGAATTTGGGTATGAACACCATGGTATTGGACGTGAACCAAGGCGCATGGAAGTTGGAGACCGAGCGTGGCGTGGTGATGGACGGCGACAAGTCGGAGCACTTGTTGGAAGCCATCCCGGTAATGGCCTCTTTCTGCGACGTGATCGGTGTCCGTTCATTCGCCAACTTCCAAAACAAAGAGTTTGATTATCAAGAGACTATCTTGAATCAATTCATCAAATATTCAGGCAAGCCTGTATTCAGCATGGAGTCTGCCACCGCACACCCATTGCAAGCTTTCGCGGACTTGATTACCATCGAGGAGTACAAGAAGAAGGAGCGTCCAAAAGTCGTTTTGACCTGGGCTCCCCACCCACGCGCACTCCCTCAAGCGGTACCTAATTCATTCGCGGACTTCATGAATGAGGCCAATGTGGACTTCGTCATCACCCATCCAAAGGGTTACGAGTTGTGCGATAAATTCGTTCGTGGCGCCAAGGTGGAATATGACCAAGACAAGGCATTGGAGGGAGCAGACTTCGTATATGCGAAGAACTGGTCAGCCTACCAAGACCCTAACTACGGCCAAATTTTGAGCAAGGATATGTCTTGGACCGTAAGCACCGAGAAAATGGCGCTCACCAACAACGCCTACTTCATGCACTGCTTGCCAGTACGTCGTAACATGATTGTGACAGATGACGTCATCGAGAGCCCTCAATCATTGGTTATCCCTGAGGCAGCCAACCGTGAGATCTCGGCAGAGACTGTCATCAAAAGAATTTTGGAAAAACTTTAATAAATTAGAATTAATATGGGAAATTTCATCGAAACTTCTGAAGAGCGTAACTATGAAGTGGAAACCGCTCAACGTACACTGTTGAAGAACGTGTACACATGGATGGCTTTGGCTTTGGTAATCACTGGATTAACCGCATTCTACGTGGCGAATAGTCCTAGAATCATCATGACGCTATTCGAATCAAGCGGTCTACTTATAGGACTTCTTTTAGCTGAGGTCGCACTCGTATTTGTAATAAGCGCGGCCATCAACAAAATCTCCTTCCCTGTGGCAGGTATCCTATTTGTGGCATACTCTATCCTGAATGGCGTAACGCTGAGTTCAATCCTTTTGGTTTACACATTTGAGTCAGTAGCATCCACATTCTTCATCACAGCCGGAACATTCGGTGCGATGGCGCTATACGGACACTTTACCAACAAAGACCTCTCTAAGTGGGGATCAATCCTATTGATGGCCTTGATCGGTATCATCATCGCCTCAATTGTGAACATCTTCTTAAAGAGCTCCGGATTGGCTATGATTATTCCTTACGTAGGCGTACTTATCTTTGTAGGTTTGACCGCCTACGACACCCAAAAGATCAAGAACATGATCTCCGTTTACGGTAATGAGGTGAACGACACCAGCATGAAGGTTGCTTTGATTGGTTCGTTGGAACTTTACTTGGATTTCATCAACCTCTTCATCTACCTTTTGAGAATTCTTGGTAAGAGCAGAGATTAACAGGTAAATCCATACAACAAAAAGCGGGCTTTCAAGTCCGCTTTTTTTATTTGCTCGCTAACGAAACAGCCTCGAGAAGTTGCTCGACGCTTCTCCGCCAACTATATTTTTCGATGAAATCGGCAAAATCAACCGTATCCGTTGGCACATCGGATTGGTCAAATAAATGAGACAGAGCCGCCTCATCATCCACTTTCACATAGCGCGCCACCTCACCATATACCTCACGGAAAACTGGGATGTCCGACAAAACGACCTGACGGCAACCACAAGCGATCGCCTCCATCGGTGGCATGCCAAATCCTTCGTATAAGGATGGATAAACAAAGAGGGAGCATCCAGCATAATAACGACACAGTTCCTCGTCGGAAACACGTCCTAAAAAGCGTATTTGACTATTTTCCGGCAGTGTCACATCTCCGAAAACGGAATGTTTCTCCCCTATCACATACAATGGATACTTTTGCGAAGATTTCAGATAGGAGGAGAATACCAAAGACAAGTTCTTACGCGGATCCAAAGAAGAGACCGTCAGATAATATTTCTCGGTGGAATCAGTGTATTCAGAGGTCGAGGAGAACTGTTTGGCGGGCGCATTATAGACCACACTAATCTTATCGGGCGAAATACCCAAGCGAGAGGATATTTCCCCCTTCGAGAAATGGCTCACCGTCAAAATCCGTTTCGCGTGCTTCGCCATAATCGGCGTCATCATCCGATAAAAGTAGTAATATCCTTTGGAGAACCACCCTGGATTGGCCAAATAGGACATATCATGAATGGTGCAAATCTGATTACGTTTGAAGACAGGGCCAAGCCCCTTCATGCTCAACAACATGGAGCGTCTCTTCCTCAAGAAGAGAGGCAACGATATTTGCTCCCAGATATGAGAGGAGAAATGGCCAACCGATAGAATAGGCAATCGGCTGACATCATACTCTTCACGCAAAGGAACCTTAGGCGTCAATATCAAGAAATCATATTTTCGCTCCGCCAGTTGTAAACAGAGTTCGTAAGCGAAGCGATTCGTACCCGTCATCGGTTGGGTCAGAAATCTGCCATTGATATATAACGTAGGCTCATTCATCCTCGCAAATATAGTTTGAATCGATATTGATAACGTCTCTTCATCTCTCCTTTACCCATCACAGCCGCCACGGCGACGCCTGCCAACAAAGCTGCCATATTCATTGCATTGGTCAGTTTATGATACAAGGAGGAATAGTGCTTCTGAAAATAGATTTTTCTTCCGTTGAAAATGCGTTTTTCACGTTCCTCGGAGAATTCGAAGCTCTTTCCCTCCAAATGGACAATTCTAGCTTCAGGGACTGAATGGATCGCATACCCTTTGTCAGCCATTCTACACTGCAAGTCACTCTCTTCGTAATAGAGGAAGAAATCGGAAGAAAAACCATCCATCTCCTCAAAAACCGCCCTTTTCATCATCAAATCCGCCCCGCATACATAAGCGACAGGGCGAGGGCGATCTGTTTCATTAAACTCGGAGTTATCACCAAACCACCTTAGCAAACGCTTCCCCGTAATAAAATCCAGTTCTTGAAGGAAAGAGGGGAAATGGGTATGGTAAGAGTGGATGGGCGTCATGGTTTCCGAATATAGATTTCCACCACATGCCGCCACACAAGCGTTTTGATCCAGGTATTGGGACAAAATAGCCGCCGCGTCATTTACCAAATAGGTATCAGGATTTAAAAAGAAGAGATTCCTTCCCGTAGCGAATTGTGCGCCATAATTATTTGCTCGTCCAAAACCTACGTTTTCATCGAGTGTTTCAAGGCGTATCTGATTACCCTCACAAAAGGAGACAAGCTCATCCAAAGGTTCAGACGATCCACCATCCACCACAATCATCTCCATCGCCACAGAGGTGCTTTGCACCAAGAGCGAAGAGAGCGCCTGAATCGTCAACTGCGCCGTATTGTGATTGACAATGATTACGGAAACATCCATACTCCACTAAAATTTGAGGAAAGAGACCACCTTCTCTTTACAAACCAAAAGATTGTTTTTGGTCACATAGAATGGAACCAACAAGAGAAGGATCATCTTGAGATATCCTGCCGTATTGGTGAACAACATATCAGCCACATATTGGGTAATGATGATATGCGAGAAGACCGCATAGATCAGGATGTTAAAATTACTGCCCGATTGAGCCTTCTTAAAGGTCCAACCATAAAGAGCGCCTAGAATCAATGCGAAGAGAATCACACCCAACAAACCGAAATCCACATAGAATGGATACATACCGGTGTAGGTATTGGTGATGAGAGGGGTCTGAATCCACGGCAAAATCGCGTCGACAGGCTCCACATCCGTCATGCCAAGCTTATATGGAATGGCATAGAATAGTCTAAACGTATTCTCGCCCCAATGATGCGCTGTACAAGGAGACAACGTATCAAACGAGCTCATGTTACCCAAAAGGTAGGTTCTAAAGAAGGAGGAGGTCACCGATGAAAACTGGGAAGAGTGGCGGACCATCTGCAAAACCGCAAACATCAAAACCAAAGGAATGGCAGATAGCGCCACATGCTTCAATCTGATGATATTCTTAAAGAAAAGGATACATCCCGTATATAAGAATATGGATAGGAAGACCATCTTAGACATCGTCACCACACCAAATGCGCCATAAATAAAGAGGGCAATCGCTAAGCGCCACCACTCCTTTTTCTTAAAACATAAAAGCTCCAGCATATATGACACAGGCCAAATCAACGTTTGCCAACCACCATATGTCTCCTTAAAACCGCTACCCTTACCCAAGGCCGCCAATCGCAAGTCCAAAGCCCAATTACCCGAACCACCACCCACCAAAGCGGTATTGGCGAATTGCAACAACGCGGGGAATGAAAGAATGGAGAGGATTAGATAGAGGTTACGGATCATTTTGCTAGGATCATTGTACTTATCCTGCCTATAAGTGGCGGACTGCGTCAGCAAAGATGAGACGCACAATGAGAATACCCAACAAGATAGTGTGATGAAAAAAGAGGTACTTAACGGCGGCAATTGATGATCCACGATTAAGAAAAGGAGAAGTGTGACAAACCATAGCAGACCCGTGAGCACAGAGGGTGCGAAAGGGTTATTCTTCGAACAAGTTAAACCTGCGAAGACAAAGAATAAACATATGGCTATCGTCACAAATATCATATTCCTTAATATTTAGGGCAAATGTAATGATTAATTCGTCACAAAACGTGGATTTTTAAAGAATGCTTCACCTTTGAGATCTTCAAAGGACAATTTCGCGTCACCAAAAATATAGATAACAATGGTTCGCTTGCCGGAGACATCCACTGAGAGTTCCTGCCACTCCTCTTTTCTACCCAAGTCATATAGACTCTCCGTTGGACGCACAGAACCATCCGGCATATCCTCCTCAGCAATTATTTTCACGGTGGAACCGTCGAAATCCTCACTCGTCAAACAATCAATCTTGAATTGCAGCCTCTCATTAGAAGGCAAATCGCAATAGGCGACAGAGAGCGAACTCTTGCATCTCGCATCATGGATAAAGGAGACCACATCACGAGATTGGACTGCGTAAACAGCTCCTTGTTTGAAAAGATCTTTCCGAATAATGGTAGGTTCACGCTTCAAACGATCCGTTCCGACAGTTAGCGCCAAAGATATCATAGGAAGAAGCATTGTCAACAAGAGTGTAATCCGAACTGCCTTTCCATCGGAAATTTCCCTTGTTTTTTTCGGTTCTCGTTTTGACATCATAGTCACAAAGAAGGCAAATGTCAGACAACCATTGTAACGATCCAACATCGATTCGGTCAGAAAGGCGAAAGCGAAAGCCATAGTGAAAAAGAGAGCGAATGTCCGTCGTTCCCCAGAAGCGCACCAAGGGATTGCCACCAGCAATGAAATGAAGAGCAAAAAGCCCAAGACACCCATTTGCAACCAAGTGTTTAGGTACTCATTGTGAGGACCGTATTGTTGGGCAGCACCCTCCAAGAAATCACATGTCAGGTACTTGTCCGACAAAGGTTGGATCACATTGTCCACACCATATCCCATCCAAGGTTTCTCCATGGCTAAATCCATGGTGCAAGGCCATATTCTAGCACGAGGATCCTGCTCCAATTTTACGATGAAATGGTCACTGTTTAGCATCTCCTTACTACGGGAAGGCAAAAGAAAGAATATGGCCCCCAACAACACCATACCTACCAACAGGGAATAAAAAACTCTTTTATTACCACGTGTCAGATAAGAGATGCAGAAAGCCACTAACAAGATCAAAGCCTCCATTGTAATGGTACGGGAGTTATTTAAAAATAGGAAAGCCAACGAAACGAAGAGGTATACAAATCCAAGGGCCATGAAACGCTTGGTCAATGTGCCCTTATTGGCCATATAAAAGAGGGCCACATAGGAGAGTAAGATATTCACACCCGAATAGGTACGATGAACGACACGGTTGCATATCTCGGTGAAATAGCGAAGGAAATCACGATGTAGTTCTATGTTCTCCATCACCCAATACTTGTAGCATACCAGAAGCAGAGAATAGGCGATGAAAACGACATTTCCTAAAATATAAAAACGGAGAAGCATATCAAAATCGACCTCGTCGTCATCGAGCAAGGCAAAAAGAGGCAGAATGAAAAGGGATAATTTGGGACCGAAAATTTTATGTGTCACCAAAGAGGGATCTTCCGCCCAAAACGCACTGAGCAACCCCAATAGGGAAAGAACAAAAAGCAAAAGAGAGGGTAAATATCTTCTCTTTCTTGGAGCAATGATATTCCTTTTCCCATCGATGAAATCAACGATTTTTCTCCCTAGAAACAAAAATCCCCACAAGGTGAAAACCCAAACGGAGAGGTTGCTGGGGAAAGCCAAAGAGAAGGCGAAGAAACAACTCATCGCCCAATATAAAACATCTATGTATTTACGAAATGAAGCCATACCATTTATTTAACTATTTCTTCCCTGTTTTCGTATACAACACCCAACAATTACAGCCGAAATAAAAATTTCCATCGTCTCTGCGGCAATCCACGCGTAAGCGGCGCCTGTTCCACCCATTCGAGGAATCAACACAAAATTTAGCGCCACACAAGAGAGGCCAACTACCAAACCCACGATAGGGGCATAACGTTGGTACCCTAATCCATATAAACCTTGCACAGTAAACATACTGGCCATGATCACCAAGGCGGGCAAAACCGACATAGTCTTTAATAATGGGATGGAATCGATGAATTTATCACCCAACAGCAATTGCACCATCCAAGGCGCAGCCTCATAAACCAAAATAGTTACCAATACCGCGAAGAGGAGAGTCACTCCTATCATTTTTTTATAATAAGAGATGCCCTCCATAAAGGAGGCCTCCATTTTCCGACTAATCGAAGGGAAAATCGCCATATGGATCGGCATACTGGTCACCATCATAATCGCACTAATGATTTTGTAAGCGCCTGAATAGATTCCCAAATCGTAATCCTCGTTGAAAAGGCCCAAAATTGTCAAATTGGCGATGGTATAAAGGGCAGCGAACAGTGTGTTCAAAAAGACAGGAAAGCCCAGTTTGATTTGGGTGTCTCGCTCACTACGCATCAAATCGGCATTGGGGACCCGTAAGCCATAACGTCCCTTCGCATAACAAAATGCGATAATGCCCATCAATAAATAGGCAAAGGATGGCATAGCCGCATAAATCAAGTAATCCTCAGGGGCAGTCACCAAAAATACGGGGATACCCGTTCCGATCACTTTTATGAATAAATTGATGATGGCCACCTTACCCATCTCCTCCATTCCCTGGAAGAGCCATGTCGGGAAGAGAAGATAACCTAAGTTAATCACAAAAAGAAGCACATAGAGAAGCGGATCTTGCTGGATTCTTCCATAGAAAGCGGCCAACAAACAAAACGCGCACACCGCAATGACAAAGAGAATAAACTTAGCGGAAATCACACCCCAGAAAATTTGGGACCGTTTAGAAAGATCATCACGATATACAGCGATTTGCCTCGTCGCAGAGTAATCGAATCCGAAATTGACCAATAAAGTGAAATACTGGATAATACCCTGTGCAAAGGTCACATTTCCAAAAGCCTCAACGCCCAAAGCTCTGACTATAAATGGAATAACCAATATGGGCACAAGACAATTCACTCCTTGGAGTAACCCCAAAGAGAGGAAATTGGAGATAATCGTCCGATGTCCATCACTCGTTTTCATCATTGGCAAAAGTACAAAAAAAGCATTTTCTCCCCTCTTATATTCCGACACAAAATAGACGTATATACCTACTTGTTTGGTGGGATTTTCTAAAATATCTATATTTGCATCAGGAACCATTTAAAGTGTTTTCATAGATTTTAACTAGCCTCTGTAACCACCTCAAAAAACATGAGAGAAATCAAAAGATTCATTATCAGCCTATTAGCGACTTCCCATATCGTATTTGTCTTCGGCGGGGCCTCCATTCAAGGCGTCGTATTGGACGAACACAACCAGCCGCTTCCAGGTGCGGAGGTTTATTGGATGAACGGAACCGAAGGAACCATCACCGACAACAATGGTCACTTCATACTAGAAAAGGAAGAATCATCACAAAATAAGATTATTGTCAGCTATGCCGGATATGAAGATGACACCGTCACCATCAACCCATCCATTGCGACACAAAAAATCAAACTGACAGAATCACTTCAACTCGATGAAATCGGTGTTTCCGCACAAAAACTCACAAACGTCCTCAACTCCCGCATAGCGGTGGTGCAAACCCAACAGATGAACTCCGGAGAGTTGCGTAGAGCGGCTTGCTGCAATTTGGGCGAGAGCTTTGTGAACAATCCTTCGGTAGATGTCTCCTACTCGGATGCGGCCACTGGCGCCAAGCAGATCCGACTACTCGGATTATCGGGCAGTTACGTACAGATGTTGACCGAGAAGATACCTAATTTCAGAGGACTGGCCTCCCCTTACGGACTCAACTTCATCCCAGGCCCTTGGATGGAGAGCATCCAAGTATCCAAAGGCATCTCCTCTGTGACGGATGGCTACGAGGCCCTCACGGGTCAAATCAATGTGGAGTATAAAAAACCGATTTCATCGGATAAATTAACCGTAAATCTATTTGGAAGCAGCGCCCGAAGAATAGAAGGGAACATCGATGGTGCTTTCAAATTGAACGATAATCTATCGACCATGTTATTCGGCCACTACGAAAATGACACCAAAGAGCATGACATGGGCGGCGATGGCTTTTTGGACCAACCCAAAGTTCAACAAGTCAACCTATTCAATCGGTGGTATTATAGGACGGAGAAATTGATCTCACAAGTAGGCGCCAAGTATATTTACGAAGATCGTCAATCTGGCCAGACAGAGGCGGCGTGTCGAAACAATGAAAATCCCTACAATATCGGTATTATCACCCATCGAGGCGAATTGTTCACGAAAAACGGCATTCTCTATGATGACGACAGGAACAGCTCCTTAGGCATCATCGTAGCTGGCTCTTTTCACGATCAAAAGGCCTCTTTTGGTCGTGCGGAGTATAATGCGAGGCAAGGCAATTTGTACACAAACATCATCTACGAAACCACCATCAACAAACGCCATACTTTAAAGGGTGGCGGTAGTTTCAATGGAGATTGGTTTAACGAATCCATCGAAGGAATAGAGTATCAAAACAACGAATTTGTTCCCGGCATGTTCGCGGAATATAGCTTCAAATGGCATGAGAAATTTGTAGCGATGGCTGGCGTCCGTGGCGATTACCACCCTACCGACAAATTCTTTGTGACGCCACGTCTACATCTCAAGTACGATCCTTGTGAGTGGGTCTATTTCCGCGGATCATTAGGCAAAGGTTCACGCACGACACACATCTTAGGCGAGAACAACTACCTCATGGCCAGCAGCAGGAAAATCATCATCGACGACCAACTTAAAAGAGAAGAGGCATGGAATTACGGCGTCAGCGCCAATGCCTTCATTCCCACCGGGAAGAAGCGTAAAATATCAGTCATTACAGAGTGGTATTACACTCACTTCATCAACCAAGTCATTGTGGATATGGATAGTGATCCCCACCTAGTACACTTCTCTAACTTGGATGGACGATCTTACGCCAGCACCTTCCAAGCAGAGATCAGTTACGAGTTTTTCCGAGGATTCACGATGACCGCCGCCCATCGTATCACGGATGTGAAACAGACCATCAACGGCAGATTGCGGGAAAAACCGCTCACCAGCAGATTCAAAACTTTGCTGACACTCTCCTACCAGACACCTTTGAAGAAGTGGCAGTTCGATGTGACGGGACAACTCAATGGTGGTGGAAGAATGCCCGATCCAGACCCGACACAACCGCTTTGGGAGAAGGAGTACAAACCTTTCCCTATGTTAAGTGCGCAGATCACCAAGCGATTTAAGACTTGGTCCATCTACATCGGTTCAGAGAATTTACTGAACTTCACCCAAAAGAATCCTATCATTGAGGCCAATGACCCTTGGGGCGAGAATTTCGACGCCTCGATGGTATGGGGTCCTGTCCACGGCAGGAAGATCTATGCGGGATTACGATGGAGATTGAAACAAAAAGATTAACAACAAAACTAGATCAATATGAAGAGATTATTTCAAGCATTCGCCATTGTCGCGCTCTTATTTAGCGCCAGCGATGCCTTCGCAGGCAAAAACAGCAAAGAGACCGTGACTTTTCAAGTACCGATGAAGTGTCACAAGTGCCAAGCCAAAATTGAGGAGAACATCGCTTTCGAGAAGGGCGTGACCGACCTACAAGTCAATCTTGAAGAGAAGAAAGTGACCGTCACCTACAAGAAGAAAGCCACAGATGTGGAGAAGTTGAAAGCAGCCTTTCAAAAATTAGGATACGAGGTGGTGGTTGAGGAGAAAAAGGATTAAGCTACCCTATAAAAACAAGGAAGCCAGTCTCCTACGGGACTGGCTTTTTTTATTCAGAAGAAAATAATCACTCATATCTGGCACGTTCGCCACCGACCAATTTCGGACGGCAATAGGCAGCCACCACATGGGCAGAACCGATCTGTTTGATGGATGGATGTACGGGTACTGCTACATCTTTCAGGTGCATGCCAATGAGCGTGTCACCGATATCCAAACCCGCTGAAGCCTTGACATGCTCCACGACTACTGGAGACGAGAAACTATGATAAGCCGCAGTGGCAAAAGATCCACCACCATGCAACCAAGGCACAACCGACACAGGCTCATATCCATACTTTTCCGCGCAGACCTCCTCTATCACCAACGAACGGTTCAGATGCTCGCAACATTGGCAAGCCAAGAAAATACCACGCTCCGACAATATCTGGTTGGCAGTTTGGAAGATCGTCTTACCAATCTCCTCACTGGAATCTTTACCAATGACACCACCGGCCACCTCGCTGGAGGAGCAACCAATCACAAAAACGGATCCCCTCTTCATCGGATGTTCATCCAAAAGCGAAGTGATGATCTGACGGGTCTGCTCCGCAATATTTCTTAATACTTCGTTTGAATCCATAAGATTTGAATTTTCCACAAAATTAGTGCTTTAATTATCAATCGCACATATTCACGCGAAAAAAGGAGTTGATCTTTCGACCAACTCCCAAAGCAAACGAATGCAACACAATAAAACTGATAGATTTACGCTCCCGGAGTTCCCCTCTATGGAAACTCCTCGTTATATGGTAACAAATCATTGTTTTCCAACCAAAAGCAAAACAAAACAGGTTGCGATTTCTTCAAGATTAAGGTTTAACTACCATAGTTTGTAAGCGTGTATTAATAAATGCGTTAAAATGATTCATAAAGATTTCTTTAAATTCGCAAGACGAACTCTTATCTCTTCATCTATCTCTTTAAGGGAATCCTCAATGTCTTTTATGACATCATCATGTTTGGAGAGCTCCTTTTTCTTGCTTTTCTTATCCATCGACTCATCAGAGGCAACCCTATCACGAGCGATTTTTTCCTTTTCCAACTTATGTAATTTTTGAGACAAAGGTTGCGTAGATGTCTTTTGTCCTAATCCTTGCACCGACTCTCCAAACTGAATATTATTAAATGAGACAATCACTCTATCATCCTCTACTGTTAGGAGACCATCGAAAGCTATAAAATCCGAATATAAAGTATGAATGATTGGATTATATCGTGACTTAGTCATCAAATTGGCTTTAAAATCAAACCTTTCACCCATTACATCATTCAACACCTGCGCCGTCCACTTTTGTTCAACAAACCAACTTTTAGCATCTTGATAAGCGACCATTTTATCACCCTCAAAACGAATCGTGTCACTCACATAGGCATTCAAATTCTCATCCACTTTAAAAACATAATCCGCCGCAAATAAACTAGAAGGCAGAATCGCTAATAACAAAACCTTTAATGTTTTCATATTTATCAAATTTATTTAATGATTATTGTTTTGTGTTATTTTGACGCAAAGTAAATCGTTAATTTTGAAACTACCAAATATTTTAGTGTATTTTTTACATTTATTTAAGAAATGTAATGTCAGATCATAGGAAAAAGAATAGTTTAATTGCACTTTAAACAATATTTAAGTCCTATAAATCAACGATTTTTGGGAGGTCTCATCTTTTTTCGTACCTTTGCCAAAATTTTTTCAAAAGAAGGAGGGACGGTTTTCCTCCATTAACCGCCGCACGAGAGCGGATACAATTATTTTATGGCAACATTTAGAGAATTAGGATTAAGCGAAGAGATCCTACGCGGAATCGAAGAGTTGGGCTTTGTAGAGCCAATGCCGATTCAAGAAAAGGTAACACCTTATCTTCTAGGGGATGGAACAGAGGATTTAGTCGCTTTAGCCCAAACAGGAACAGGAAAGACAGCAGGATTTGGTCTTCCTCTTCTCATGCTTACAAACAGTAAGGTCAACAAAATCCAAGCGCTAGTACTATCTCCGACCCGCGAGCTTTGCATCCAGATCTCCAATGACCTGAAGAAATTCGCGAAATATATCGACGGCTTGAAAGTCGTACCTGTATATGGAGGTGAGAGCATCGTCACCCAATTCAGACAATTGGACGTACCCCCACAAATCTTGGTGGCTACCCCAGGTCGTTTGATTGACCTCATTGAGCGTAAAAAAGTGGATCTTTCCAACATCAAACACCTCGTATTGGACGAGGCGGACGAGATGTTGAACATGGGTTTCCAAGAGGATATTGAAAAAATCCTCCAAGAGACACCAGAGGAGCGTCGTACCCTTCTCTTCTCGGCCACCATGCCAAAGGAGATCGCCAACATCGCGAAGAAATACATGAAGAATAGCGTGGAGATCGCTATCGGAAAGAAGAATTCAGGAACTGAAAATGTAGAGCATATCTACTATATGGTCCACGCCAAAGACCGCTACAATTGCTTGAAGCGTGTTGTGGACATCAATCCAGATATCTACGCGATCATCTTCTGCCGAACCAGACAGGAGACCAAGGAGATCGCAGATAAATTGATGCAAGACGGTTACAACGCCGACGCGCTCCACGGAGACCTCTCCCAAGCGCAACGTGACACAGTCATGCAACGTTTCCGCATCAAGAATCTTCAGATCTTGGTGGCTACCGACGTGGCTGCCCGTGGATTGGACGTGAGCAACTTGACCCACGTCATCAACTACAACTTGCCGGACGATATCGAGAGCTACACCCACCGAAGCGGCCGTACCGGTCGTGCGGGTAAGAAGGGTATATCCATCGCCATCGTCCACACAAAAGAGAAGCATAAGATCAGAGAGATTGAAAAGACCATCAACCGTACCTTCGTACAAGGCAAGGTGCCTACTGGTTTGGAGGTTTGCCAAAGCCAACTCTTCTCATTGGTGGGAAGAATCCAAAACGCAGGAGAGAACATCGATAAGAAGCAGATCGCTCCTTACTTGCCTATGATCATGGATCAATTGAAGGATCTTACCCGCGAGGATTTGATTGTCAACTTCGTTTCTCAAGAGTTCAACCGTTTCTTGGAATACTACAAGGATGCGGAGGATTTGAACTTGCCGGAGAAGAACGAAAGAGGCGGCAGAGAGCGTGGCGACAGAGGCGATAGAAGATCACGCAAACGCAGCGGTGATTTGATGCGTTTGAAGATCAATATGGGTCAACGTGACGGATTCACTCCTAAACGTGTATTGGGTCTCATCAATGACACCACCAACAACAAAGATATCGATGTGCACGATATCGAAATCACCCCAAGATACTCCTTCTTCGACGTTGACAGAAGCGTTGTGAAGGATATGATGACCGCTTTTGAACGTAGGAAGGGCGAGGGCATCGAACTTTTGGAGGTTCTTAAGGACAGGAAGAACAAAAGAGAGCGTGAAGAACTCCGCAGAGGCAGCGAAGATCGTGACCGCCGAGGTCGTGATGGTGGATTCAAAGGCAGAGAAGGCAGAGGAAACGGTAACGGAGGTTACTGGGAGGGTGCCGCTGGTGCCAAGAAAAGGGAGCGTTCTTTCGAGAAGGAGAGAGAGCGTGGACCTCGCCGCGATGACGACCAAAAGAGTTTCAGAAGAAACAAAGACAGTTTCAGAAGAAAGAGATAATTCGCGAAATCATTAGACGATGGATACATATCTGACACTTGCAAGAATATCGGAGGGCCTCTACAAAGAGAAGGGAAGTAAATTCCTGGCCTTCGCTATTCCAGTGTCCGATGAGGAGGAAATCAAAGAGATATTAAAGGAGAAACGTAAACTCTACCATGACGCCAGACACGTCTGCTTCGCTTATATTCTCGGAGAGAAGGGGGAATACACCCGAGCGAACGATGACGGCGAGCCTTCAGGAACAGCAGGCAAACCAATGTTGGGCACCTTGGTTTCCAAAGGAGTCACCAATGTGCTAATGGTAGTGGTTCGTTACTTCGGCGGCACCAAACTAGGCACGAGCGGCCTGATCAACGCCTATCGAGAGGCGAGCATGGATGCTTTGGAGCAGAACGAGGTGGTGGAGAAAATCCTGGAATCACGTTGTGAGATTCTCTTTGAATACCCTTTCCTAAATGACGTAATGCGCATCGTGAAAGAGGAGAACGCCACCATTGTGAACCAACAGTTCGACAACGACTGCACGATGAAGATTTCCATCCGGAAAAGAGACGAGGAGAAACTAATCAGCAGATTAGAAAAAGTGGAACGTCTTCGCTTCGTAACAGCGGAAAACAAGGAGGACGAATTCAATTTCTAATATTTTTTCCTTATCTTTTTCCCAAATCAATATTTTCACTAAATTTGCATTGCAATTGCCGCTATAGCTCAGTTGGTAGAGCAACGCATTCGTAATGCGTAGGTCGCGAGTTCGAGTCTCGCTATCGGCTCAAAAAACGGTGGGTACCCAAGTATCCACCGTTTTTTGTTTTATATTTTTGTTTTTAGTGCGGAGAGGAGTATCTTTATCTGCAGAATAATCTGAACATACATGAAATATAAAAACATCTTCTATACCACCCTGCTCATCCTTGCACTCACTTCTTGTCGGGACAAGTTCCAACGATACGACATTGACGAAACATTGGATCCATACCTACAGATGTTTCTTCAGGAGGCAGCGAAAAGAGGGAAAAATTTCCATGTGGAAGAGAACGGACTCATCATGGAGTTCACCGACCTCCCCAATACAACCATCGGCCTCTGCACCTACCAAGATCCGCTTTTGGTGCAAATAGATGCCCCTTACTGGGAAGAGACCAAGAAGTACGAAGACCAGGAAAATCTGCGTCAAAATGTGGTATTCCACGAATTGGGGCATGGTCTTCTCAACCGTGCGCACGACAACTCATTACTACCGAACAAGGAATGGAAAACCATCATGTGTGGAGGCGATCAAGTGCCCGGTCGAGATTGGTCCATCAACTTCAACGGCTACCGCAAGGCATACTACATGGATGAACTATTCAACATCAGAACGACAGCGCCGGAGTGGAGCCAACTCATGGAATACCAAGAGAAGGAGGGAACACTTCTCTTCTCATTGGAGCTCGATATAGACTACTACCGTGACACCCTAAATGTCATCAAGTCCGTAAAAGATCAAATTCTCTCCTTGCAATCCAACGAAGAGGGAGATATACCTATCCAAGTCTTCTCAACGCCAGACATCTCATCGGATTTCACCTTCGAAGTGACCATGAAACACAAGAGCAAAGGGAAAGACGCGCTGATAGGTCCATTCGCCGTATACGACCATGATTTGGATGGTGATTTCCAATATAAACCCAGAACGACTCAGAATCCCGTCAACGACGGATTTAACTACATGACCGCCAATGTCAGTATCGATGGCACACAATTCTTTTTGCTGAACAGTAACTGCGGATTACCTATTGCGGAGATCGTCCGAAACGGGGTATACAAGGAAAATGAGTTCAATCAATTTATTGTCTCACGACACGATGGGGAGATATTCTTCTACCTCAATGGGCAACTCATATTCCGCAATGATTACCAAGCCGATAAACCCTATCTCGGATTCGGCATATTGCTACCATCCCAAGACAAGATAGAGATCAGTTCTTCCCATCTATACACCAAAGGCTCGGCTTTGCGAGCCGGCAAAGAGGCTAGGAAGATTACGCCAGCTGAGATGACTGTAACCTATAAAAGTGTGCAACCAAGGATGAAAATCCACAATAATGTCAAATAAATCCATACTTCTTTTATAGTTTCAAAACAAACCTCTATATTTGTGAGTTAAGACAAAGAAATTAAAACTTAAAATGGAAAACGAAAACAATAACAATCAAGAGATGAACATCTTCACGATGACCACTCGTCTCGGCAACGCCATCTTCGGTGTGATCAAAGGTATCCTTTCCGCCTTGGGCTATGTGCTCCGCACCATCTACAAATTCAAATATCTATTCATAGTTTTCGCGGTGGCTACAATCGGATTTAGCCTTCATGAAGCGAGAGAGGATAACCATACATACGAAGGATTCCTCCACCTAAAATTGAATGATGGTGACGCATTGTTATATAAAACTTTGGTTCACGACTTGAACGAATATGCGCTCAAGGAGGATCCAGAAGGTCTTGCTAAACAATTGGACATTAAGGACGAGGTAGCGGTTAGAATCGTAAAATTCGACGCACACCCTGTCATCGACAAATACCGCGACACAACTGTCGACTACATCGACTACAAGAACAAGGCACCGCTAGGCGATACTGTAGAATTCGCGGTTCCAGACCAAATCGTGATTTCCGCTAGAATCAAGGGTATCGAGGAGTTCGCGGTTGTACAAGAAGCATTGCTTCAATACTTCTCCAAGAACAAATACATCGAATCTTTGAATCTTGCCCGCGTTAATTCCACAATAGGCAACAGAGAGGTATTCTTCAACAACGCATTGATGAACTTGGATAGTTTACAGAAGGTGGACTACTTCAAGAATCCTGGCGGAAATATCTTGGAATTCTCTTCCATCAACGAAAAGAAGGCTTCCGTTCCTTTCATCAAGGCCAAGAAACAGATGTACTATGAGGACATAAAGAATTTGATCGAGCTTACCAGCAAGGTAGAGGAGGACAAATTGGCGAACATGGAGGCAGTGACTGTACTTTCAGATTTCCACCCTGCTAAATCACCAGTCAATTCATTCTCTAAACTCATTCTTTACAAAGGACTTATCTCCTTGGTTCTCTTTATGATCATCGCATTGCTTTGGAACTACAGAAAACAAATCAAGGCTTATTTAGAGAAAGATATTTAATCGATAATGACTAAATAGTTAAAGGCGGGAAGAGTATCTCTTTCCGCCTTTTTTCGTTTGACATAAAGGGAATTTGCAATAACTTGCATGGGGATTATCGGTGGGATTTGCCGAACAACCGTCATTTGACCCGTCGTAAACTTCATCGAAGTTCATCCCTTTATTGTTTCATGCTCCTAAGGTCACGAATTATCATCCATTTATCAAAGCAATAATCAAAATTTTAATATTTTTGAAAGAGTTTTAGACTCCCCCATTAGTCTTAAAATAAATTTTAACGGCAAATCTTGCCTTTCTCCCTGTCACCGACCATGGCGAAGCCATGCCCAGGGATGACGAACTGCCGCAAAACATTTCCTACATCCCGCACGGTTTTACCATTTCTTTAAAGGTGATCAAGAAAAGAGCATATCAAGATGAGAATAAATAAGGTCATTGCTTTTTGTTTTCTATCACTTGGAACATCTTGTTCTTCCATGTTCCATGTCATAGATAATTATATTGTCTGTAATGAGTACGATAATAACCAATTGGACTGTAATCCAGCGTACAAAGATAGTCCATTTGTTGAATACGTAAAATCTGTAATGTGGAACAGTAACACGATTGTTGTTAACCAACAATTGCCCGATGGGTATCATAATTGGTTCTTTGTCATAGCTAAATGTGACACACTACATTGTCATTGTCAAGATTCATTGTTAGGCCCTTTCTCCCAGGAAGAAAGGGATTCAATCTTGGCTGTAAGAGGTATTGACACATTAAAGATGGAGAGAAAAGTATGGCGTACGCCATATTAGGGTGTCAATACTGCCACGAATGGTTTATTGGATTGTCACCGACCGTGGCGAAGCCGTGTCCGGGGGTGAGTAACTGCCGCAAAGTATCTCCTACATCCCGTACGGCGAAATGTTTG
This sequence comes from Paludibacteraceae bacterium, assembly GCA_024401515.1. Lineage (GTDB taxonomy): Bacteria > Bacteroidota > Bacteroidia > Bacteroidales > Paludibacteraceae > UBA1181. The sequence continues at coordinate 588 of JAKSKY010000036.1, read as the reverse complement.
TAGGAATGAGACAGATTAGTTATGACTAAATTGAATAATACAAAACTTATGAAGAACACGATATTCAAGCTGCTCATCATTGTAAACATATTTTTAGTGATATGTGTATCATACCTATGGATCATAAAATCGGATGTGCAGGTTCAGAGAGAGGAAAGAAAAGAGATAAAAGCACTGAAGAGAAAGGTTGCCAAGAAAGGAGATATCCCCTCATATAATATGCTGTGGGAACAATTGTTTTCTTCAAACAATCCATTAGAATTGGAAGAATTCCCTTTTGAGGAATATCTACCATATGCTTTAATTATGAATGATATATATAATAAAAAACATTCTGGTAGTGATGTCTATTTCTGCCTGAAGAATATATACCAATCATATGGGTTGGAACTGGGCGCACAGACACGTACCATGATGGAGAGTCTGCTTCTAGGCGACTTGAAGATGTTAGAAAATGATTCTGTCAGAGATAATTTTGGAGTTGAGCTTGTTTATTTAGATTTGGTAGACCTATTCGAATCATCGAATAAGATGTTGTCAAATTCGTATGCCATGAAACTAAAGGTATTTGAGAGTAAAATCATCGAC
>JAKSKY010000035.1 GCA_024401515.1 Paludibacteraceae bacterium | reverse complement strand
AAGTTGAATAATTATATTTTTTAATCGTCCACTATTTTTAGTGGACAGTAATGAGGCATTGTCTAAATAAAAAGGTCAGATATGGTTTTGCCCACATCTGACCTTTTACTTGTATTGGTTCAGTCAAGTTTACTTTCTGATCATCAACTTGCTGGCGATAGTGCCCTCTTCGTTCTTCACGACGATGATGACTACCTTATCATCCTTAGAGGCGATTTGGCCATTCAAGTTGTAAGAGGCGATCAATTCACCGTTCAATACGACGATTTCGCCGTTGTTGTCCACGTAAGCGATTACGTCGAATGCGTTAGCTTCGAAATTGGCTATGCCATTGAATTCTTTGGTTGATAACATGATCTCATCCACCAAGTAGGCAACCTTCATGCTACCGAAGATCAAATCCATGCTGGTAGCACCCTCTGGAACATCCAACTCACCATTGTATAGGGTCCAAACTTTCTTAGCGGTGTCGTTGGCAAGGTCAAAGATTTCGTCGCTGTTGTTGAACTTCACTCTGATTGGCATATCGATGTCATGCGCCTCTGCGGAGTCTGCTGAAGCGATATGCCATCTACCTTCGTTCTTGTGCATCTTGACCAACATTTGGCTATGGATCTTATCGCAGTTCTTTGGCAATGGGATGTTCTTGAAAACAACAGAGTCACGGTTTGGCTCCATTTGCAATGCGTGAAGAAGGTCGCAATCGTAGTATCCAGAACCATCCGTTCCTTTCAAGCTATCTGGCAAAAAGTCTCTGAAGAGGATGATTGGTTCGGTATAGTTGTCCCAAGCGATAGCGCTGTCTTTTTCGCTGACAGTTGGGGTGATACCGCCGAGGAACTTGGCTTCTTGAAGGTACACCTCGATCTCCTCGTTGTAGAAATCACTGTATGTTCCGTATCCGTATCCGTCGAAGCTCTCTGCATAGAATGGCTTCTCATCCATCTTCTTGAAGTAGAAGTTTCTGATGAGCGGATAGTGTTGGATGTCACGGTGCAACTCTCTTGCGAAAGAGAATACCATACCCTTGATGACTTGGTCGTTAGGATTAGCGTAAACATATCTTTCCGCAGTGGTCCATTCGTCGGTTGGGTTGTATTTGCCGTCAATCATTACACTGGCGCTGCATTTTTGAGCGTTAGGCCTCTTTTCGATTGTCGCATAGTCAGGCTCAAATCCGATGATGAAGAGAGGTTTCTTGTTGCATTCGCTAGCAACGGCCTTCAAACATTTCTTGGACATATAATATTCCAAAACCATCACGTAATTTTCGTTGAGATCCAGCGGTTGAGCCTCCAAGTTTAATTTCACGTCAAGGAATGAAACACTTCTTTGTACATAGTACATCAGGTTTTCGCCATCTACAATGGTATCCAACAATAAGTTGGAATTATCGTAGTCGCTCTCTTTATAAGGCATGATTTGTACATTGTCCGTGAGGCGGCCATCCTTGATGATGTAATAATTGTCGCTCTCTCCTGCGAATGTAGCTGCTACGGATGCGAAGAGCGTTGTGAAAAGTAAAAATAGCTTCTTCATGTTTTTAAAGTATTTAATTTATGATATTAGCAAGTGAAGTCTTAAATGTAAACCTGATAATAAACTTTCAATCCGCAAATATACAATTAATTCAACAATGATAGGCGGAAGAGTGCTGAAAATCATTATTTTTGAATTTATGTTTCCTAAAATAACTTCGAATAATCCTATGGGTATACATCAATCATACGATTCCATGCGATGGGAGAAGTCTCTCGTAAAGGCTATTTCCCTATTGCTTACGATGCTTTTGTGGCAGACTTCCCTATGGGCGCAATATGGCGATTTGGAGCGAGCGACGCCAGAGTCCCAGGGGCTCTCTTCTAAGGATGTGAGACACTATTTCGACGCGATGATGGCTACGAAGTCGGGTGAGCCTCATGGTGTGATGGTGCTTCGTCACGGCAAGGTGGTGGGCGAACTCTTCCCCGAACCATTTTCCGGAAGGTATGGGCATACCCTCTATTCCGCCTCCAAGAGTTTTGTCGCTTTGGCGGTGGGTCTAGCGGTGGATGAGGAAAGATTGCGATTGACGGATCGGGTGGTTGATTTTTTCCCTGAACTGTTGCCTGATACGGTTTCCGCCGGATGGGCCTCGATGACTCTCCGAGACCTTCTGACGATGACCTCCGGGTTTCCGGCCGATTGGTCATTGCGGACGACTGGGAAAGAGTGGCTCCGTCGTCTCTTGGCGAAGCGTGTGGAACATCGTCCCGGCGAACATTTTGAATATGATTCCATGGTGACCTACTTGCTTTCCGCCATTCTCCAACGTGCCACGGGGGAGAAGGTGGTAGACTACCTACGTCCCAGGATTTTTGAGCCGATGCATATCACCGAGGTGGCCTGGGAGGAGAGCCCCGAAGGCATCAATACGGGTGGTTGGGGGCTCCATCTTCAGGTGGAGTCCATGGCGAAGTTCGGGCAGTTGCTGCTCAACCGCGGGCGTTGGGGCGATCGTCAGTTGGTCTCCGCCGAATGGGTGGATGAGATGACCGCCGAGCAACAAAAGAGTGGTTTGATGGATAATTATGGCTACCAAGTCTGGCGGTGTGATTACCCAGGTGCCTATCGTGCCGATGGCGCTTTAGGGCAATATATCATCGTGGCGCCTAAGGAGCAGATGGTGGTGGCGATCACGCAGGCCAATACCAGCAACGGAGTCGCTGAGCGCCAGTTGGTATGGAACCTCTTGCGCAAGGCGGGTCAACGGCCATTGCCGGAAGGGAAGGAGACGGAGGCGCTCAAAGCGGCGCAAAAACAATACCAGTTGCCGACTGTGGAGGGAGAGGGTTCCAGTCAATTGATTTCGGAACTAAAAGGCAAAGAGCTTAGCTTGTCCTCCAGTGGGTTGGATTGGCGCTCCATAAGATTGGAGAAGCGTCGCAAATCGTTGGCGCTCTGGATCACGACGGTCAGCGGGCAACGTTACAAGGTTGATTTAGGAAACGGTGAATGGCTCACCTCCCGTACCGATGTTTGTCCCCCCTATTCCATCCGTGCGGTGGATCGTTTCCGTGGAATCAAGCGTGATTTCTTTGTGGCGGGCTGTTATGGCGGGGAACATCATGAGCTGACAGTGCGTCTTCGCTACACCAATTGGGTGAGTGGTATGGATCTGGTATTCTCTAGAAACAAAAACGGGTCCCTCCGCCTGATGGTGAAGGAACCCGCTAAACGTGCCGCTTATGAATTGAGGGTGGGGGATTGAATAATTGTATAGACGCGATTAATCGCATCTATACGGGGAACCCACACAACCGATTGTTATTGTGTGTCTTTTCATCAGGGCGTTTTCAAAACGCCCCTATGGTATGTTACAATGCCAAGATTTCTTCTCGGGTAAGATGAGAGATTTTCATAATGATTTCAATATCTACCCTTTCCTCTTTCATTTCTTTTGCGTAGCGGAGAGACTCTTGAGTTGTGCCCTGCTGGATTCCCTGTTCCATACCATCTTCCAGACCTCTGCTATAACCATTGCTATACCCATACTGCTCCATGTCCACCTCGTCCTCGAGGGCTTTCATGCTGGCCTCGTACTGGGCATACTCCTCTTCGGAGAGATTGGCCACATTGGCCTTCTCCAATAGTCTGAGCAGACCTTCGTCCGCTCGCTCATATACTGATGGGTCGATTCTATCCATTGTTCCTAATTTCTTAAAAAAGTGCATCCAAATGTTCTTGGGCGTGATGTTTCCCTTGTCCAAATTGAAATTAGGCAAAGATAAGAAAAAATTGTGATTGCGGTCCCAAAACTCCTCCAGCTCGTCCCGATCGTACACGCTCTTGTCGTGCCTGGAAGGCACTAGTTGAGTAACCGAGGGCGACGCCCTCGGATTTGTGAGACCTCTTATACAGCAGCCTGGAAGGCTGTACCTTTATCATGAAACTAACGACTTCAATGTAGAGGTACTGCCCTCCAGGCAGTCGTCTTATATCATTGCGTTTCACCCGAGACTACGTCCCGGGTTACTCGGATACTGCCTTCCAGGCAGAACCCTATCCTAGCAGATACCCCCTATGCACCGTTGGGACATCCCTTGTGGGTGGCGTGGTGTAGAGACGCGATTAATCGCGTCTCTACGGGGCGAACCATCACCCGATAAAACCACCACCGCCATCACAACATCTGCTGTGATGGCGGTGTGCTTTTGTGTGGAGGTTTTACAACCCCAGTATCTCGTCGATAGGGAGGTGCGAAATCTTAGAGATGATTTCAATTGGTACTCCTTCTTCTTTCAACTCTTTCGCGTAGCGGAGAGACTCTTCTTGTTTGCCTTGCTTCACTCCGTCCTCTAACCCTCGGTCGTAGCCGTAGCACTCAGCGGAACCGGCATCGCCAATTCGTTTCATCTCCGCTTCGAAGAGGGCATACTCCTGAGGAGAAAGCGCAGATATCTTTGCCTTTTCGATCAGAGCCAGCAGCGCCTCGTCTGCCACCTCATATACTCTTTCGTCTACTTCAATCATATTGCCTAGGTTTTTGATGATGTTAATCCATGCCTCTTTCTTCGTCCACTTCTTCTTTCGGTCGTTTCTGAGGTGGGGGAGCGAAATGTAGTATTTGCGCATCCTGTCCCAAAACTCGACTTTGCCGTCCATGTCGAACTCCCCTGTTCGGGTGACTAGTTTGTCGATTCCCCTAATGGGTTTGCCAAGGATGAAGATGCCCAATAGCCGAGGAACGTCCTCCTCTCCGTTCCAGTTGAAGCCCTCTTTGACGTGCTTGTTCATCAGTCTGCAAAGATAATAGTTCGCTCGGGTTTTGAAAAGTCGCTGCGAATAATTCTGCATCTCGATGATGATGTCGGTGCCGTTCTCGGTCGTGCACCGCAGATCGAAGGTCACGCCTTTTCCGTCGGGACTGTCAGGTGGAGTCTCCACGTTTTCGAATTTCACACTTTGGATCGGATCGTAGTCCTCTCCAAGGATCGCATTGAGGAAGGCTCTCATCGCCCATTCCTCGCCGAAACATTTCTTGAAGGCGAAGTCGGTTTGAAGGTCTAAATAGACTCTCTCTGAGATTGGTTTCATAAATATTGAATTGGGTTAAACAAACAGTAGATCTTCTGCTATGCAGGAAGATTTTGTGTGCAAAGGTAAAGAAAAGTTTTAGATGTAAGATGATTAAACCCGTTGCATTTGGAAATATCAATCCGAACATTTGCTTGGGCGATAAATTTGCCTATTTTTGTCGAAACGAGTGTGAAATCAAACAAAACATTTATGCTAAAACAATTACTATTAATCACCCTGTTGGGTGTGTCATTGCTCGGCTTCGCTCAAGCAAACTCTGTCGGCGAGAATCTCGACGTCACCCCGATCGACAAGACGGGCGGCAAACTTCCCGGCAAGTTCTCTGTTTCCGCCACCAAGAAGGTGCAGTTCGCCATGGGCAACTTGCAGTACCAAGCCAGCACCAAGAAATGGCGCTTCGCCGAGAACCAGTATGATGTGATTGGTGAGGATAACAAGAATATCTCCTCTTCCTACAGTGGCTGGATCGACTTGTTCGGATGGGGCACATCGGGTTACAGGAAGAAATATCCGTACATGACCAGCACTGATTTTTCCGACTATGGAGACGGAGAGAATGACATCGCCGGCACCAACTACGATTGGGGCGTTTACAATGCTATTAGCAATGGTGGCAATAAGGCGGGTCTATGGCGCACGCTGACCTACGATGAGTGGCGTTACCTCTTCCACACCCGCACTAACGCCGAGGACCTTCGAGGCCAAGCGAGTGTCAACGGACAGACAGGATACGTCCTTCTTCCCGATGGTTGGAGTACACCAAGCGGCTTGGAATTCACTGCCAACCCTAAAAACTTCACCACGAACAGTTACTCCGCTTCCGAATGGAGCAAGATGGAGGCTGTTGGAGCGGTCTTTTTGCCTTGCGCCGGTAGCCGCGACGTTACGGATGTCGACTTCGTTGGTTCCTACGGCGGCTATTGGTCGTCTACTTCGAACGGCTACAACTACGCCGTCAACGTCTACTTCCCCTCGGACTACGCCAACGTCGGCAGCAGCTACCGCGACGATGGGCTCTCTGTGCGCTTGGCCACGGAATAACGCTATTCCGAAAAAAGCAACCCCAAGAACAAAACCCATGAAGGAAAGGTAGGAGGGAAGCCCTGCGGCCTCCCGAAGAGGCCAGCGGGGGCTCTTCTGTCATTTCTTGGGAAAGTATAAGCGATGCGCAGCCGATGGGTTGTGCATCGTTTGTTTTGTAGAGACGGAGGGCATTACGCCCGCAGGTAGCTAAATCAAAAATAAAGCCATCATAACCCGTTGGATATGATGGCTTTTGTTTAAGATAAAACCATGTTTTATTGTACGATGGATGTCACTTGCTCTTCGGATGTTTTCAAACGTTCGCTTATCTCTTTAATGGACATTCCGCTCTCGTGGAGCAGTTTGATTGTTGTGTCAATTCCTTGCTGGATCCCTTGTTGGATTCCCTTTTCCATACCATCTTCCATCCCTCGCTTGTACCCATGCTCCTCCATGTCGATCTCGTCTTCGAGCAACTTCATGCTGGCGTCGTAGAGCTTTTGCTCCTCCTCCGAGAGGGCAGAGACCTTGGCCTTCTCGATCAAGCGGAGAAGCCCTTCGTCGGCTCTATCATATACAGATTCGTCTATCCTTTCCATATTACCCATCTCTTTAAACATGTGCAGCCAAATGTCTTTGGTCGTTATCTTTTCCTTGTCCAATTTGAACTTAGGCAAAGATATATAAAAATTATGATTGCGGTCCCAAAACTCGGTAAGTTCGTCACGGTCATAGACGCTCGTCCGTGTTACTGCCTTAGTAAGGTACGCATCACGCTGCCCCATGATGAAGATGCCGAAGATGCGAGGGATGTCATGCTCCATCTTTTCCCACTTGAAGCCTTTCGGTATTAGGTTCTTCATGAGCTGATAGATGTAGAACGTCGCGCGCGTCTTGAAATAGGTCTGCGAGGCGTTCTGCATCTCGATCAGGATCTTCTCGCCCTTCTCGGTCGTGCACAGGAGGTCGAACGTGACACCTCGCTGTCGTTCGTTCTCTCTTGGAACTTCCACATTCTCAAATTTGACACTCGTTATTCTGTCGGTTTCCCCCTCCAGAATAGCATTCAGGAAAGATTTCATCACGATTTCGTCTTGCATACAATACTTGAAGCCGAAATCGCAGCGTAAGTCTATGTACTTAGCCATTTTCGCAAATATTTAAAGTTTAACAGATAGAATTCTTGCAAAACAAGCGATTCTGGATACAAAGATATGAAAAATATTAAATGCGTAAAATATACAACAGTAATTGCGGTCGAAACAGATGGGTTTTGCGCCGTAGGGGCAACCCTTGTGGTTGCCCGCGGGGAAAAATGTGCCGCTGATGTAGGGGCGTATTGCATACGCCCCTGGGGTGCAAAACGCCCCCGGGATGCATACGCCCTCGGGATGCGGGGCGGTCAGGATCCAATAACGCCGCGGGTGGCCACAAGGGCCACCCCTACAACCGTATCGCAACGAATTAACGCATAAATAACCTCTCAAAATGCACCGATGGCCATTCTATTTCTCCCCTGGCATCTCCTTGATATAAATGGTTCTTTGAGGGAATGGAATCTCCACATTGTGCTTGTTGAGCGTGTCGTAGATGATCTCCTTCGCGCGGCCGCAGGTGACGAACTTCTGCTCCACCAATCCCCAGAAGGTCACATAGAGATTCACGCTGTTGTCTCCAAATTCATCTAGGATCACATTGATGCCTTGTGCGGGATCAATGGGGGCTACGCCTGTATTGTCTGGCTTGGCAAGGACGCTGAGCGCCTCCACCAACATTTTCCTGACCTGTTTGATATCCGATCCATAGCTTACTCCCACGGAGATTTTGATGAACTCATGTCCGTGGTTTCTCGTTAGATTTTTGAAACTCTTATTGAAGAGCGCCGAGTTGAGGAATGCCATGACACATCCGTCCGAAGTGATCATTTGGGTGCTTTGATAGGTGATGGAATCCACTTTTCCTCGTATACCGTCACATTCCACGTAGTCACCCACGCGCACACGACCAGCCATGAGTGAAAGGCCATAGATGAAGTTTTCAATGGTATCCTTCATGGCGAAGCCGACACCAGTAGCCAAACCTGCCGTCACAATCGAGATGCCTGATTTAGGCACCTTGAGGAATACTAGGACGAAGATGAAGAAACCGCCCCAAATGAGGATGGAGATCATATTGTTCGCCAAGGTGATATTGGCGTCTCCGTTGATTGTCAGGTGGTTGAGTCGATAGTATTTGTAGATCGCTTTGGTGCCGTAGCAGATAAATCGGCAGCAGAAGAAGCTGATGGCGATGACCAAAATCTTGAAAAGCGAAAGTTGGCAAACCCCCTCCACATTGATGAAGTTATTGAAGAAGAGTTGTTTTAAAGTCTCTGACAAGTCGAAGATGCCTGCCGCCAAGACAGCGCATTGCACCACGGAGATGATGATGAAGATAGGCACCAAGGTCTTGATGAACAGGTCGTAAGGCCAGGTGATGCCAATGTGGTTTCCCTCCGTATGTTTGGTTGGGTGGACCATGTCGTAAGCGAGTTGACGTGCCTTGCGGAGGGAGAGGCCTGGCTCGTTTTTGGAGATGATCCGATAGGAGAGGAATCGGAACTCATATTTCTTGATCAAATAGTAGATGCAGGTGATGGCTTGGATGGCCATCAATTGGAACAACCACCAGATGAAGATTTGTACCGCAAGAAGCGAGTAGCCCAACCAGCTGGCGGTGCAGCTCGTCAGAAGGACAAGGAGGGAAATGAGGGAGTAGAATCCATCGCTTGTATGCACCTTAGTTCTGTATCTCTTCAATGCGACTCCTTGTAAGATAGTGAATAGCAGTAGGATAGGTGGGAAAATTAGGCTCACCACATTGTTGGTCACAAAAATGATTCGGAAGACGATGATGACGAATCCCATCAAAAGAATTGGGGTATAGATCATGAAACTGCTTTTCAGTTGTTTTGCCTTGGTACGCACCAAAAGGGAGAGGAGTACCGCAGACACGAGGCAAGCGTATTCGATCAGCAATCCGCTGGCCATCATGAAGAAATTGTGTTTCGCGAAGAGTCGTAGGATGGTGACCACTGCTACGAAAACCACGAAAGAGAAGGCCAATATGTAGAAAGGCTTCTTGTCGTTGAAGGCTTTGGTCTTGAATCTTTTGGGCAATAGGAACCGGATGATGACATTGCTGAGCGCGAAGGCGACGATAAGGTAGAAAATCACAAAGATGGCTAGTCCTATAACTATTGGTCCGCGCCACTCCGAATGGATGCTTTTGTCGCTAGGCTGCATGTATTTTTCCATGATATCTGCCTTGGCGTTATCGAAGTAGTTGGGTAGTCTTGAGAGTATCTTGAAATAGTTGACATCACCGTTGATGAAGATAAGGTTCTTGATGTCCGAGTAACGTTCTAGCGCATAGTCATTCACCTTTTTCAGTCTTTGGGCGACAAAATCATAGTGTTCGCTATCCTTAGAAACCTCATTGTAGAGGTAGACCAAATCGTCTCGGATGATTTTCGCTAACACCAGGCAGGAGTCGCGGTTGGCTTGTCCCTCTTCGCTTAAAAGGAAAATGCTTCCCTTTTTCTTGAGACTATCCCCCAAAACCTTCATTGCCTTCATGTTGCTCTTCATGGTGAAATTGATGGTGACGGAGTCCAATTCTCCCTCTTGGTTCATCCTGACACGGCTGATCTTGGGCACTTGTGACGTGTCGGAGAAGTTAAATGGCTTCACGCGGGGTGGAAGCGTCTCGAGAATGTCGATGATGTTGTTGTAACGGTTCACCTCCACTTTATACATATCCTGTATCTTCTGATAGGGAATCATGTTCTTGGAGAACTGGTTGTATTGATTGGTCGCCTCGTGGCAAGCATAGGCGAGGTCAAAAGTGTAGTCCTGTTTCTGGGAGTAGAGCATCAGTGCGGTTTGTTCGCTTTTTTGCATGGTGGAGATTAGGCTTTGGTGCAATGATTTGCTCATCTCTCCATATTTCTTCATTTTGGCTTGTTGCTCCTCTTGGTAGGTTTCCAGCTCCGTGCGGAGTACCAATAGGGTTTGTTCCAAATCTTTCTCCTTCAACACACCGAAAGAGGAGAGGGCCATCAAGGCGAAAAGGGCAGTGATAAACGCTTTTTTCATATGATTCAAATTATAGGGCAAAAATACAACAAAAATTAAGACTTAAGAATTAAGAGTTAAGAATTAAGAGTTAGAGACGGTGGATTGAACTTAATGCCAAGAGAAGTCAGTAACTCTAATGTCTTGCCTGTTACAACCAACCGAATAAATTCGTACATTTGTGGCTATTAGAAAATTAAAGAAGGAATGGTAACATTTTTAATTGCGGTGCTAGCCTTGGTGGCTGGTTATTTCGTTTATGGTAAAATAGTGGAGCGCATATTCGCTCCCGATGCAAACAGAGTAACGCCGGCGATTTCTATGCAGGATGGTATTGATTTCTTGCCGATGCCGACATGGAAGATTTTCATGATTCAGTTCTTGAACATTGCGGGAACAGGCCCCATCTTTGGTGCCATCATGGGTGCCAAGTTCGGACCTTCCGCCTATCTGTGGATCATCTTCGGATGTGTCTTTGCGGGTGCGGTGCACGACTACCTCAGCGGTATGTTGTCCATTCGTAACAATGGTGCGGGATTGCCCGAATTGGTGGGTAAGTACCTAGGCCAAACCACCAAGAAGGTGATGTTGGTCTTCACCGTCTTCTTGATGTTGATGGTGGGCGCGGTCTTCGTTTACAGCCCTGCACTTATCTTAGGTAATATGACCAAGGATTTGATGGCGAACTCCGTCTATGTCTGGTGTGCCATCATATTCATCTATTATTTGATCGCTACTTTGTTACCGATCGATAAGATCATCGGAAAGGTTTACCCATTCTTTGCCTTCGCCATCCTATTTATGGCCGTCGCATTGGGTATTAATCTATTGATTAAATGGCCAACCCTTCCTGAGTTATACGAGGTAGGTGTCGACACCTCCGCTTTCAATGGTGCGGACATATTCCCAGCCCTCTTCATCACCATCGCTTGCGGTGCGATCAGTGGATTCCACGCCACCCAAAGTCCTTTGATGGCAAGATGTATGACCAATGAGAAGTATGGCCGTCCGATCTTCTTCGGTAGTATGATCACCGAGGGAATCGTCGCCTTGATTTGGGCCACCATCTCCATGTACTTCTTCTATGGAGGCGGTGCCGCCGAGTTGGGTAAAGAGGCTACTTTGCAGGCGCCTCAAGTTGTGACGGCAGTCAGCGAAGGCTGGTTGGGCGTGATTGGTGGCGTTTTGGCGATTTTGGGTGTGGTGGCCGCACCGATTACCAGTGGTGATACGGCATTGCGTTCAGCCCGTCTGATCGTGGCTGAATTCATCCATTTGGAGCAAACAAGCATCAGCAAGCGTCTTTACATCTGCGTTCCCATGTTCGCGGTGACGATGGGCTTGCTCTTCTTCAATATCTCCAACCCAGATGGTTTCAATGTGATTTGGAACTACTTCGGATGGAGCAACCAGACACTATCTGTCTTCACCCTATGGGCGATCACCGTCTATTTGGCGATGAACAAACGATGCTTCTGGATCACCTTCTTCCCAGCGGCCTTTATGACAACGGTCAGTGTCACCTTCTTGCTTGTTTCCAAGAATTGTATAGGCTTGGATGCGACGGTGGCTTACATCGGTGGTGCGGTGGCTGCGATCGCGGCTTGTGGCGCCTTCTTCGCTTGGTACAGCAAGTGGTCTAAAAATACAAAAGAGGTCTGGTGAGCAATAAGGAGACCTATAGGATTCTCTGCGAGAATCACCCGGAGATTCCACTCTTTGCGCAATATTGGTGGATGGATGCCATCTGCGTGGGCAAGGAGTGGGGTGTCTTGCTGGTGGAGGAGCAGGGGAAGGTTTTGGGCGCCATGCCCTACCTATTGGTTCGCAATTACCTCTTCAAACTGATTCTTCAACCGATTTTTTCCCAGAACAATGGGGTCCATTTCTTCTATCCAGAGGGAATGGCGGATTCCGACAAGGAGGCTTTTGAGCGCTCTGTCTGTCAGCGGATATTGGCGCAGCTCAAGGAGATGCGCCTTGATTGGTATATGCAATATTTTGATCCTTCGTTCCGTCATACCGACCTTTGGAAAGAGGCGGGCTATCGGGTTACGGAGCGTGTTACCTATGTCATTCCTGAATTAAAGAATTTGGAGGAGCTCTTCCGTCATTTCACCTCTTCCAAACAACGTCACATCCGCAAGGCGGAGCGAAGCGGACTGGTGGTGCGTTGGGATATGGAGGTCTCTGAATTTTACGATTTCCACGTTGAGGCGTTGAGGCTTCGGGGCAGAAGCAATATCAATAGCCGTCAAGTGGAGGAGTACCTTTGCCGCAAGGCCATTGAGCGTGGGCAAGGCAAGATTCTCTCCGTTTACGATGCCGAAGGTCATCTGCATAGTGCGCTCTTTTTTGTGTGGGATGCGCAGTGTGGTTACTACCTGATACCCGCCATTCATCCAGACTACAAGGCCTCTGGTGCCTCCACGTTGATGGTGTGGAGAACATTGCAATTCCTGCAAGACAAAACACAATCGTTTGATTTCGAAGGAAGTATGGATCCGCAGATTGCCCACTCCTATAAGCAGTTTGCGACGGAGAGGGTGGTTTACCCTAAAGTGGAGAGGGTGAATTCGTTTCTCCTGCGTTGTTATTTAAGATGTCGGGGAAAATGATAAGAAAGGGGGCGCGATTGATGGATAAGATATGTATGGATTGGAAAGAGATAAAGAAAGGATACAGAAAAACATCGCGGAATGCTGATATCGCAAAATGTTCGGTCTTCATCTTGGGATATATTTTAGCTGTCGTTGTGTTAGTGGTACAAGTGTATTTGTTCGGTGAAGAGTTAAAAGACTCCGCAATCTATTTAATCATGGTTTTTCCAGCTATCATTGTCTTCCTATTTACTTATCTTGCGGAAGGACTACCGTTTCGACTATGGAGTCGGTATGAAAGAAGGTGTGGCATGACAAAAGAACAGATGGAGGAGTGTGTAAGGAAACTCGACGCTTTTGAAAGATGTGGAGGTGAGCACTTGGCCGCTTTTTTACATCATTTATATCGGTTGAATGTAGCGGGAAGAAGGGAGCAGGAACAGTTTCTGGAGGGACTATACAGTAAGGAAATATTTTCGTGTGTTTTTGATACGGAATACAATGATTTACAGCCCTCTATAAAGTATTGGCGAAAACAGGAGCTGCAGGATCGGAGGAAGATGATCGAATTTCTATTCAAGTTCACGGTATTGGAGGATGGCATCCGCAACAACGAGTGGAACCTGCTGATTCAGTGGATGATAGATCTGCGGTTTAATAATAACTACATCGACTATTTCAAGAAACGATATGCTCCGTTGCGTACCGAATTTGATGAGTATCAGCGTAGTGGCAGTTCGTCGACGAACTATTCCGCCTCCTACCTCAAACCCTACTATGCGGTTTTAGGCTTGCAGGAGGGTGCCACCGATGAGGAGATCAAGCGTGCCTACCACGAACTAGCCTTGCAGCACCATCCAGACCTTCCGAAGAATGCGGCACGCATCGAGGAGTGTGAGGCGATGATGGCGAGGGTAAACGAGGCGTATGAGAAGGTGATGGGGTAGTTATCATATCGTCCTACAGACGAGCGGTTATTAATTAACGGGAAATTATGGATAAGAGTGAAATTTTCAAGCTGGCTAGAGAAATCATAAAATCATATCATAGGGTATCCTGGATGGCTCGTTTACTTAGAGTTTTGATGTTCCTATTTGGTATTGTTCTGGTGTATTATGATGGTACAAAACTCAATATTCCTCTCCTTTCGGGATTAGGTTTGGTAATTTCCGCAGGATCCCTCATAGATATACCTAGGTTCCGTTTTTGGATTTTGGATATAATTTATAGAAAGTGGGGCTTGACGGGTGCTGAGATAGCTGAGATGGAATGGACAGCTCGGAATAAAGATAGATTAGGATTCAAGTGGGAGAGCAGGCTAAGTCAAATACTGGAAATAAGGATGTTGGCGGAAAAGGAAAAATATGCGGCAAGGGAGCGAGCGAGGAATCTAGTGTTCCTACAAAAGGAGGAGATTTCGTGTATGTTCCCCGTGTTTCATCTGCTTTGTAAGTTGAATGCGGGCGGTAGGAAGGAGCAGGAGGCCTTCTTAACGGCGCGATACACGAAGGATGTGATACCATTTGTTTTCGAAAAGGATTATTCGGAAGTGCAGGTGGAGGATTTTTACCAACATTGGTGCGGACAGGGGTTGCAGGAGCGAAGAAAGCAGATGGAGATTCTCTTCAAACTTACTATTTTGGAGGATGGCATCCGCAACAACGAATGGAAGCTTCTGATGAAAATCATGGATCGGTTGAAGTTCAACAAATACTACATCGACTATTTCAAGAAACGATATGCCCCGTTGCGTACCGAATTTGATGAGTATCAGCGCAGTAGCAGTTCGTCGGCGAACTATTCCGCCTCCTACCTCAAACCCTACTACGCGGTTTTAGGCTTGCAGGAGGGGGCCTCTGACGATGAGATTAAGAGAGCTTATCATGAACTAGCCATGCAACACCACCCAGACCGTCCGCATAACGCAGATCGCGTCAAGGAGTGCGAGGCGATGATGGCGAGGGTAAACGAGGCGTATGAGAAGGTGATGGGGTGAAAATTGAGGTTGTGTTATGGATAAATGCAAGATATTAAAAGAGTATAAGTTAGTGAAACGCTTACGACTGTTAAGGATCGTAGGGGTTCCTCTTATGCTTCTTTTGAACGCCTTTGTGAGTTGTATGTTCGGTCTTTTAGTTGTTGCTCTATTTGATCCTGCGATTCGCGGAAGTATGAATCAACAAGTCCTTGATTGGACTGCTATTCTCCTCCCGTTTCTCATCCCACCGGTAGTTCTCTTTTGGTGGGTGGAGGAGAAATTTGATTCGCTTATCGAAGGGCGATGGGGGATACGCTATGAGTCCGTGGGCTTTTACTTGAAGAGGAAGGATTATTTCGAGATAGAGGGAGGGTATTCATGGTCGGACATTGACACGTTAGCTCCATACACGTTATATTTGAAAGATAAAGCATTTTTTGTCTTGCCGTATATTCAGGCATTGTGTAAACTGAATGCGGAAGCTTGCGAAGAACAGGAAAGACTGCTGAAAGAGCGTTGGGGAGAATGGGTATTGCCGCTCGTGTTCGAGCGGGATTATTCAGATGAGTTGAGGAGTCTTATGACGTCTAGTTATTGGCGAAAACAGGAGCTGCAGGATCGGAGGGAATTGGTCGAGTTTCTTTTCAAGTTCACGGTATTGGAGGATGGTATCCGCAACAACGAGTGGAACAAATTGATGCAGTGGATGATGGATTTGCGGTTTAACAACAACTACATCGACTACTTCAAGAAACGATACGCCTCCTTGCGTACCGAATTTGATGAGTATCAGCGCAGTAGCAGTTCGTCGTCGAACTATTCCGCCTCCTACCTCAAACCCTACTATTCGGTGTTAGGTTTGCAGGAGGGGGCCACTGACGAGGAGATCAAGCGAGCTTATCATGAACTAGCCTTGCAGCACCATCCAGATCTTCCAAAGAATGCGGCGCGCATCGAGGAGTGCGAGGCGATGATGGCGAAGATCAATTTGGCCTATGAGAAGGTGATGGGGTAGTTAATGTTTGCCCCCTATTTATCAATAAATAGAAATAATTGCTATATTTGTGATTTGGTGAATTCAGGGAATTCCAGGTTTATTGAATAGGTTATACATGAAGCATATTGTTACGTTATTGATTGGACTGCTTTTGTCGTTTTCACACTCTTTTTCCCAAACGATGGAGCAGTATATGGGCCGCATGATTCCCGCCTCCACGCAGTTGAATAATGATGGTTTGGCTAAATTGTTGGCGCTAGGCTTGGCTAATCACGCTGACGCGAAGATTTATACCCGAGCTGGTGATTCAATCAGGTTGTTGGGGTACGAACGGAATAATTATGTGCTTATTCAAACTTCTGAGCAGGGTCATGTCTCTGTGAAACGTTGGCAGATAGATGACACGACCCAAGTGTGTGGTTTTAGTTCTTGGGTTTGTGGTACGATGTGCGACGGATGGTGGCGTTTCCAAACTTTGGGGAATCGGAAAATAGAGGTTCCTAAGGTGGATATCTCCGATTTTTACGACAAGGAGGCGCTTGCCGCTGATGGCTGGACGGCCGATTCGTTATCCAGCAAGTTCGAGATGATCTTTCTCCATTGTGAGTTCGGTAGGGGCGATAGCGTCTATGTCTATTGCGATACGGAGCGTTATTTGGAGGCGGATCGCCGTAAGGAGTATTCGAAATATTTCAAGGGGAATAGGGTTGTCTTATTGCCCGTGGAGGGACGTTTCGTCATCGTGGATGTGGACCGTGATGAACATTATAATGAAGTGCATTGAAAATAATAAATTAGTATGGATATGAAAAAGGGATTTAGAATGCTTTATGTGCTGTTCCTATCCGTTTTGATGATAGGTTGTGGCAAGAAGGGTCCGGAAGTTTCGAACGAGATGGATTACAGGGAGTTTATCGAGGCCTATACCCAAGGATATGTTTCCCGCCACGCTTCATTGCGTGTTGTCTTGACTCATCCATCCGAGAAGGCCAAGCCGGGACAGGAGGTGAAGGAGCAATTGTTCAAGTTTTCTCCTAAGGTAGAGGGCGCAACAGTTTGGGTGGATAACGCTACTGTGGAATTCCATCCGAAAGAGGCCTTGGAACGAGGTAAGGAGTATCAAGTGACTTTCGATTTGGGTAAAGTGGTTGATTTGGGTGAACAAAAGCAGTTGTCTGAGTTCGTCTATGCCGTGAAAGTGAAAAATCAGATCATCAATGTGGAGATGGAGTCGTTGCTGGTGACAGATGAGGGTGAATATCAAAAGAAGGGACATGTCTATTTGAGTGATGAGGAGGATTTGGCTGACGTGAAAGCTTGTTTCACGGCTAACCTATTGGAACCTTCCAAGAAACAACTTGAAATGGAATGGAGTTTCGGAGAGACGAATGACGAATACGGATCTGGGGCACCTAGTTATACTTTTGTTGTGAAGGGGTTCAACGCTCAACTGAAAAAAAGTCAGACCTTTGAGGTGGCTTGGGATGGTAAGGGCATCGGATCCGAGAGTAAGGACAAGGTGGTCGAAGAGATTGAATATGTGAATGGATTCAAATTGTCCCGTTATAATGTCGATAATGGTGGACAACCCTGTGTCAAACTCTATTTTAGCCAAGCTATTAAGGCCAATCAAGAGTGGCGTACTTATGTGAAGATAGATGGTCAAAGTGCTAGTTATACTCGAGAGGGAAACGTCTTGAAGGTTTATCCGGAGAATATCTCTTATGGCGAAAAGGTCTTAAGGGTTTTTGCTGGTTTGAAGAGTGTGCAAAATGATGTGTTAGAGAATGATGCTGTCATCAATCTGCGCTTCGAGAGTTTAAAACCGGAGATCCGTTTGGTGAGGACGGGTGCGATTCTGCCTAAAACTGATAAGGCTAGTCTTCCTTTCCAGGCTGTGAACTTGAAGAAGGTGGACGTAAGCGTATTGAAGATATTCAGCAACAATATGCTACAATTCCTGCAGAACTCCAAAATGGATGAGTCAGATAATGGTAATCTAAGACGGACTGGTCGTCTGGTGATGCAGAAGACCATTGATTTGACGACGGAGAATGAGTCGGCGTATGGCAACTGGAGAACCTTCTCTTTGGATTTGTCTGATTTGTCGAAGGAGGATCCGGGAGCGATGTATCGCATCTACTTCTCTTTTAAACGCGCATACTCAACCTATCCATGCGAGGTAAGTGACTCCATCGACGATAGCAACCATGACTACTGTCCGATCAGTACATGGGACTTCAATAAGGATCAGGAGGAGTATTATTGGTCTTACTACGATTATGAGGATGAAGAGGGAGGTGACTTTGGTTCTGTAGGAGACTATCGATACAATTGGTCGGATCGCAACGACCCTGCCAAGATCTCTTATTATTTGGAGCATAATAAGGTTTCCACCAATCTCTTTGTCTCTAATTTTGGTGTGACGGCAAAGGGAGGAAAGAGCAATTTCTATGATGTCTTTGTGACCGATATTTTGACTGCCCAACCTGAGAGTGGCGTCAAGGTGAAATTCTACGATTTCCAACAACAGGTCATCCATGAAAGCACAACCAATGGAGAGGGTATGGTGAAGGAGCATCTCTCCAGAACACCGTCCTTCTTGGTCTTGGAGAAGGGTGATCAAATAGGTTATTTGCGTGTGCGTGACAACTCCGCGCTTTCACTCTCCTCATTCGATGTGAGTGGTGCGAGCAACGAAAAAGGCGTGAAGGGATATGTCTACGGAGAGCGTGGTGTTTGGCGTCCAGGTGACACCTTGAATATCTCATTGTTAGTGCAAGATGCGGATGGAACTTTGCCTGCCGGACATCCAATCAACATGGAGCTCAAGACCCCTCGCGGACAACGATATGCGACCGCTACCCAAAAGTATGATCCGAGCAACTGTATTTATAGTTTCAGGGTGCCAACCCGTGAGGATGACCAAACAGGTAATTGGCGTATCAACTTCGCCATTGGTGGTTCCTCTTTCTCCAAATCGTTGATGGTGGAGACTGTGAAACCTAACCGTTTGAAGGTGCAGATGAAGCCTGCCCATTCCTATTTGACACCAGGCATGCGTGAGACTTTCAACATCCATTCGGAGTGGTTGCATGGCGGTAAGGCAGGCAACAAGGATGTCAATGTGAAGATGCGATATATGCGTAATCCGGCACCATTTGAGAAATTCCAGGGTTTTGTCTTCGAGTCTCCTGGCGCAAAGCAGTTCAGCAGTGAGGAGGAGTTGATCATAGATAGTTCACTGGATGATGAGGGTGATTTGAGTGAGAGCGTGCAGATGCCGAAAATCTCATCGGCTCCAGGTATGTTGAAGGCGTTGTTTACCACCCGTGTCAACGAAGGAACGGGTGATTTCAGTGTGAACTACGAGACGGTGCCATTCTCTCCATTCAATCGTTATGTGGGAGTGAAGTATCCTCAAATGAAGGGAGGCGCCTATATTGTCACGAACAAACATCAGACCTTCCAGTTGGCTTTGGTAGATGCCAACGGACAACCTCTCAACGGAGACGGAATCTCCTTTAAGTTGTACAGAATGAGTTGGCACTGGTGGTGGGATGGTGATTCGGATGATAACGAGGCTTATTATACCGAGAATGAACATCGTACCCCCTACTTTGAGAAGAATGATATTAAGTTCGTGAATGGTCGCGCTACCGTGGATTTGAATGTTCCTGATAGTGATTGGGGTAGATATCAGATTGTCGTGAGCGACGGAAAGAATGGACACAAGGCGGGCGGAATTATCCACTTCGATTGGGATAACTGGTATCTACGTTCCCAATCGGACAACAAGGCAGGTGCGACAATGTTGACTTTTGCTTTGGATAAAGAGAAGTATCAGGTAGGCGAGAAGGTGAAGGTTACTTTGCCAACGCCGGAGGCAGGTCGTATTTTGGTGACCGTGGAGAATCGTACCAAGGTGATTACCTCCAAGTGGATAGATGCGAAAGGTGGTAGCACTTCATTTGAGATGGATGTTACTGCGGAGATGATGCCGAACGCATATCTCTATGTGAACCTTTTGCAACCTTATGCTAAGACGGCCAATGATTTGCCAATCCGCCAATATGGTGTCCAGAACTTTATGGTGGAGAGCACGGAGAGTGTCTTGACACCGATACTGAATGTGCCGGACAAGGTGGAATCTGAGGAGGAATTCAATGTGACGGTAAGTGAGAAGAATGGCAAGGAGATGTGCTACACCCTTGCGATTGTGGACAATGGATTGTTGGATCTGACCAACTTCAAAACGCCAAATGCTCATGACGAATTCTTCAAACGTGAGGCATTGGGTGTCAATAGCTGGGATATGTATGACATGGTGATTGGTGCTTATGGAGGTAAGATAGAGCAGCTCTTCTCCATTGGTGGTGATATGGTAATAGGTCGTGACGGATTGAACAAGCGCTTCGAACCAGTGGTGAAGTTCATTGGACCAATGAAATTGAAGGCGGGTGAGAAGAAGACTCATAAGGTGAAATTGCCGCCATACTTCGGTTCCGTCCGTGTGATGGTGGTTGCTGGTAATAAGAGCGCTTATGGAAATGCGGAGAAGGATGTAAAGGTGACCAAGGCATTGATGGTACTTCCTACCGCACCTCGTGTGGTAGGTCCTAATGAGACATTTGTACTTCCTGTCAATGTCTTCACAATGGATGGTAAGGCAAAGAATGTTACTGTTTCTGTTGCCGCAGGTAGCAAGATTCAGGTGGAAGGTAATGCCAAGATAACGCAGAGCTTCAATGGCAGCGAAGATAAGATCATGGTTTACGACATGAAGGTCGGCAAGGCTGTTGGCAAGGAGAAGATTACCGTTACCGCCACAGATGGCACTAACCATGTTAAGAGCGATATATGGTTGGATGTGAGAAATCCGAACGAACGATTCACCAAGACCTATTTCTTTGAAATTCCAGCGGGAGGATCCAAGGAGTGTGCTTATGAGTTGTTTGGCTCGGAGGGAACCAACCAATTGATTCTCGACGTAAGTTCATTGCCGAACATTGATATGAGTGGTAGTATGGAATATTTGATCGGTTATCCGCATGGTTGTGCGGAACAGACCTCGTCCAAGGCCTTCCCTCAATTGTTGTTGCCAGAGATTTCCAAACTCACCGATGCGGAGAAGGAGGAGTGTGTCAAGAATGTGAAGGCGGCGATCTTTAAACTGAGCCAAATGCAGATGCCAAGCGGCGCGTTCTCTTATTGGATGGGCGGAAGCTACGACTATCCTTGGGTGACAACTTATGCCGGACATTTCTTGCTAGAGGCGAAGAAACTAGGTTATGACGTACCGAATTCGGTCATCAAGAATTTCTGCACTTATCAAAAACGTAAGGCTTCATCATGGGGTTATAAGAGTTCTGATGAGCAATGTGATTATGAACAGGCTTATCGTCTTTATACGTTGGCGCTTGCGGGCAAGGAGGATTTAAGTGCGATGAACCGTTTGAAGGAACGGAATTTGTCTAACCCTGCCAAGTGGCGTTTGGCTGCGGCTTATGCGATGTGTGGCAAGACGGATATCGCCAAGAGTATAGCAAATTCAGCTACGCTTGACATACCAACCTTCAAAACAGGAAACACCTTTGGTTCCCAGTTTAGAGACAGGGCAATGATTTTGGATGCGATGGTGTTGATTGGCACAGATCGATCTATTGCATATAGACTATTAAAGGATATCTCCGAGAGCATGAAATCCGAGAAACAATATAGCACGCAGGAGTTGGCTCATTCTTTGGTGGCATATGCTCACTTTGCGAAGTCGCAAGATACAGGTCATCTGAATGCAACCTGTGTGAAGGATGGAAAATCCATTGATTTCTCAGGAGATTACAGTGTGCTCAGGAAGTCTTTGGAGGTGAGCGCGAAGGATGCGCGGAAATTTACCATGAAGAATAACGGAAAGGGTGTGATTTTCGCCTCATTGGCGGTTTCGGGTATTCCTGAAGAGGACAACTTGAAGGAGTATGCCAAGGGTCTTGTCTTGGAGCGGGTTTCTTACGTGGATATGGATGGGGATGCCATCGATCCTAAGAATATCCAACAAGGAACAGACTTCGTTGTCAATGTGACTGTTCTTAATAACAGTGGAATTAAGTTGAATGAGGTTGCCATGACGCAAGTGTTCCCTTCTGGTTGGGAGATCCAGAATGACCGTGTGGTTGAAGACGAGGCGCAGGAGAGTGTAGAATACTCTTATCGAGATGTACGAGATGACCGCGTGATGACCTATTTTTCATTGAATAATGGCTCAAGGAAGAGTTTCAAAGTGAAACTCCACGCCTCATTTGTGGGTAAATATTTTGCTCCTGCTGTTGTCTGTGAGTCGATGTATGATAGTGAGATTTGCGCTAGAAACAATGGTTTTTGGACGAGTGTGGAGTAGTGGGATTAATAGAACAATTAGTAATACGTAAAATATAAGTATGGATAGAAAAACAATTGAGAACTTCCTTTTGGCGAATGCGGGATGTTTTGAAGAGGGTGATGTCGCAAGAATCGCCCAAGGTTTGGAAATGGTTCCGGACAGTGCTGCTATTGAGATTCTAGGTAGCGAATTTAAGAAGCCTACTTTTGCGCAGGTTTTCTCCGTCATCGGTGGACACATTGGTTTGGACCGTTTCTATTTGGGGCAGACCACACTAGGTGTCATTAAACTCGTGACATGTGGAGGATTTGGAATTTGGGCATTGGTGGACCTCTTCATCATCATGAATGCCGCACGTTCTTGTAACGCGGATAGAATTGTGTGGTTGATCAACACCTATGCGGAGAAGCGTCGTCCTACCGCCAACACTACGCAACCGAACACTACGCAACAGGACTATACTCGACCAACGGATGTTGAGGTTAGTCCTAATGATTTCCAACCGGAGGAGATGACACAGAATCGCCTTCCAGGTGAAGAGAATCCGATGGATTATGCGCCAAAGGATGATTATTCGGCCTATGCTCCGAAGGAATAATTACGTAGAAAGCAACGATTGATTTGGCTTCTTTCCGATCCAAACGTTCATTCTTGTGCTTTTGGTCCGCGCTTTTTATTGTCGCCTATTGTTGGGTGATATATAATCTATATGCGGCCGAAGGCGAGGGAGTGGTGGTTTGCCCGTTTCGCAGGCTGACCACTCTCCCTTGTCCCGGTTGCGGATTGACCACCGCTTTGGTGGCTTTGTTGAGAGGGGATTTTGGGGCGGCCATCGTTACCCATCCACTTTCGGTTTTGGCCCTTGTGTTTCTGCTATTGGGCCCTGTGGTTTTATTAATCGCACCGAATCGGTGCTATGAATCGTGGTCTAAGATTGATTCCATCCTCTCTGGCAAGAAGGGATTGTTAATGATAGGACTGGTCATTGGTTCTGTTTGGATCTATTTAATCGTTCGTTCCTTACATGGTCGGTTTTGACCGTTGGTAGAACTCTTAAACCCTTGCGGAAAGAGATTGAAGCGCTTGTTTATATACATTAGGTAAGAAATGCGACGAATATCTCTGCTTGTGGGTAGTGATTGTTAGAAATTTGTATATTTGTACTCATGACGGTGCTAGACGTCTATTCTCCTTATAGGGGATTTTTGAGAATATAACACTGACCACGATTTCTTGTTAGGGATAACCCATTGTTGATTAGAAAAGGGAGCGATTCCCTATTTTATTGGGTGATTATCCTTTGACACATGTTATGATAGTATGAAAACGAAGGTATCAATTATCGTTATTGGGCATAATTCTTGGCATTATTTGGAAAAGAATTTTGCGTCGTTGGAGTTCTTGATGAACGACCCCGACGTGGAGATCTTATACATTGACAATGCCTCCAAAGATGGCACACGTGCCGCATTGACCCATTCTTATCCATCTGTGAAAATGATCACTTGCGCGACCAACCGAGGTGTGGCCGCCGCTAGAAATATGGGCTTGGTCAACTCCTTGAGCGAGTATGTCCTCTTCTTGGATAGTGATACGGTGATGAATCCGGAGGCTTTTCATGCCATGGTGGATTACATGGATAACCACGAGGATGTGGGTGTCTGTGGCTGCAAATTGATTGGTCAGGATGGTTTGCCGCAAGCCAGCAGCAAGCGTTTCCCAACACGCTTGGGTATTATCAAGAGTGGTATCCATAATATGTTGGGTCAGTCAGGATATAAAGTCTTTGAAGATTCATACGCCAAAACGCTTTACCCGACCCAACAGGTGGAGGGACAAGAGCCTATGGTGGTGGACTTTGTCATCGGCGCCTGCCAGTTGATCAGACGTAAGGCGCAGGTGAAGGTGGGATTCTTGGATGACCGTATTTTCTATGGTCCGGAGGATGCTGACTTCTGCCGTCGTCTTTCCACGGTAGGGTATAAGACGGTCTATTTGCCTTATGTTTCCATTATCCACTCCTATCAACGTCCTATCGGACAGAAGTTCTTCTCTATGCAGACGCTTCGTCAAATCAAGGGATATAGCTTCTATTTCCGCAAGGTGGTGAAGGAGAAGATGCGTGGTGGTAAGATTGATGTGATCACCAGTGACAAGAAAAATAGTGCTTGTCAATGATCTGTTTGCAAAGCTGGTAGGTTTAATTTTTAATCTTCCCTTTTAACACGGAGATCACCTCGTTCATCTCGGCTTCGGAAGAAAAACCTTTTTTATCGATTGGCATAAACTCTGCTTTTGAAACGTAAAGGATGATAAACTCTTTTCTTATTTCCAAGCGGGAAATGGATTTGTATGGATAAGTTGCCTGGTCATTTTTCACCCTTCCATCATTTCTAGTGCATTCCAGTTCATTCTCTTTGAAGAGATATGACCAAGAGGAGTCTGTTCCGCCTGTAATGTCCTTGTAGGTTGATCGTAGGCGAATAGGAATACGAATAAGCGCTAGAAGCGTTAGTATTGAAATAAAGACGATGCCTCCGTCAATTTCTGTTGTTCTCACCCAAATCATAATACCAAAAATGATATTCATAAGGAGAATTGCCGCTAAAAAAATCTGGCGAATCCTTACTCTTTTCATACGAAGCACAATCTCAGCCAACTGCTGATAAGTCAGAATCGTTTCGTTTTTAATTTCCATAATTCATAAAAATATAGGGTGATAAAATTCAACCGCAAAAGTAATCATTCGGTTCGATTGAACAAAAAAGGGCCACCCGTCGGGCAGCCCTTTCATGTGTAAATATTACATTTATTATGATATTTATTTGCAAGAGAAGATATGTTTTCATATATTTGCATCGTTAGTTCCAGCCGAGCCTCTTCACAATGCTTAAATAGGCTGGGCTTTTTATTTTAAAATCGAGTATCACATGTACCCTTTTGCCTGGAAGGCAATATTTTAGTAACCGGTTGCATCGACGGAGGAGATGCTGCCGGTAAAGTGACGTCATGGCTCAAAGTGGCTGGAAGCCACTACCTAGAGATATCAAGACCTGTGTAGAGGTACTGCCCTCCAGGCAGATTTGGCGTTTATGTAGTTTGAATCCGAGGGCTTTGCCCCCGGTTACTCAGATACTGGCTTCCAGCCAGAACGCTTGAGAACCCTGAGTTTATAATTTTATCAAAAAAGGGCCACCCGTCGTGAGGTGACCCCGAAAAGTTGGACAGATTAATAAATAAGTTAATTTATAAGAG
>JAKSKY010000034.1 GCA_024401515.1 Paludibacteraceae bacterium | reverse complement strand
TAGCCCTCTTTCTTCGTCGTGTCACAGGAGGATAACACACAAAAGCACAACGCAACTACCAGTGCAATTCTTCCAATTTTCATATTATCTAAATTATAAAAACACTTTAAACGTCCTATATGGATGCCCCATAAACCCTTGCAAAGATAACAATAAAAAGCGTATTATCTCATCAACACAATATCATAATCACTATATTTAATATGTTTAAGTTTGTTTTGCCCTTTATCTATCACAAATGTATCCGCATCACACACAATCGTATCACCTGACTGCTTGTAAGTTCCCTCTTCCCTAATCGGAAGAGTTACACCTTTGGAACACGAGAAACTATTCTCCATCTTTCCATCTTTGGCAAATAGTTTATAGTAAAAACCACCGCTAACACCACCAGGATCTTGATAGACCGCAACGATGTGATATCTATAATGGACATAGAGTGTCATACCCACCGTATAGGAGATACAAACCAATAGAGAGGCCAACATCGTCCAATTGGCAATTCGCACACAAAGCGGCTCCCGTTCCTTCGTAAAAAGGGAATGGAAACTTCTGACAATGGAATAGATCGCGATACATCCCAACACGAGCAGAAGCGGTGCCGCTATCATAAAGAGGAATACCATCACAACGCCTAAATCCGCAAGATAGCCAACAGCAAATACCACTGAGAGGAGGATGATCGAAATGGAGCGGATGTAATTAGCCATAATATCACAAAAGAGGCGAGTCCACCCTAACAGGTAAACTCGCCATTATATAAAAAGATTGGTTCAGATTATTCGATTGGAACGACACGGAAGTTATCCACGCACATCATGATTTGAGGAGCACCCTCAGGATCACCGAATTGCAAGAAACTCAAGTTCGTCGCCTTCTTCAAATCAAAGTCTCCATCAAAAACAGCCTCGTTGCTCTTGGTGTTGTGGTGGAATTCAGACAAAGGAATGGTCACCGTAGTCCATGAATCGGTATAGAACTCACCGGTTTCTTTGTAAGGTTCCCAATAGCAGATAGGAGAGACGTCTCGACCATGTTTGTCTGGCGAATCGATAGGACCAAAGAAGATCTCAGTCTTAATGCCCTTGTAAGGCACCTCTTTCGGCACATATACCTCAAACTTCAAAGCCAATGCGCTCATATCGTAAGATTCGAAAGCCTTGGAAGCGACAGATATTCTACCACGACCACCCTCCAACGGATTGGCCACATATTGGATGTACATACAATGGTTCATTGTCCATGGCTGGTCATACGTTCCATAAAGCAATTGATACTTTCCGCTACATTCCTCAGGCAATTTGGCGTTATTAGGGAAAGGCACCTCTTCTGCTCCCATCTCCAGTGTAGATGTGATCAAATTGCCACTTTCATCCCTTGTATTATATCCGCCCCATGTGGAGAGACGATGGTCGAAATTGATGATGATATTACGTTCATCACGGAAATGGAACTTTGAAAGGATTTTCTTTCCCTCTTTATCTTTTACAAACAACTGTCCACTCTCCGCACCTTCCGGTACAATCACCTTGATCATGGTGTCGCAAGAGGAGACAACTTCTGCCGGATTCTCCGCACCTTGGAAGAAGATTTCAGCATTTTTCAACCGTGAGCCATAGATAATAGCCTCTTCACCATCAGGTACGAACTCACAATGCATACGTTTCATTTCTGTATTTTGAGATCCTCCTCCATTGCTACAGCTCGCGAAACCCGCCGCAAGCGCAAGCGAAAACAAAAACACTTTATTGATTTTCATGATACCAACATTTTAAGTATATACTAATACACATCGGATTCGCCCCATGCGAAATCCTCTGCCTATATACAAAATTAAGAAAATAGAGGTAATTTGCAAATAAAAATCAACTTAAATTGCGCTATTTTCACTCTATGGACCTATTGATTCGGTCTGATTGGGAAACCCCTTGCGTATTACCCTCCTCGTTGGTCGGAATCGTGACACCTAATTTTAGTCCCACAGAAAACAATCTAGCCTTTTCAGTGATTCTCAAGCTGAAAGCGCTCTCATTATCCACCATGAAATCGTCCCACTTGTCGGGAGTGTGTTTTTTATCGGAGATAATGTTTGTCATACCATAATTGCAATACAACCCTATATGGAAGAACATATGGTCTGAAATACCGAGATTCAACCCCGCCTCGCCATAAAGAGAGAATGCCATGCGGGTATTCAAACCGCCATAAGCGACAGGAGAGGTGACGACAAAACCATGATGTGGCAAATCCTCTATCACGGCATCTGTCTGAGGATAATAACCGCTCACACTATAAGTTCCCTCCGTAATTTGATATCGGGAAAAGGCAGGCACCACCCATTTACCGCCCAAGCCACAAACTAGATTGGTCTTGTCGGAGAAATTCGCCTTGTAATAGATACCCAAAGGGAACTCAAAGGCGAAAATGCGTTGCTTCTCTTGCCAGCCCTCATAGGCTTGAATCAAGTCAAAGGATTGCCCATTGACATCATCGTAGGAAGGGGTGACCATCCGACCATTCAAATTCAACTTGGAACGATATTGGATCATATCCGCACCACTTCCAAAACCCAAATGTCCAGAGCCAAAGAAGTAAAGGAATCGGGAACTCAACATAAAGCCGGGAGCCTTCAACGCATCGGCCTGAGAAAGACTGCCATCCCCTAGCGGTTGATCCATGGTAGGATGAGTCAAAATCGTATTCATTCCACCTCCCGCACATACAGAGAGTTCTCCTTGTCCCCATCCCATCAGGGAGAAGAACAATCCGCCTATAACTAATGCTATATTTCTCATACTCATCTTTATCAAAATCATTTCAGTTCAACCGCATGGGAGACAAAACGGCAAGAAGCGCTTCGTTGATCCTCCGTAATCACCACGCAGACATAACGACCCTCCCGTACATGGACTTCATTCTCTTTTTGCACGATATCCGTCCAATAGGTAAGGACACCCTCTAAGGTGTAAACATACATACGAGCCTTTTGCATTTCCTCCTGAGAGAGTCCCTTCACATATACGAACACCTTACCGCTTGTAGTATATACTGGGTATGAGCTGACCGCAAATTCCAGCTCTAAAGGTTCGAAGTATCTTCCACAGACATACAATGTATCATGGTTAGCGGTCACCGCATCCAAAGAATAGAATCCGTTGAGTCCTGTATACTCGCAATAATATTGACCGTTCGCATTAGGGATGTCCTCATTATCCCTCTTCCATTGATAAGAGATGAACTCTCTGTCTGAATTATCAAATACGACCACATCATTCCACATTCTGGTCACACGGCGATAATCCAAACCTATGCTGATTGGCACAGAGACCAAATCACTAGCCTTACCCTCTCCGAAGAGTTGAACATAGACCTTATAACGGCCCGCCTCGATACCGTCAGGAACAATGAAGGAGATATGGCCAATAGAATCAGCGCTCTCCAGACGGCCATAGACATTCTTGAATCCTTGAGCAATACCTTCGTGGTCAAAAGAAATTTTGAACGAATCAGGAACACCGGAACGGATGCGGTAATTAACGAAATACTCATCGCTTGCGCAGAACTTGCGTTCCCATCGCTCACCATTCAAATAATCGACCACACCACCGGAGATGCTAGTCCACTTCACATCGATGTCACGACCATCGACGAACAACGAAAGATGTACCAAACTATCACAGCCATATTGAGACTTCAACATCACCTCGTACTCGTATTGACCAACCGTTTGCGCATCCACCGTAAAGCCATTCTTCTCATAGACAGATCCCGCGATGGTCGTATCGGCCAAATCGACACGGTATGGATGGCTGACAATCAAATTCAAAGTGACGATAGAGTCACAACCCGCCTGAGTCGTAAAGGAATCCACATAGGTACCAGACAATGTGAGCAACTTTCCTTGCCAATAGAAGTCACTGCAGGCCACTTCATCGAATACCAAGTTGTACTCCTTGTTGACGGTCAAATTCACCTTGATGATAGAGTCACAACCATTTGAGCATGGGAACTTGATGATTGTGTCTGAATAGAACTCATATTCATTCCAACGGATCGGCAACTCACTCTCACATACGGTTCTCTCGATTTCCGTGATTACAGAATGTTTCACCGTTAGAGAGAGAGAGAAGGTACTGTCGCAGCCATTGACACTCTGGAGTGTATCATGGTAAAGACCGCTCTTGTAGAAGGTCTTGCCATGCCATACAAATGAATCGCAAGCCGTCTCATACTCTGTCGTATCATAAACAGGGAGAACATGCAATCTGATATTCACGAAGGAATCACAACCCTCCGTCGTGGTAAGGATGACACGAGAATATTCATTCTTCACCTCGAAGCCATTCCACATGGCAGGAAGTTCATTCTCGCAAACCGAAACATGAATAGTATCAGGATTTACCTTCGGTTGGTGGATGGTCAAATCGATGGCGATGATGCTATCCTCTCCCGCCGCGTTTTTAAGGATGTCGTAATAAATACCACTTTCGGTCAATTCCCTACCTTGCCACATATATGATATACATGACTTCACCTTGACAGGTGCGTTAGCTGGCGGCTCCAAGATGGAGATCATCTTCGTGACAACAGAGTCACATCCAAGACTAGAAGTGAATCGTTGGGTATAAATACCAGTTGAATCATAACGGACACCATTCCATTCATAATAGGAAACAGCACTGTCCTGCATGAAAATCTCATAAGATGGCAAGATGGTCAAGTGGAGGGTCTCCACCGAATCACAACCAATGGATGAAATCGTATCGAAGTTGAAATCTCCAGAAACTAGATATTCCCTACCATGCCAATAGTATGGCGCACAAGAGGTGTCACTCACCTCCGAGCGACGGACTGGCAAGCGTTCGATGATAATATCCACAATGGAGTCGCAACCCATGGCATTCTTAATCGTCAAAGTTGTATCGGAACCGACCTTATAATCGTGCCAGAAAACATAGGCCGCATTTTCGCACATGGTCACCGTATCCTTACCATATGTTGGCTCCAAGATATCCAAATAGATTGTCAAAATAGAGTCACAACCGATGGAGGAGGTCAATGTCTGCTCGTACTTGCCACTCTCCGTATAAACAGAATCATTGAGAGTGTAAGTGCCACAAGATGTCACATGTACAGTATCATACTTGATAGGCAAGATGGTCAAGTGAACCGTCACGACGGAGTCACATCCATTCGGCAAATTAATGCGCTTGTCGAAGACCGTACTCTCCGTGAAGGTTTGTCCATTGGCGGAATAAGAGACACAAGCGGTGTCGTAATAGATGGTTGATGGAGAATTTAGTACCACCAATTCCAAACGCACAATGGAGTCACAACCATTCTTAGCCGTGAAATGTTGATCATACACACCACTCTTCGTATAGATACTGTCGTTCAACTTGTAAGAGATACAAACCGTATCTTGAATCAATGTGAGTGGAGATTTTAAGATGGTCAAATTCAATGAGACCAAAGAATCGCAACCATCCTCACGCGGAATTCTTTGCGTATAATGGCCACTCTTCGTATAGGTTGAATCATTCAAAACATAAGATCCACATACCGTATCCGTAATCTGGGTAACAGGGATATCCAATACGACCAAATCCAATGTAACGATGGAGTCACAACCATGGGCTGTCGATAATTGTTGGGTATAAGAACCACTTGCGTCATAGATTTCTCCATTCCAGGTCGTGGAACCACAAATGGTATCCTTCCATACAATATCGTAGGTTGGCCATATGGTCAAATCCAATGTCAAGATGGAGTCACTGCCATCCGCACGCTTCAACAACTGCTCATAACGGCCGCTCTCCGTATAAAGAGAATCATTCAACGAGAAGGATCCACACTCACTTCTTGTGATGTATCCACGGGGAACATCCTTGATCTTCAAGTTCAAAATCAAGATGGAATCACAACCATTGGCCGCCACCAATTTTTGCTGATAGATACCACTCTTCGTATAAATGCTATCGTTTAACGTATAGGAGACATAAGCCGTATCATAGATCGTATGGGATGATGTCGGCAAAACGGTCAAATGGAGGATCGTCGTGGAATCATCGCCGAAGACGGTAGGCTCTGTCTTCGGATAGACACCTGCCTCCTTGACAAGAACACCATTCCACATAACACCCTGGCCACTACATACGGTATCCTCCACTATGACTCTAGGAGACTCTAGTATCTTCAAGCTCAATGTCACCACAGAATCACAACCCGCTTTTGAGGTGAACTTCTGCGTATAGACACCGCTCTTGGTATAGATAGAGTCATTCCAATAGTATGCGCCGCGTACCGAATCCTCGAAGGCATATTCAAGGTTCGGCAACACCTCCAAATGGAGGATAACCATAGAATCGCAACCCGTCGCACTCTTCAAAACTTGCTCATAACGACCACTTTCCGCATAAACGGAATCATTCAACGTATACGTTCCACACACGGTATCATAGATAACCGTAGGTTCTATCGCGTCCAAAATGGTCAAGTGCAAATTGATGATAGAATCGCAGCCTGTAGAAGCATTGAGGCGTTGGATATAATCACCTGAATGGTCATACTTGATATCATTCAAATAATAGCTTCCACAAGCGGTTTCTGTGATTTCCACCGTATCTATCTTTATTTCAATCACCTTTACAGCCACAACAGAGTCACAACCCCATTGGTTCATGAAAGTGACCAAACTATCACCCATCAAATACCTGTTATGCCAAAGGACAGGGAATCCTCCCTCACACGTATAAACCGTATCCTTGCCCTCGGAAATAGGTTTCACGGTCAAATGCAATGTTAGGATGGAATCGCAACCCGTCACGTTGGAAACCAATTTCTGTTCATAGACACCACTCTCCGTATAGACGGAATCATTCAAAGTGAATGAGCCGCATACTGTCTTATACATATCAGCCTTAACCACGTCGTTGATGACCAAATGCAAAGTCAATATAGAGTCGCAACCCGTCACGTTGGAGGTCAACACCTGCTCATAGACACCGCTCTTGGTATAAACAGAGTCGTTCAATGTATAGGAAACACAAGCTGTATCATAAATAGTCTCAGTGGCGACCGGCAAAATGATCACCTTGACGTCCACCAAGGAATCGCAACCATAAACGTCTCGCAAAGTCAAGGTAGAATCTCCCTTGATCATATGTCCATTCCAATCGTAAGGAAGTTCCTTCACACAAACCACAATGGAATCACTTCCTGAAGATGGGTTCAACACCGTCAAATTCAAATGGATCAAAGAGTCACACTCCCCTCCACCATTGCTTTTAATGAAGGTTGGTGTATTGGTGCTGACCGTATACTCATTGCCATCACGCCAAACAAGCGACTCACAAACAATGATTGTATCCGTCTTTTCGTAACCTTCCCACACATTAACAGTCAAATGAGCGGCACCCACCACATTGACGCTGCCAGACTCCTTGAATGTCGCGCCATGCCAAACATAAGGCATCTTGCTTGGACAAACCATCGTGTCTCTGATTACCGCAAAGGAGTCCTCTCCGACAAAACTCTTGCGTTCAATGCGATATTCCACCGCACTGACCGTCGTGTTTCCTCGCTTATCCGCAATGGAATAATAAACCACCTTCGTAGGCTCATCATAGACATTCATAAGAAGATCCATACCAGCGAAATCGTGGAACACTAAATTGTCGAAACTATATTGGATTTTAAGATCCGCCACCTCTGTACAGTTGTCAGAAACATGATCGGTCACATCAGACAAAGGAATGTTCAAGGTCACGTTACCCACCACAGAGTCGGCAACACCCTTGCTTCTATTTTGATATGAGATGCCCAACTCGTCAATCTTCGGTGCCGTCGTATCCACAACGGTCACACGTTGGGTCATGTATGGGTTGCTAACGGTATATGGCAAACCATCCGCACCATAGACACCTACCGCCCACGAGATGGTATCACCATCCTCAAAGGTGTAGTAGTCATCCGCTCCCGCATAGTGTTCTCCCGAACGATTCACATTGTATTGACAAACCGTATCAGAGACCTCGTTGGAACATACATCACGGAAACCAGGCATATAATCACGCAAACGGATAGTTGCCTTACAATTGTCGTCCGCGATCAAAACCATCGGACTTACATTACCAGACTCAATGGAATGAATAGAGTTGGTGATATATACAGTAGTATCAGGACAATATCCCTCCGGCGTGGTACGGATGAGCATATATTCATAGTTGTCATAACCGGTATAATAGTCTCGAACACGGGTTTGGCTCACCCATGGTTCCTCAGTTTGCAAAACACCTTGAATATACCACTTGTGGAGGGTATGGGCACCCGACGTATTATTGAATCCTAAAGTAACTCGTTCCATCTTACATCCAGAGGACCATACCGTATCCGCTATAGTCTTGTTAGCTGGCGGGACAACGGTCAAGTGGAGATAAATCACAGAGTCGCACTGATCAGGACCATTGCTCACACGGTAAGAGATATCATGGGTACCCCTTGCGTAATTCACACCATTCACCTTATAGTAGGTTTTACCGCAAACCACCAATGTGTCGTAACGATAGCCTGAACTATCCACACGCACCGTCAACAATGCGGCTCCAATTTCAGCCGATTCATCCGCAGCGACAAAACTATGTCCATGCCACATCACAGGGAAGGCATCCTCACAAACGAAAGTATCTCTAACAATCGCATATTTTTTCTCATTCACCAAGGTCTCTCGCTCCACCTCATACTCAACCGAGCATACGGAAGATTCATTGCCCGACTCATCCTTCACCTTCCAATAAAGAGCGGCAGAGGGTTGGGTAAAGACATTCAAGGAGAGATTAGCAGAGGTGAATTCTGAGAAATCAACACCATCGGAGCTTGCCCATAGCGTCATATCACCGCAGTTGTCATTTGCGGCCGCCATCACTTCCGACAAAGTGATTTCATACTTCACCACCCCATTGACCGAATCAGAAACGGAGATGAAACGATGATTCTCCGATATCTTATCACACAACAAAGTAGGACGAACCGTATCGCTCACAAGGATCACCTGCGGAACGGTCGTCTCCGTGGAAAGGACACCATCATCACTTGTCGTAACTGAAACTCTCCACAAGAGAGAAGTTCCGTCCACCACATCCGTCAAATGGGCGGCCTCCTTCAAAGAGATCCATACGCCTCCATCCCGTTGATAGTAAAGCGTAGTATCCAAACCATTTTCTCCCTTAAAGACAAAGCTTGGCGCCAATTTAGCCAAATCCAAATCAGACAAGGCACAACCATGATCCGCATAAGTTTCAATTGGCGTAACCGGTGCGCCAATCTTCAAATCTGAAGCATCAGTGATGGTCAAATGTAGGGAATAGACACTATCACACGCGCCGACATTCGGTTTTCTATATTCAGCGATCTCGATGCTCTCCGCATAGGTAACTCCGTTGCGCCAAGTATATGGTCCCTCGTGGACAATCGTATCCGACACAAAGAAAGAGCTATCCACCTTCACCGTCAAACGAGCGGCGCCAATCTCAGCCACCTCGCCATCATGGGTAAATTGATGTCCATGCCAAGTAAGCGGCAAAGAGCAAACCAAAGTATCACGCACAATCGCATATAGGGTACCGTCCACCTCTGTCGCACGCTCAATCTCAAATTGGGTGACGCAAACGGAAGAGGTTAGACCAACCGCATCCTTCACCTGCCAATAAATAGTTTGAGAGGTATGATTGAATACATTCAAACTAGTATCCACATCCGCGAATGGGAAGAACTCAGAGCCATCCAAACTAACTAAAACGTCCAATGAAGAGGAGCAATTATCAGAAGCGGCGGAAAGAATATCCGTCACACGGATCGTTCCAGGAACGACTCCATTCACAGAATCAGAAACAGGCAAAACACGTTGATCCGCCAAGATTTGGTCACACAACAATGTCGGAGCCTCTTTGTCACTCACATGAACCACGACAGGACGTGAAGTTTCGCCTGACAATGTATAGCCATTAGCGGAACGGACCTCCATTTTCCAAAGAATCTCCGTACCGTTGGCCACATCGCTCAACTTAGAGGAGACCATCTTGGTCCATGCGCCACCATTCAAACTATAATAGTATGTAGTGTCGCCACCTTCGTAACCCGCACAGAAAGAGGCGGTAGGCAATATCGTAGTAAGATCCAAAGAGGCTAATAAACAACCCTTGTTCGCGGCGCTGTCCAAAGAGAGGGCGGACGGATCATTCACCACAAAATGGTCATCAGTCAACGTAGTGAATATCGTCGTGTCCGCACAAGCGTCATCAGCCGCGGATGCGATGAACATATATGATCTATCCACATAATCCACCTTCGTAGAGAGGGAAGCGGAAGTTGAAAGCACTTGCTTATCCTCATCCAACCACTGATAGTTGGTTCTTCCATTCACCGCCCAACCGCAACTGAAGTTCACATTGGAACCCGGGCAATCCTTGATTTGAAGATCATCGGTTGTCAAAGAGGATTTATCTACCGCCTTGTAATATTTAAAATTCAAAGTGACGATGGTGTCACAATAGCTTCCCAGAATGGTATCCATAGCCGTGTTGTTATCGGCCGTATAGCTCTTACCATCTATCCAAACAAGCGGTTCTCCACAAGAGACACGGATATCCTCCTTCTCACAATAGCGCTTCAAATATTCGGAAGCACCCATATCCACCCTACCGTTTGTGATACGTGGATTATAGAAGTAGTCTTGGGTAGCCGCACCAGGAACAGCGCCGTTATTTCCCTTGTCAATACAAGGGGAGGTGCTCTTCAAAGAGAAGTTGGCGTTAAGTTCAGGATTTACGCTGATATTACCCGTTCCGGCATATCCGCCCTGAATACAT
Organism: Paludibacteraceae bacterium; assembly: GCA_024401515.1. Taxonomy (GTDB): domain Bacteria; phylum Bacteroidota; class Bacteroidia; order Bacteroidales; family Paludibacteraceae; genus UBA1181. The sequence continues at coordinate 14,643 of JAKSKY010000034.1, read as the reverse complement.
GAATAGGCCACCTTCGCCTGACCCAAAATACCCGCACCGTTGTCATAGATGATACAGTTGGAAATCTCATTGCCAGGGTTACTTGAATTCACCGCATAACGATTGGTGGAATTACCGCTCTTGTTATTAGTCACCGTACAGTTGATCATGCGACCACCATTCAAATTGACAGCCGCCACATTGGCCCTGCTCAACGTGTTGGAATCAACAACCATGTTCACCATAACACCTCCTGAGTTGACCAAAACGACACCCACATTGGTGGAAGAGGAGGTGTTACCTGTAATGTTACCACCTATCACGGTACCATTCACCGTCAAAGCGGCTCCATCCGATGATTTTCTGATGGAGGAACGACTATCCATACGCAATACCGCGCCACCTGTCACGGTCACATAGGAGGAGTAATCTCCCCAAGGCGCAACGGAGGTATGTTTATCGCTATCCAAATGGACATTGATCAGTTCCAAATCGGAGTTGATATAGATACAAATAAATCCACTCAGAATACCCCATAGCAACTCCCCTTTCTTGACGGAATAACCATTATCGGAAACAAGGGTCAATTTTCTGGCGAAACTGATTTGCTCATTGATCGTCACATCACTGAGCAATTTGATGGTATCCCCCACAGGGGCATTGTTAATAGCCGTTTGAAGATTGGTGTATTGGGCGCCGGTTCCGGACGCACCTACCGTAATGGTAGCGGCCGATAAAGAAGCGGCTGATAAGAAGAGTCCCGCCACTAAAGCGAGTATTATTTTGAATATCTTTGTTTTCATAATCAACTCTATTTGACGTCTAAACACAGACGCTCGAAAATACAAATTTAGGAAGAAATCCGACAAACACACTAAATTTACGACGAGAAAATAAGCGGCTATACAAACGAATTGTTGAAAACGCAAATTAGTTATTAACAATACAATGGCACAATAACCTAACATGCCAGCAAACATCGGACAAGTGGGACTGGATAGAGTGTTAATAACTTGTTAAGAAATAAGGGAGGCAGGCAAAAAGAAACGGGATGGAACCAAGATCCCACCCCGTCCGAATCATATCTATTCAATCGAATATTACATGTTCATACCACCACAGCAGTGGATAACTTGTCCAGAAACATAAGAAGACAAATCGGAAGCCAAGAACAATGCTACGTTAGCGACATCCTCTGGTGTTCCACCACGTCTCAAAGGAATTTGCTCAGCCCATTGCTTACGAACTTCCTCTGAAAGTTGAGCGGTCATATCAGTCAAGATGAATCCAGGAGCGATGCAGTTCGCGCGGATACCACGAGAACCCAACTCCTTAGCGGTAGACTTAGCCAAACCGATCATACCAGCCTTAGAAGCTGAGTAGTTACATTGACCAGCGTTACCAGACACACCCACAACGGAGCTCATGTTGATGATGCTACCGCCACGTTGACGCATCATGATTGGTGCGCAAGCATGGATGAAATTGAAGGCAGACTTCAAGTTCACAGTCAAAACTGCATCCCATTGAGCCTCTGTCATACGCAACATCAAAGTATCCTTGGTGATACCTGCATTGTTAACCAATATATCGATGCTTCCGAAATCCTTTTGGATTTGCTCAACAACAGTGTGAGTCTCCTCGAAATTAGCGGCATTTGAAGCGTAACCCTTAGCCTTAACGCCCAAAGCGGCGATCTCAGCCTCAGTAGCTTGTGCCAACTCGTCAATCTTAAGATCTGTAAAAGCGATGTTTGCTCCTTCACTAGCCATCTTCAAAGCGATAGCCTTTCCGATACCTCTAGCAGCACCTGTAATAAGCGCTGTTTTTCCACTTAACAATCCCATATTTATATTTTTTAGTTATTTGATTTTGCAAAGATAATCATTTATTTCCAATCTCCATTACGCTTGATCAAATCAATCAAACGATCAACGGCCTCTTCCGCAGGGATTAATTTCTCCACGCAAGTTTGGCCCTTATACAAATTCACCTTTCCCTTCGCTGAGCCCACATAACCATAATCGGCGTCGGCCATTTCTCCAGGACCATTGACAATACAACCCATGATACCGATCTTTAAGCCCTTCAAATGAGAAGTCTTCGCCTTAATCTGCGCAATGGTGGATTGCAAGTCGAACAAGGTTCTTCCGCAACTAGGACAAGAGATGTACTCCGTCTTGCTGACACGGACACGGGCACCTTGAAGAATACCGAACGACAACGACAATAGTTGCGCTTGGGGAACATTAGGCGCCTCAATCCAAAGACCATCGCCCAATCCATCAATAAAGAAGACACCCAAATCAGCGCCCGCCTTGATCTGCAGATCCTCCAAGTTGGCATCCTGGTATTGACGTTTCAAAATCACTGGGTTCTTTACACCTGCGGAAAGTAAGGCATGCATGAAGGCACGTTGCTCACCCACACCATTGAGATGATTGGTAGTCACCACAAGAACAGTCTTATCATCCAGAGCAGCCTGCACATCGGCGGAATAATCCGCATAGGACAATTGAAGATATTTCACAGCCGAACCATCCGCCTTCAACTCCGCAAGATGATTCACATCATAAAGCGGTGCGCCTTGGATGGTCTTGCCATCAAAAACATAATCAGCCTTCAATCCTTGGGATTCCACATCGGAAGACATAATGACAACTGGGACAGCGCCACCTCCGATCTTATCGACACGCAAAGAGGCACGACGCTCATATTTAAACGGATCCACTTTGCCGGAATTAACCGCAACGATTTTAGCATGGCCAGCACGTTGTTCAATGTAATCAACCAATTTTCTAGCCACAGGGATCTCACACTCAGGCGCCTCACTCAATGAGACACGGATCGTATCACCGATACCGTCGGCCAACAAGGCACCAATACCCAAAGCAGACTTGACACGTCCATCCTCACCATCTCCCGCTTCCGTCACACCCAAATGCAAAGGGAAAGAGAGACCCTCCTGCTTCATGACAGCGGACAAGAGTCTTACCGTCTGAACCATGATCACCGTATTGGAAGCTTTGATGGAGATCACCACATCCATAAAATTCTCAGCCTTCAAAATACGGAGGAACTCCATACAAGACTCCACCATACCTTGAGGCGTATCACCATAGCGGGATAGGATACGATCGGAAAGGGAACCATGGTTCACACCGATACGAAGTGCGGTATGGTGTTCGCGGCAAATCGCCAACAAAGGCAACAGACGTTCTTTTATCTTATTGATCTCCAACGCATACTCCTCGTCAGTATAATCGAATCTTTGTTGCGTATGGACACGATCCACAAAATTTCCTGGATTGATACGCACCTTCTCCACATACTTTGCAGCCACTTCAGCAGCGGCTGGATTAAAATGGATATCAGCCACCAAAGGCGTTTTACACCCTTTGTCATCCAAAGCCTTCCTGATCAGGGCGAGACTCTCCGCCTCTTTCACACCCTGTGCCGTAAAACGAACCAACTCTCCGCCCGCTTCCACGATACGGAGCGCCTGGTCAGCACTAGGTTCAATGTCATTGGTATTGGTATTGGCCATAGATTGAATTCTGATAGGATTCGCACCGCCTAAATTCAAACCACCAATATGGACTTCAGAAGATTTCCTTCTGCTATAATTAAACAAATCGTTTGTATCCAAATACTCCATGTTCAATACAAATCTTTAGGATCTACATATTGAGTTCAAAATTAATACTTGGGAAAGACTTATCAAACCTATTCCCCATAAAAAAAGATTCCACACACTCCAACCGGAATGTGTGGAACCATATTATTCAAGAATTATTATTATCCCGAAATGAGGATTAAGCCTTCGCTGCCTCCTTAGAATCACCCTTCTTAGAGAATACGTTCAAAAGCTTGTAAGCTACTGGACAAGCGATAAACCATGAAGAGTATGTACCTACAATCACACCGACCAACATCGCGAAGATAAATCCGCGGATGGTATCACCACCGAAGAAGAAGATGATGATCAATACAACGAAGGTACTCATTGACGTACTGAACGTACGGCTCAATGTAGAACTCAATGCCTCGTTAAATACAGACTTGTTATCACGGTTTGGATACAACTTTCTGTACTCACGGATACGGTCGAAGATAACCACGTTATCGTTGATTGAATAACCGATCACAGTCAAGATCGCAGCGATGAATGATTGGTCAACCTCCATAGAGAATGGCATAATACCCTTCAACAAAGCGAAGAGACCGATAATGATCGCCGTATCGTGGAACAATGTCGCAACAGCGGCAAAACTGAAGGCCAAGTTGCGGAAACGAACGAAGATATACAAACCGATCACGATCAAAGCGATAACAACCGCGATGATTGCGGAAGTTTGGATATCGTCCGCCATAGTAGGTCCTACCTTTTGAGAGCTTTGCAAACCATAAGTCACAGAACCATCCTCAACATCAGGAGCGAATTCGCCAGCCTCGTTGCGTACATAACGATCCAAGAACATTTGCTTGGTGACGCCCTCTGCCAAGAAAGGCTTAATGCCTTCGTAAACTTTAGCCTCGATCTCCTCATCGATGTTCTCACCAGACTCCATGATCTTGTAGTTGGTGGAGATTCTAACCTTACTAGGATCACCGATGGTGATGACAGAAGCGTTGAAATCAGGGTCTTGGTTCAATGCACTTCTAATATCCTCAGTAGAAACTGGTTGTTCGAAACGAACGATATAGTTACGACCACCGGAGAAGTCGATACCCTTATCCAAACCAGGGGTAATGAAGGAAACAATGCTGACAGCCACAGCGACACAAGAAGCCATAACAAAAGGTTTCGCCTTACCCATAAAGTCAATCTTTATATCTTGTAAGAAGTTCTTAGTAGCAGCTGTACAGAATGGAAGATTCTCCATTATTTCCGGCTTTTTAGCAAGCAAGAAGTCGAAGATAAGACGAGAGATGAAGATCGCGGTGAACAAAGAGCAAAGCACACCAATGATCAGTGTAGTGGCGAATCCCTTGATTGGACCTGTACCAAACGCGAAGAGGATGATACCTGTCAATACAGTAGTGATATTTGAGTCGACAATCGCGCTCAACGCATTTCCGTAACCATCCGCCAAAGCTTGTTTGATTGGCTTACCGTTACGCTTCTCCTCACGGATACGCTCGAAGATCAGCACGTTTGCGTCGACCGCCATACCGAGTGTCAAGACGATACCGGCAATACCTGGCAAAGTCAATACCGCTCTAAATGACGCAAGCACACTGAAAATGAAGAACACGTTACAAAGCAACGCGATATCAGCCACAAGACCTGGAATCAATCCATAGTAGAAAATCATGTAGAGCAATACAAGGGCAAAAGCGACAACGAAGGAGATCAAACCTGCGTTGATAGCCTCTTGACCCAATGATGGACCTACAACATCCTCTTGTACGATACGAGCAGGAGCCGGCATCTTACCAGACTTCAAAACGTTCGCCAAGTCCTTAGCCTCATTCATATCGAAACCACCGGAAATCTGAGAACGTCCACCAGTGATCTCTGTATTTACATTAGGGTAAGAGTAAACATAGCCATCCAAAGCGATCGCTACACTTCTACCCACATTTTTCTTGGTCAAATCAGCCCACTTCTTAGCACCCTCTTGGTTCATCTCCATATCAACCTCGATTTGGCCCATTGGGTTAACCTCAGCGCGTGCGTCTGTAATCACAGAACCAGACAAAGGAGCCTTACCCTCTCTACCTGTCTTGATAGCGACGAGTCCGATTACGTTACCAGCCTTGTCAATTGGCTTAACGCTCCACATAGGAGTCAAGTTCTTACGAAGAAGGTTCTTGGCTCTCGCCATTCTGATATAGTTCATTACCTTAGCGGTATCCTTCACCATAACAGTTCCGATACATGCACCACCTTGCATACGTTGTAGGAACAAGGAGAAGAATGAATTTTGGCTCTCCTCGAGATCCTCATCCTCCACTTCGTCACCTCCCAAAGCGGCAACAAGGCTATCGCTGATAGACTTCGCAACAGTATCGACTACAGTTTCCGCCTTCTTTTCAGCGGAAGAAGCTGCCGCATTCAAAGCACGGACCATATTGTCCACCGCATACAAATCTGAAGCGATTTCATTAACATCATAAGTCTCAAAGAACTCAAGGTTAGCAGAACCTTGCAACAACTTTCTAACACGCTCTGGCTCCTTTACACCTGGCATCTCAATCAAGATACGGCCAGCGATTTCCAATTGTTGGATATTAGGTTGTACCACACCGAAACGGTCGATACGGGAACGCAATACATTAAATGAATTATCTACAGCAGCTTGTACATTCTCCTTCAAAGCCTTTACTACCTCATCATCATCCGGAGCGGATGTGAATTTGTCCTTAAGCTCATAAGAGAAAACATTGTACAATGGTTTACCTTGGGTCGTCTCTTTGTAAGCCGCAGCGAAAATGTCCACGAAATCCTTTTGTGTGGTAAGTTGGTTGTGCTTAGCCAACTCCATTGCAGCTACAAAATCATCGCTAGTGGCTTGGCTACCTGCCAAAGACTTAAGAATGTCAGCGACGGAAACCTCCATCACAACGTTCATACCTCCCTTAAGGTCCAAACCTAAATTCAACTCATTCTCGCGACACTCTTTCAACGTATAACCGAGCCATACCTTTTCTCCTGATAGGGAATCAAGATATCGGTTGTACTCGTCTGTACCCTCTCCGTACATCTTCTCGGCCTTACTCTCATAGTGAGAAGTAACAAACGTAAAAGACGCGTAAAAGAGACATGCTAACGCGAAAAGAACCGCGATCACCTTTACAAATCCTTTGTTTTGCATTTTTAGTAACTATTAATTAATTTTTAAAATTTATAATCATTTTAGCGATTGGAAACGAACCCATCTTCAATCGAACCGCAAATATAGTTAATTTTGTTTTATTCTCCACCCTAAAAAATCAATATGATTAAAAAAAATCACATCGTTCCACCCTGTCTTGTCCAAAACATCCGAATAGAGACAAAAAAAGGGCACTCAAACGAGCGCCCTTCCCAGAACAAAGAAAAGTATTCTAAACTCTTAATTCCTAATTAGAACTGAACCTTTGGAGCCTTCTCCGCACCAGCCTCAGCAGCGAAATAAGGACGAGTTGAAAAACCGAAGAAACTGCCTAAAATATTATTAGGGAAGCTTCTCAATGTCATGTTATAACTCTTCGCTGTCTCGTTGAATTCACGACGAACCTCCGCGATACGGTTCTCCGTGCCCTCCAATTGCGCCTGCAAATCAGCGTAACGGGACTCCGCCTTCAAATCGGGATAAGACTCAGCCACCGCCAACAAGCTTTTCAAAGCACCGGAAATTCCGTTTTGAACCTCTTGGAACTTAGCCAAATCCTCCTCTGTGATATTTGTAGGATCGATGGTGACAGAAGTGGCTTTGCTTCTGGCGGCAATAACAGCCTCAAGCGTCTCCCTCTCATGCTTGGAATAACCCTTCACAACCTCCACCAAATTAGGGATAAGATCCGCACGGCGTTGGTATTGAGTCTCGACATTACCCCACTTGGCAGTCACATCCTCGTCCAATTTCACCAAAGAGTTATAACCACTCACACACCAAATTATCGCAAAGGCGATTACTCCTAACAATACAATTGTACCTTTTTTTAGTTGCATATACAATATCGATTAAAGATTAATAATTACATTTTTAGAATCTGGAACCGGCGCCACCGCCGCCAAAACGTCCTCCTCCGAAGCTGCCGCCGATACTGCCGCCCGAATATCCGCCGCCGAATCCGCCGAATCCGCCACCGCCTCTACGGCCTCCACCATTGTAACGGATGTTATTGCTAGCCTTATACATGGTACGTAGCCGGACAACACTCTCGCCACAGCTCTTGCAGATAAAGACATCCTCGTACTTCACCATCTTTGAATCCGAATAGACTTTCGTCGTATGGTCCAATCTCAACTTATGCTTGCCACACGCAGGACACTTTTTGGCCTTCCACCAACCTGCCAAAGCCAAAAACGGGATGGCAAAAAAGGCACACAAAAAGAGGATTGTAATACCATCCAATTCCATAGGGTCCTCATAACGCATGCTTCCATCCAAAATCTCACACACAGCCTCAACGCCATGGGACATGCCTTGCGACCAATCCCCTTTGGAGAAATATGGATTCATATCCTCCCGTTGGATGCGTTTGCAGATAGCGTCCGGCAAATAGCCCTCCAAACCACTACCTGTAACTAATTGGACACATCGATCCGACGTGGAAAGCATGATGACCAGACCGTTATTCAAAGATTTTTTACCGACACCATACTTCTGTCCCAAACGGATAGCCGTCTCATAACAATCATGGTTGGCCAAAGTGTCGACGGCGACCACCACCACCTCTATGCCCGTGGAATCCTCCAACTCCGCCAATTGCGCATCCATCTTCGCCACAGCGCTCCAATCCAAGACATTATCCGGATTGCAGACATAGCGGGTCTCATCCTGCAAATGTACCATCGGAATGTTTTCGATGGTATATTTTTTTGCAAAGCCGCTAAGAGAGAGCAGCAACGTAATTGTCAGCGTTATAAATCTATTCATTCCACCAATTGTTACAACGTGAAATACAAATATAAGACAAACGAGGGGTTAAAACAATAGGGTAAAAACAAAAAAGGGAGTCGGATCACTCCAACTCCCTCCTAAATTTTGCACATCAATTATTCTGCTTGAGAATCTGCGTCTTGAGGAGCCGAAATCTCCATACCTTCAGTAAGGGCAGACTTGGTATCCGCTGACTTATTTGAAAGGAACGCCGCACTTGCAATACTCAATACAACAACAACAGAAACCAAGAACCAAGTCGCCTTCTCTACGAAATCCGTTGTTTTCTCCACACCCATAATGTTATTTTGAGCTTGGAAATTTGAAGCCAAACCGCCACCCTTAGAGTTTTGAATCAATACAACTGCCACCAAAAGGATGGATGCGATCACAACAATAATAGTAATAAACGTGTAAACCATTTTATTCAACTTAATTGTTTAAATTCTCAATCAGTCTCTCAAAGAATCTGATTTGGTCTGCAAAGTAAATGCTTTTTTCCGGATTTTTCAAACTTAACTGGCGAAATATTTTAATCGCCTTGTCAAATTTCTTCTGTTTGATATAAATTTTCGCAAGTGTTTCCGTGAAACATGAAGACTCTTCTTGTTGATTATCAACAGATTCCGGCAAAATTGGAGCAGGCTCGTCCACATACTCCGCCTTGAGGCTCTGAGACTCATCATTTTCACCTCTTGAAGAGATAAAATCATCGATTAGGCTCTGTCCCCTCATCTCCTTCACCGGCTTTTCACCCTCTATAGGCTTCAATTCATTCAAAAGTTCCGTGATATCGGTAATGGACGCGATCGCGGAAGCGGGACGCAAGTTCGACCGTTCAATTGGCTCTTGACGCTTCACCTCCGTACTGACAGCCTCAACGACAGGAAGTTCCACCTTGACAGGCTCAACGACAGGCGTCGATACCACTTTCGGCTCTTCCGGCTCGACCAAAATCAATTGATGGAGGGAGGAACGGTCCATCGCATAGAGCGAAACCTTTCGTAGCTCCTGCTCATAACGAAGGTCGCCCACATTCTTCAATCCCTTCAAATAAAGGAAACGGAAAGTTTGCGAATATGGGAACTGCTCCACGCACTCCTTCAAATCGGCGAGATGCTCACTGCCGATCATGCCCGGATGTTCCACCAACATTTTTATTTCACTTGCTTTCATATCGTTACCAATTGGCTACGGTCGCATTAAATATCTGACTTACAATATCTTCGATCAACAAGCCATTCAACTCCGCCTGTACATCATCAATCGTATATTCATTGGAGAAGGTTTGATAAGTCGAGAAGGTACGCTCGAAATTTTCTGTCGAATTCTTCTTGTTGACAAAACGGACGAAGACAGACATCTGAAGTCGTGAATCCATCGCCTCACCCGCGGAGTTCACACCACTGGAAACGACGTTGTATCCTCTGATTTCTCCCGTGATCTGCAAATCACCATCATGCTCCACAAAACGAAGCGCAGTTTTGGAAGAGAACTCATCCTTCAACTTCTCCGTAAAATCGGGAGCCAATGAGGCATAAACCAAAGGTGCCCTATTCGGGAACTCCTCAATATTAATCGTCTTGACGACCGCATAATCGATGGAGGATCCGTTAAACTTGTAAGAGATCCTACATGACCATAACGCGCAAAGAAGCGAAACGACCGCCAGACAACCGAAGAATTTTCTTCTATTCCAAACCATATTGTTTTATCTTTCTATAAAGTGTGCGCTCAGAGATCTTCAAATCCTGCGCGGCATATTTTCTTTTGTTATTATGTTTCTCCAACGCTTTGACGATCATCTCCTTCTCCGCATCCTCCAAAGAGAAATTCTCCTCTTCGAAAACATCCGTGTCCTGAATGTCGTGATGCGACTTAATCTTGGCCACCGTGACAGGCTGGACGGTTGTCTGCGTAAGTGTGGTGTCGGTGATGATTTCAGGCGTGAATCCAGAGACATCGTCGAACTGATTCCGAAGGTTTTGGAAAGAGTGGTCCTGAGCTGTCACCGCGGATATATTCTCCACATTGACCGCCCTACCCTGCATGATCTCATTCACCAACTTCTTTAAATCGTTCATATCCTTTTTCATGTCAAAGAGGACTTGATATAGGATTTCACGCTCGTCATGGAACGACTTGTCATTGGAAGCCGCGGTCAACATCGGCAAGTTGGAATTAGGAGCCGAACTTGGCAAATAATTCACCAACGTATCCCTGCTGATTTCACGATCCGTCTCCAACACGGAGATCTGCTCCGTCACATTTTTCAACTGACGCACATTACCCGGCCACGGATAACGTTGCAGAAGTTGCTTGGCCTCGGAAGAGAGGGAGACGGCCGGCATTTTATATTTCTCCGCAAAATCAGTGGCGAATTTCCTAAACAATAAATAGATATCATCACCACGTTGTCTGAGCGGCGGAACCGAAATAGGCACCGTATTCAAACGATAGTAGAGGTCCTCACGGAATTTACCCTCCGAAATCGCCCGCACCATATCCAAGTTGGTAGCCGCCACGACACGGACATTGGTTTTATACACCTCGGAGGATCCAACCTTCAAATATTCGCCCGCCTCCAAAACACGGAGCAAACGGACCTGTGTGGAGAGCGGCAACTCACCCACCTCATCCAAGAAGATGGTTCCACCGTTAGCCTCCTCGAAATAACCCTTTCGGTCATTGGTCGCACCCGTAAAAGAGCCCTTGACATGGCCGAAAAGTTCAGAATCAATCGTCCCCTCCGGAATGGCGCCACAGTTAACAGCAATATACTTATTGTGCTTCCTAGCCGAATTTTGATGAATAATCTGCGGAAATTTCTCCTTACCCACACCGCTTTCGCCAGTGATAAGCACAGAAAGATCCGTAGAGGCCACCTGCACAGCCACATCGATCGCACGGTTCAACGCCGGATCCGCACCCACGATACCGAACTTGTTTTTGATGTTTTGTAATTCGCTGTTATTCATCATAAGAAAAATGTCTTCAGACAATCTACAAAAATACAAATTCCGAACGGATTTTCACTCAAATAAAACTATATTTGTCCCATAAAATTCACTTTTAAAGAAATGAAGCAGATAATATCAACAACCAATGCGCCAGCTGCCATTGGTCCTTACAGCCAAGCTGTACAAGTGGGTGGCGCGCTTTACACTTCAGGGCAAATCGCCATCGATCCGCAAACCGGCAATCTAGCGGGAAGCACCATCGAGGAACAAACCAAACAAGTGATGAAGAATCTCGGCAACATTCTCCAAGCCGCCGGATACACCTTCAGCGACGTGATCAAAACGACTGTATTCATCACCGACATGGGCAGCTTCGGCACAGTCAACCAAATCTACGGTGAATGCTTCACCACTAATCCTCCCGCACGTTCCTGCGTCGAGGTGAAATCATTGCCCAAAGGGGCTTTGGTGGAAATCGAGGTCATCGCAGCCAAATAAGACAGAAATTTTTTTCACTAATTAATAATTAAATTCCAAGTAAAATGAAGAAGTATCTTTTAATGCTTTTGAGCGCGATGTTCGCTCTTGCAACTTTCACAAACTGTGGCGACGACAATGACGAGGAGAACGGTGGCGCATCCAATGATTTGACAGGCGATTGGAAAATCACAGCCATGTCCCTAGATTTCGGAGAGGGAATGGCCATCAACTACCCAGAGAGCCAAGTAGGAGAACAATACGCTAGATACAACAATGGCTACTTATATGCGGCAGTGCTAGAGGATGGCGCTTGGAGAGCTAGCCGCACAAAGTGCAACTACAGCAACGGCCAATTAATCGACAAGAATGGCATCGCCATCGACGTTAAGATCGAAGGAGAGACTTTCTCTATGAACCTTATGGATTTCTTAAAGGTCACTTACAAGAAGGCCACCATGCCAGCTGAAGCTCAAAAGCTAATCGACGAGAAGAACTACACTGAAATCGACGGATTCGGTGAGATGTACGATGTCGAGGACGAAGAATAATCCTCTTCCATTTAACAGATAAAACGGTGCGGCAATGATTTGTCGCACCGTTCTTTTTTTGTCAGCTATCCATTCATAGAAAAGGCGGAATCCATTAGACCCCGCCTTCCCAAAACTTAGCTATTTCCTTATTTCTTTATCAATTTCACCACTTCCTGTCCACCATTAGCGGCAACCTCCAACATATAGACGCCCGTAGGGACATCCAACGTCAAGGTCAATTGATCCTCACCTTCACCTGCCATCATCACCTGTCCGGCTACATTCACAAGCTTGTAGGCGAATGCGCCCTCACAAGAGATGTTTGTTTCACTCTCTACCGTAGTTGGCGCTACAGAAGCGATATCCCCCTTCGCATTGGATAGGGAGGATAGATCAGGCATTGGCATACCTTCGATGATCTTATCATATGCGGCCTTAGGTTGGTAGTTAGAGAAAACCAACGGCTTGCCGGATGCGCGCCAGCTGATCTCATCGTTGATACCCCATACGGCTACCAAGCTGATGTTATCCTTATACTCCTTGTAGACCTTGAACAAATCACCATACATTTGCGCTTGGGTATTGTAATCCGCACCGCTCTCGATGGTAATATCCAACTCAGTCACCTGAATGTCGCAACCGATGGTGGCATACTTCGCCAAAGCCTCCTTGTAGAGTTGAACGGAAGGGAATTGTGTACTCAAGTGGGATTGCATGCCGACACCGTCACAAAGACCTTTGCCATACAAATCCTTCACCAAATCATAGATAGCGTCTCGCTTGGCTCCGATGTACTCGTTGTAATCGTTGTAGTATGCCTTGCAACCCTCTGGAAGATACTTTCTAGCGTAAGAGAAGGCCTTTTCGATGAATGATTTGTCACCATACACCTCCACCCAACGGGATGTCTCGTTCACTTTATAGTTGCTACCTGGGTTACGCATTTGTCCACCATCCGTAAAGGTCTCGTTCACGATATCCCACGCATAGATATTCAAGTCCGGATAGGTGGTGGTCACCAACTCAATGACGTTCTTGATGTAGTTCTCCATACGTTGGTCCATGATATCCTTACTGACGGTCTTTCCATTATCCTCGAAGCCCTCGTTGAAGAACCAGTCTGGAGTTTGGGAGTGCCATACGAACACGTGTCCACGGATCGGCATCTTATACTTCTCACAGAAGTTCAAAACAGCCTTGGTGTTAGGCGCCAAGCGCACTTGTGGATTCACATTGTCACCCTTGCTCTGGCTGGCGGATTGATCCAACATATTATCTGGCTTCAACTCATTACCAGGGGTAAGGCTGTTGAAGTGGTGCAAAATCATATTCTTCGCGTTTTGAGGAGCGATCTCACTCGCCACAGCGGCGGTACCGATTTTGAAGTAATCCTTGTAGAGCGCTTTCAAAGGCAATTGTTGGGAGAAATCAATCAAATCCTCAACCTCCTCCTCGATGGTCACATCATCGATGTAATACTCCAAAGTAGGGTTATTGGTACATTGGATGTAGGGTTGGATATCCTCCACGCCCTCTGGAATCACGATCTTTCCCTTCAACTCCGTCCAGCTATAACCGTATGCCTCCTTGGAACAAACGCCTGGATAAGAGTTCTCTCCATCCGAAGAGTATTGGACGCTCAAATCCATATTGCCATTGGATAGGACGTAGACATAAGCGGTGATGATATAGGTTTTGCCCGCCTCGATCTTTGCGTTTTGGACGAGGGCGCCATGCCAGCTCTCCGCACGGTTGCTGACATATAGAGACTGAGAGCCCGTATGAGCTTTCTCCGTGGAGATTTCCACCGTAGCGTCACCGCGTCCCGCCCAATCGTCGGCGCCGGACTCAAAATCATAGCTTAATGTTTCAGCATAAGATTGTAGTCCACAGAACGGAAGGACTACCATGAGTAATTTCTTTAGATTCATACAAATTGTAATTATGGTTAACGAGGGCAAAGGTACAATTTTTAAGTGGAAAGGTAGGTGCCTGAAGCAAAAAAAAGCGCCACCCGACGGATGACGCTTTTTGTATCATAAATATGTCTAGTCCTGAAATAGCGTTACAAAAAAAGTAATGTTATGGAAGAGAACAGAA
>JAKSKY010000033.1 GCA_024401515.1 Paludibacteraceae bacterium | reverse complement strand
AGAAGAACGACCAAATCGCTTCTGTATGCAAGGTTTTGTCAGAGCAAGAGGAGGAGATCGAAGAGGGAGCTGAAGATCTTGAAGGAGTCGAGCCAATCGATGGCACGGAAATTGTAAGTGATGATAATGAGGAGAGTAATAACTAGAATATTAATTTAGAAATATAGATAAATCATGAAAAAGATTACAGTAACAGCATTGGCATTGACCATGGCTATGGGCGGTTTCGCTCAAAAGAAGAATGTATCTATGGCAGAGGGTTGCTTGTATGAGCAACCAGTCAACTTTGCTGAAGGTAAGACATTGATCGAGGCAGCTATGAAGAATCCTGAGACTGCCAATTGGTCAAAAACCTACTACATCGCTGGTCAAATATACTATAAGCAATTTTATGATGGCGCGATGAAGAAGCAAGGTCAAATGCAATATTCTCAAGACGAGATGAGCCAAGCGCTTCTTAATTGTGTAAACGCGTATGTGAAATGTGGAGATTTGGACCAAAAGCCAGACGCAAAGGGTAAAATTAAGCCTAAATACACCAAGGACGTAGTAAAAGGCTTGAATGATTGTGCAAACGATTTGCTTCGTGAAGGTGTCGATTTCCAAAAGAACGAAAAGAGAGAGATGGCTGTCAAGATGTTTGAGGCATACATTAACTTGGCGGATCAAGACATCATGAAGTCAGAGAACTTGAAGGGCAACGAAACGTATAACCAAGTGAAATACAATATTGTTACTTCCGCAGCGACTGTTCCTAGTCTACGTCAAACCATGATCAAAAACATGATCGATTTGAAGAATGCCAAGTATGAGGAGGAGCGTATGTACGAGTGGTTGAGCAGTACTTACGGAGAGGAGAAACAATACGATAAAATGCTTCAAGTCTTAGATGAAGGTATCAAAAAATATCCTTCAAACAAGTACCTTATCGGTAACATGATCAACTATTACTTGTCAAATGACAAGGAGCAAGAGGCAACTCAATACTTGGATGCGGCTATCCAAAAGGATCCTAACAACGCACAATACTATGCGATCAAGGGTGAGATGTTGTTGAAGAAAAAACAATACGATGCCGCTATTGAGAATTTGACCAAAGCGACTCAATTGGATCCAAATGACTTCAATGCTCAATTCGAGTGTGGTATGGCATACGAGAAGAAGGGTGAAGAGCTTATCGACGCAGCTTCAAAGATTAAGGACGCTAAGAAGTACACTGCTCAGAAGAATAAGGCGACTGAGGAGTTCAAGAAATCTCTTCCTTATCTTGAGAAGGCAAGACAAATCGATGGTGACCACGAGCAAAATCTTCGTTTCCTTCGCTCTGTTTATTACAAGTTGTCAATGAACAAGAATTACGAGGAGATCAACAATGTCATCAAGGCTAAGTTCGGTAACTAATCAAACTCCAGGATTTATATATGAGGCGGATGCGAAAGTGTCCGCCTCTTTTTGTTTGTACAGCACGGATTGTTCTATGGGTGAATCTTTCCGAGAGAATAAAGTTTTTCGGAAAAATGGATTGTTTTCTACTTTATTATTCTTTACATTTGCGGTGAATTAAAGTCTATGTGGGTTGTTTGTATTAGAATGATTGTCAATAAAGAAAAACACAAACACTGTAAGTAAAATGGTAAAAAAGGTAATTAAAGTCCTGGTTCTTTTGACTCTGGCGACATTAACGACGGCAACTTCAGCCGCTCCTGCAACTTGCCTTAATGGCAAAATGAAGGGATTTGGAGCAACTCCTCCTATCCATGTGGAAGGAAATAAACTCATGGATGATTGTGGACATCAAGTTGTGCTACATGGTGTGATGGATACTCCGAATGGTTATTTCAATGGTAATTTCAGCCGTTGGGCATTCGATTGGGGTAAGGAGTATGATGCACCTTCGGCCATCCCTAACGTAATGGGCTATTTCAACAAGATTTTCACAGTTCTATCCTCGCAAGACAAGGGCGTCTATTGTAATGTGTTCCGTTTGCACATGGACCCATGTTGGACGAACGACCGTCAAAAGCCACTTGTGGGTCAAGGTGGTGAACATAATATCAGCCAGTTCTCGGCCGATAGACTTCGTTATTTTTTGGATAATTTATATTTTCCTTTGGCCAAGGAGGCCATTAAGCATGGAATGTATGTTATCATGCGTCCACCAGGTGTCTGTCCTGAAAATATAAAGGTAGGTGACGAATATAACCAATATTTGAATACGGTTTGGGACATCGTCTCTTCCCACGACTCCATCAAGAAATATGCAGGTGTCATCTCTCTTGAATTGGCCAACGAGCCTGTCCGCCTTTACGATAAAAACGGAAAGGAAACTGAGTTCGCACCTTGGGCTCCTCATGATTTCTTCCAACCAATTTTGGAAACCATCAGAAACAATGGTTTCAAAGGAATCGTATGGGGAGCGGGTACTGGTTACCAATCGCAATATGGAGGTTATAAGAATTATCCATTGGTGGATCCGTTGAACAATTTGGGCTATGCTTGCCACGTCTATACTGGATGGTATGGAAATGCAGACGAGTATGGTAATACGCAACATTTCATTGACCAGTTCAAGAAGCAAGTGCCTGTTGTAGAGACCAATCCTGTTGTCGTTACTGAGTGTGACTGGAGTCCTGGTCATGTCGTTGGAACTAATTCCGATGGTTCGTTGAAGTCTAAGAATCTCGGTACTTGGGCCACCGGTTCCACAAGCAAGTGGGGTAACCGCTTCAAGGCTGTGATGGACAAATACAATCTTTCTCTCACATTGACGGGAACCGACGATTATGTCGATATGGAGCACTACTTGAAAACGGGCGAGATTCGTTATGCGTTCTACGGAAAGGAGGGCGCGGAAGATGCTTGTGGTAAGGCCTGCTGGGACTGGTATAAGGAATATGCAAAGGTGAATTATGGTGAATTCTGTGACGCGAATAGTGCGGATGATCCAGGCAATTCGAACAACCCTGGTGGTTCTGATTGTGACGAGAAGGAGAATTTCCAAATCTATTTGGCATTTGGTCAATCCAATATGTGGGGCAACGCAAAGGTAGAGAACAGCGACAAGGTGGCGCACCCACGTGTAAAGAAGATGATCACCGTCAACGGTAGTGACCTCTATAGTTGGCAAGAGGGTATGGCACCTTATGCGGCTCCGAATGGTGGTTATTCTATGTGTGACCAATTCGCGAAAACATTGGCCAATACGGTGGATGAGAATGTTACAATCGGTATGATTTGCGTGGCTATTCCAGGTGCAAGTATCAAGGCTTTTGATCCTGCCCAATACCAACAGAACATTTCAACGGGTCCAGACTGGTTGCAGAATTACGCCAAGTCTTACGGCGGAAATCCTTACCAACGATTGCTTGATTGTGCGAAGAAGGCACAAGAGAAGGGAGTCATCAAAGGCATGATTTTCCACCAAGGCGAGTCTGACTGGGGCTATGGAGATTGGTCCAACACGGTGGCGAAACTATTTAAGAGCCTTTGCAAAGATTTGGGCATCGATCCTAATGAAACAGGTTTTGTGATGGGTGAGCTTACCGATGGTGGCGGAAGAGAGCGTATGGATGCAGTCGCAAGACAATTGGCTAAGTGTATTGTGGTCGATTCGGACGGTCTCCCTGCCGAGTCCGATGGCCTACACTTTACGCATGCAGCCTACGAAACCTTGGGCAAGAGATATGCGGAGGCAATGAAGAAACTTGTTCCTATGGATGGTTGTAGCGGCACTTCGACGCCAAAAGTATCAACTCCATATAAGGGCGTTGCGGCTCAAATTCCGGGCGTTATCGAGGCAGAGAATTATGACGAGGGCGGTAGTCGCGTAGCTTGGTATGATAAGTCTTCCGGCAATGAATGCGATGGAGTTAAGAATACTTATCGCTCTGATGATGTGGACATTAAGAAGGATGGAAACGGATATGTTGTAGGTAGCTGTCAGGAAGGCGAGTGGATGAAATATACGGTGAATGTGGTAGCTTCTGGCGATTACAAAATCGAGGGCCGTGTCGGCGAAGGTGCAGGATCGGGTAAGTTCACTTTGCTTATGGATGGCGAACCGCTTGCGGTTTGCGACGTGGAAAGCACTGGAGAGTGGGGTCAATATTCAATTCAATCATTTGGCAAAGTGTCGCTTACAGAGGGTGAGCATCTCTTAACGTTAAGAATTGACCAGGATTGGGTTGATTTCGACTGGATTAGATTTGTTGATGCCAATTCGACGGGAGTTGAAAACGTAGCTGATAATCGCATTGAGATTGTGCCAAATCCAGCCATTGCCTCGGTTATGGTAGTTGCCAACGGGGATGTTCAGCATGTAGAGGTTGTCAATATGCTTGGTAAGAGTGTGCTGTCAACCACTTCCGCCACAATTGATGTCTCTTCGTTGACGGCGGGCGTTTATTTGGTCAAGGCAACAGTGAATGAAGTGGTCGTTGTAAAACGATTGGTGGTAGTGAAATGATAGTTCCGGCCTAAAATTCGCCCCAAATATTTCTTTGCTTTGAGTAAATGTTATAATTTTGTACGAGTAATAGCATTTTATTATGTACAGATCAAAAACTTGTGGAGAACTAAATATCGCGAATGTGAACGAAGTGGTCACATTGGCTGGTTGGGTGCAAAAAGCCCGTAAAATGGGAGGTATGACCTTCGTGGACGTACGTGACCGTTATGGCATCACCCAAATCGTATTTAACGAGGAGATTAACCCTGAGTTGTGTGGCAAAGCCAACAAACTTGGTAGAGAGTGGGTCATTCAAGTGACCGGTAAAGTGGCTGAGCGTAGTAGCAAGAACGCCAACATTCCAACTGGAGAAATCGAAATCATCGCGCAAGAGTTGAACATCCTTAACTCTTCAGAGGTGCCACCGTTTACTATCGAAGACAATTCAGATGGTGGTGACGATATCCGTATGCAATACAGATACTTGGATTTGAGAAGAAACTGTGTGCGTTCAAATCTTGAATTGAGACACAAAATCGCTTTCGAAATCCGTCGTTTCTTGGATGAGCAACACTTCATGGAGGTTGAGACACCAGTTTTGATCAAATCAACTCCAGAGGGCGCTCGTGACTTTGTGGTGCCTTCAAGAATGAATCCAGGACAATTCTACGCATTGCCACAATCACCACAACAATTCAAACAATTGTTGATGGTCTCTGGCTTTGACAGATATTTCCAAATCGTGAAATGTTTCCGTGACGAGGATTTGCGTGCAGACCGTCAACCGGAGTTCACACAAATCGATTGCGAGATGTCTTTCGTAGAGCAAGAGGATGTGCTAAACATTTTCGAGGCCATGATCAAACATATCTTCAAATATGTGAAGGGTATCGACTTTAAAGATCCATTCCCTCGCATGACATGGCACGAATGTATGCGTCTATATGGTTCCGACAAACCTGACATGCGTTTCGGAATGACCTTCGTCGAATTGAAGGATTTGACTGAAAACCACGGATTTAGTGTGTTCGACAGCGCTAATTTCGTAGTGGGTATCAATGCGGAAGGTTGTGCGTCATATACCCGCAAGCAATTGGATCAATTGACAGAGTTCGTCAAGAAGCCACAAGTTGGTGCCAAAGGTTTGGTTTATGTGAAATACGAAACTGACGGATCTTTCAAATCTAGCGTGGATAAATTCTACTCACAAGAGGATTTGAAGGGTTGGGCAGAGCGTTTCAATGCAAAACCAGGCGATTTGATGTTGATTCTTTGCGGTGATAACGCAGATAAGACTAGAAAGCAAATGAACGAGTTGCGCCTTGAGATGGGTGAGCGCCTCGGCTTGAGAGATAAGAACAAGTTCGCTCCTTTGTGGGTCATCGACTTCCCGTTGTTCGAATGGAGCGAGGAAGATCAACGTTTCTATGCGATGCACCATCCATTCACCAGCCCTAAATCTGAGGATGTGCAATATTTGGACAGTGATCCAGGTCGTGTTCGCGCAAACGCTTATGACTTGGCGATGAATGGCGTAGAGTTGGGTGGTGGTTCTATCCGTATCCACGATTCAGAACTACAGAACAAGATGTTCCAACTCCTTGGATTCACTCCAGAGAAGGCGATGGATCAATTCGGATGCTTGCTTACCGCATTTAAGTACGGTGCACCTCCTCACGGTGGTTTGGCATTCGGTTTGGACCGTGTCGTTTCTATGTTGGCAGGCTTGGATTCTATCCGAGACGTGATCGCATTCCCTAAGAACAATGCGGGACGTGATGTCATGATTGATTCTCCATCAGCTATTGATGACGCCCAATTAAAGGAACTTTGCTTGAAAGTTAATTTGTAAATATTTTCCATATATTCATAGTTTTTTAATTTGTGACGACACTGCTTCGTGAGGAGCGGTGTCTTTTTTTTGTGGATAACTTCATATCGTTTCTCTTACGGATTATGAAAATCTTTACTATCTTTGATAGAAAGCCTTTGTCACATCGGTTGATGCGTCCAAAGGTAGTATTAACGGAAGGCTATCTTCCCCTTAAAACTGACGATTATGCAAAATAGAGTTATACCACCATCAGAATTGATTATCAATGAGGATGGCTCTGTCTTCCATCTTCATATCAAACCTGAACAATTAGCGGACACTATTATTCTTGTAGGTGATCCCAATCGAGTAAATATGGTCGCATCACACTTTGATACCATTGAATGTGATGTGCAAAGCCGAGAATTCCACACCATGACAGGTACTTTAAAGGGGAAGAGAATCTCTTGCGTCTCACATGGTATCGGAACGGATAATATCGATATTGTCGCCACAGAATTGGACGCTCTTAAAAACATCGATTTTAAAACTAGGACGATTAAGCCAGATCATACAACGTTAACGATGGTGCGAATTGGCACCTCTGGCGGATTACAAGACTTTTCCCCTGTGGGTTCTTACGTCGTTTCTAAGCGCTCCATAGGCTTCGATGGTATGATTCGCTATTACGATCTTCCACAAGGCGTCACAGACGAGGATTTTGAGGCTAAATTTTGTCAACACACCAATTGGAACCCTAAATTGGCGACTCCCTATGTCGTTTCCGCGGATGAAGAGCTTGTCAACCGTATAGGGAAAGATATGGTAATGGGTGTGACCATATCCTCTCCAGGCTTCTATGGACCACAAGGTAGATATGTACGTGTGCCATTGGCTGATCCTAAATTAAACGAGAAGATCATCTCCTTTGATTATCAAGGGGAGAAGATTACGAACTATGAAATGGAGAGTTCCGCATTGGCCGGCATGGCGAAATTATTAGGCCACAAAGCAATGACGGTATGTTGTATCATCGCAGGAAGAGTGGACAATAGCATGAACACCTCCTATAAGGGATCCATGGAAGGGTTGGTGAAAACAGTATTGGAAAGAATTCTATAAAGGAGATGGGACGATTATCCGAATCCTCCTTCCGAAAACTCATTCCCGAAGGAGCCAAAGTCGTAGTAGGTTTAAGTGGCGGAGCAGACTCCATCGCCCTCTTGGATCTGTTACAAAAACAGGGCTATCATTGCGTTTCCGCCCATTGCAACTTCCATTTAAGAGGCGAAGAGGCTAATCGCGATTCTAAATTTGCGCATTCGCAATCAAATGCGCGAAATATTCCCTTTTTCACCATTGATTTCCAAACCGAAGCATACGCATCCATTAAGGGAATTTCAACAGAAATGGCAGCGCGGGAACTTCGCTATAACTGGTTCAAGGAGATAAAGGAAAGGGTAAAAGCCGACTACATCGCAGTAGCCCACCATGCCGACGACTGCATAGAAACCTTTATGATCAACCTCTCACGAGGCACAGGACTACGAGGTCTTGCCGGCATCAAACCCATACAAGGAGATGTTGTCCGTCCATTGCTATCATATACCAAAAAGGAGATTCTGGAATATATAGAAGAAAACCATCTGACATATGTGGACGATTCAACAAATTTTGAATCGGTTTACACACGTAACAAATTCAGAAACAATATATTACCTATGATGGAGGAGGTGAATCCATCCTTTCGAAGAAATGTCATCCAAACGATCGACCATTTATCGGAAGCTGAAAGATTCATTCAAAATCAACTTGCGGAGATTAAAAATTCCATCATGAAACCCAATGATTTGAAAGGTTGGACCATTCCCAAAGCCTCCATTATCAATCGGGAAGATGGACATTTTGTCCTATTTGAGTTGTTGCGTCCTTATGGTTTTTCCGCACAAATCATCGATGATTTGATCCGTCTTGGAATGGAGGGCACAGGAAAACATTTCTTCTCAGACCTATACGAACTAAGATGCGAACGGAGCGAGTGGGAGATTGTCCCATTTCAAAAATCCGACTCTATCCAATACACAATAAACACGCCTGAAGAGGTCGATTCGTTGCCGATCCGACTCCATTTTAACAAGTTTAAAGCTAAAAATCTTGTCATAAAACGGCAACCGAACATCTGTTATGCAGATGCTAGCAAAATTGAATTTCCTCTAATATTAAGACATTCTAAATCAGGAGATTATTTCGTTCCATTTGGAATGACAGGCCGTAAGAAGACCAGTGATTTCTTTATAGACCAACACTATTCGCAGTTTGACAAAGATAAAATTTGGGTCTTGACAAGTGTAAACGGCGAGATCATTTGGCTAGTTGGGAAAAGGGCGGATAACAGGTGTAAAATTACGGAAAAAACGGAGTGGGTTTATGAAATAATAGTGGATTGAAACAGACCTTTTGATTATAGTATAGGATAGATCTTTTAAAAATACAAATCTACTAAGCCCGCATTTTTTAGGCAGACACATTAAATAGAGGAAGGCTAGCGCAGTATCAAAACAGTGGCTCTCGATTTATTCGCCCGGATTGCTTTTCTTTGTCATCTCTTCCAATGTCGCCTCTAAGTTCGGACGACTGGGTCTACAGAAAGCCAACAAAACGATTGCGCATATCGCTAGACAATAGACGGCAGTTCCATAGCCGAAAATTTCGTATGCTAAGAAATTCAACACCATGACAGCGATGATAATCCAATAACGCAAATTGAAATGGCGGAATAGATATTGGCACAAATAGGATTCTTCTTTTCCTTGAGGGACGTTTTCCAACGTCTTCCTATGATAATATTTAAGCGCAAAGGGAATGCCGACCAACATACACAAAATCGATATGGAATTGATCGTCTGGTTAACACTGTTCGACTCCACCTCTTTGGAATCATTCACAATATGGAAAACCAACATGGTGACTATTGATATGATTGTCACGCACCAATAAGTGAGCGAAAGTGCTTTGTATTTTTTCTGATCCATCTTCTTACATGATTTTATATGGAGTTCTATTCACGATAGAGCGACCCAAGGTCACCTCATCCGCATATTCCAATTCGTCGCCAATGGCGACACCTCGAGCCAAAGTGGTTATCTCCACATTGAATTTCGAGAGCTTTTTATAAAGATAAAAGTTGGTTGTGTCACCTTCCATGGTTGGACTCAAGGCCAAAATCACCTCTTTCACATCTCCTGCCTCCATTCTAGCCATCAATTCATCTATGGCAAGATCCGACGGTCCCACACCATCCATAGGGGAAATAACGCCTCCTAAAACATGATACAGGCCCTTGAACTGTTGTGTGTTTTCTATCGATATCACGTCTTTTATATTTTCCACGACACAAATGGATGATCCGTCTCGACGTTCGTCCGCACAAATAGTACAGATATCGGTATCGGAAATGTTATGGCAAACCTTACAATATTTGATGTCATTACGTAACCTTATAAAGGCATTACCAAATTGCTCCACCTCTTCACGGCTTCTACGCAAAAGATGAAGAACTAGGCGAAGGGACGTCTTCGGACCTATTCCTGGTAATTTCGAAAATTCCTTTACCGCATTATCCAATAAGTTGGACGAACATGGATTCTCTGTCATATCGAATTATTTTACGCGAATTTAATAAAAATAGAGAAATAGCTGGAATTAATTTAACTCCACGAGAATCGAATATTTGAAAACAAATCTATAGTAGGCAAGAAAATTGGGAATTTTAAAATATAGGCCTGGTTATAGCGTAATCTCCCAAATAGGATAGGGGATTAACAATTGTATAGTTTAAGATATGTAAATAAAAATATCCACAATTTTACAATTGTTACATTTGTAAAACCGCTATTTTCAAGACGATTTTACAATAATAAAATCAAATAATTTACAGTTAAACAAAGCATTGTTTATACATATGTCAAATCAATAACATTTGTAAACTATTCGAATTAGGTCAAATTACTAACACATTCAAACAATACATAATATCATAGTAATCAATTATTTATGTATACGCACTTGATTTTATACTTTAATAAATTCGCCGATTTTAAGTATATTTTGTAAAATACGTTAGATTATTATCAACATAAACATAAGTATAAACACATAAAATACCTATTATCAGTATTTTATCACATTAAAGTTATTCTTTAACTTTAATATATAGTCCAGAAACGCTATATAGGCATCTAACAAGCTGTATCTCTTATGTGTACGAAATAACGTAGGCCTGTGACGTCCATTTCACGGATTACCTTGCCGCTACACTAAACAAGCACAAACTCCCTAATAGATCATCTATACGCTCGTTCCTCTTTCTTCTTTACAAATGGCCCTAACGCCCAACCGGAGGAACAGTTATACATTAGGCATAACGCCAGGATAACGACAGCCCTACCGAAGAGATGGTGGCTACATTTGTAACGCCTCATACGCAGTTACGCTTAGGATCTAAACTTATATCGTCATTTCTACGGCTGCGTTTATGATTTTAAAGCGACTACAGAAGTAAATATGGCTAAGAGAAAGAAGCTCAAGCCTTTCTTCTTGCACCAAACAAACACGGCAACCCCGAATGCTAATTAATCACAACTAATTGCTTAATAGAATCCATCTACTTTAACGTATTTACAAATGTATAGGTATTGATATTTTACATATGTATAAGTAATCCGATATGTTTACAAATGTAATATCTAAAAATATTTTACATAATTTACGTCTGTAAATAGAATATTGATTACATTTGTAAATCAATGATTTTACAATATTCAAATGAATAATCGTATTGCTGAAATATTAAAAAACGAAGGTTTGACCAATTCTCAGTTCGCAAACCTTATTGGTGTGCAAGCATCAGCCATTACTCACATTTTAAATGGCCGAAATGAACCAAGTTTGAAGATTGTCAGAAGCATTCTTGACAATTTTAGAGGAATTAATCCAGATTGGTTGGTTTCAGGCATAGGTGAAATGTATAGAAAATCACCCGAAATCATTGAAAACAAAGAAGTTAAGGCTCCAAAACCGATGATGCATCCCGTTCAGCAATCGTTATTTCCCGAATATCCTATACCTACACCGGAATATGGCAAGGAAAACGAGTTAACTTCCACAACAGATTCTGGCAATAATGTTGCGGATATAAACGCAAATTTGGCGAACCCTAGTACGACACAAACGCAACAGTTCCAACAACCGATCGCGTCACAAAATCAGCCAACCATATTTCAACAACCACAACCAGTTGCTGAACAACCCTATGTCGCACCTATCCAAAACCAACCGGTCAATCAACCGCAAGCAAATTATAACGCTCCGATCAATCAAGCTCCCTATCATACGCCAATGGTAGAAAAAAAAGAGGAGAAACCGGTTTCTAACCCAGTTCCTCCTCGTGTGGTAAAAAAGATTGTCGTATTCTATTCAGATGGTACTTATGAAGAATACGGCGCTCATTTGAATATTAACTAAACATATTCTTAAATCTTGCCAAGAAATTCTTCTTGGCGCCCTCTGTAGGCTGCATATTCTCCGATTTGCTCAAATCCTCGAATATCTTCTTCTCATCCTTAGAGAGATGCTCCGGGATATATACACCGATATTCACCAAAAGATCTCCGTTGCCATAACCATTTACAGATGGAAGACCTTTGCCCTTTAGACGCAAAACCTTTCCTGGTTGTGTGCCGGCATCGATCTTAACCTTCACCTTTGAATCTACAGACGGAATCTCTACCGTACCACCATTCACCAACATAGGGATGGAGAACAATGCATTGTAAATAAGGTCGTTTTCGTCGCGTATAAGCTCGCTATCAGGCTCTTCCTCTATCAATACCTGCAAGTTACCCTCTACACCGTTTCTAACAGCGTTTCCTTTGCCCTTTACGTTTAGGCACATGCCTTCCGCAACACCTGCAGGTATTTTTACAGAGATGACATCCTCTTCCTGAACGATTCCCTGGCCACCGCAATGGCTACATTTCTTGGTAATCGTAGTACCTTGGCCCTGACAGGTAGGACACTCGCTTTGCATCTGCATAGCGCCAAAAATGGATTGGGTCACACGGTTAACCACACCAGAGCCGCCACATTGTGTACATTTTGCGACAGAATCTTTATCCTCGCCACCGGTGCCATTACAAGAGGCGCATTTTACGTAGTGTTTAACCTTTAATTTCTTCTCCACGCCATTGGCGATATCCTTCAACGATACCTTCACACGTACACGAAGGTCTGATCCTTTACGCATACGTTGGCCGCCACCTCCGCCGAATCCTTCAAATCCGCCAAAGTGGCCACCAAAAATATTGCCAAATTGAGAGAAAATATCCTCCATAGACATTCCGCCTCCGAATCCGCCGAAGCCACCGCCTCCGCCGAATCCCTCCATGCCAGCATGTCCATAACGATCGTAACGATCCTTCTTTTGAGGATCGCTCAATACATCATATGCTTCAGCAGCCTCCTTAAACTTCTCCTCCGCTTCCTTATCTCCTGGATTCTTATCCGGGTGATATTGGATGGCCATCTTACGATATGCCTTCTTTATTTCATCCGCGGAAGCGCCTTTGGAGATTCCTAAAACTTCATAGTAATCTCTTTTTGCCATAATCGTAATCTTATTGTCCTACAACAACTTTTGCGAAACGAAGTACCTTCTCGTTCAACATATAACCCTTTTGGGTACATGCGACCACCTTGCCCTTCATATCCTCTGATGGTGCAGGGATCATCGTGATAGCCTCATGGAAATCCACATTAAAATCAGCACCCTCCGTTTCAATTGGTGTCACACCGTTTTGAGACAAAAATGTGTTGAATTTGTTGTAGATCATATTAACGCCCTCTTTGACGGAATCCACCTCTGTCGCATTGCCCATGGCTTCCATCGCACGCTCAAAGTCGTCCACCAAAGGAAGAATATTGTTGAAAATGCCTTCGCCTGCTGATTTGATCAACTCAGCGCGAGCCTTTAAATTCTGTTTTCTGAAATTTTCGAAATCCGCATACAAACGAATGTACTCGTCATGTTGCTTAGCGACTTTCTCTTCCAACTCCTTGATTTTCTCCTCCGGAGTTTGAGTGGTCTCCTCAGAAGCACCCTCTGCTTGAGCTGCGTTCTCGGCAGTAGCCTCGTTGTTAACTACTGACTCGTTCTCAACTTGTTGAGATTGATTTTCCATTGTTGAATTCTCTTCCATTATATTTGAATTTACATTATTATCCTTTCTAATTATATTATCAAAAACACTGCCAAGTCATACTTTTAAGACATTATGGCACACTTTACGACACTATGACTGCCTATTTTTTCAGGAGACTGACAATAAATCACTTTCCTAAATTCTTCAATCTGGCATATTTCAGGAGAATTTTACGTTCCCCTTCATTTTGGAAATTAATGGTAAGCTTTGTATCAGACCCCACCGATTCAATCTGCAGGATCGTGCCTCGGCCAAACTTTTCGTGTTCGACCCAACAACCCACCTCAAAACCTCCTGCGGAAGTGACTGGCGTGGCGGGTGTGGATGTTTGTCCGCTGGACGAACTCTTCTCAATCGGTTTCAACTTCCTTGGCGCAACGAATGGTGTAGGTTGGGAGATGACTTCCTCTTCGGCTTGCATTTCCTTCCATGACCTGCGTTCTGGGCGGAATCCTCTGCCGCCACCAAACGAAGCTGGAAAATCTTCGTCCCATGTCGCGCGACTCGATTTCGGTCTTGTCGAGAAATCGTACGGCAACTCCAAAAGATCCGCATCTATATCCTTGAGGAATCGACTCGGAAGAGCCGGGTTGGTAGTCCCGTTCTTAAAGCGGCTTTGGGCGTAACTCATGCAGCAATTCTCCTCCGCTCTCGTGATGGCTACATAGAGCAGTCTACGTTCCTCCTCAATACCATCCTCACTAATCAAAGACATGGACGAAGGGAAGAGCTCCTCTTCCAATCCAACGACAAAGACGTTTTTAAATTCCAATCCCTTGGCGGAGTGAACAGTCATCAGAGTCACTTTGTCGCTATTCTCATCGTCGTCATCCTCGTTATCGGACATCAAAGAGACCATCTGCATAAACTCGGATATATTTACGGCGCTCTCTCCGGTTTCTTCACGTTGATTCTCACAGAATTCATGGATTCCATTCAGCAATTCATCTATATTTTCCAATTTACTCATGCCTTCAACCGAACGATCCATCTCCAAATCAAGGCGAATACCAGAATCGATGATTACACGTTTCGCAAACTCATAAGCGTCTGATATTTCGACACTTTCCGTTAGCGAATGGATTATATTCCTAAATTTAGCTAGTTTATTCGCAGTTCCTGCGTTCACCGGCAGGTTGTATTGTAAGGGATCAGAGATCACATCCCAATAGGAGACCCCTTGCCGAAGCGCCGTCTCCGAAACTTTTCCCAAAGTAGTCTCTCCAATTCCTCTCGCAGGATAGTTGACAATACGTCTGAATGCCTCTTCATCCGCATGATTCAATATCAATCTGAAGTAGGCTAAAACATCCTTGATTTCCTTTCGGTCGTAAAAGGATCTTCCGCCATGAATCACATAGGGGATGGACATTTTACGGAAAGTATCCTCAAAGACACGGGATTGAGAATTGGTCCGATACAAGATCGCAAAGTCTTGGTATTGGTATTTTTTTGCCCGCATCATTTTGATTTGTTTTGCGACAATATTCGCTTCGTCAATGTCCGAATAGGAGCTCAACACCTTCACTTTAGAACCCTCTTTTTCCTCTGAATAAACCTTTTTCTTCAATTGTTTTTTGTTCTTTTCGATCAACGAATTAGCCACATTCACAATGTTGGGCGTTGATCGGTAATTACGTTCCAATTTGAAGATTTTGCATTCTGGATAAACGCTTTTGAAATTGATGATATTATCGACATTCGCGCCACGGAAAGAGTAGATGCTTTGGGCATCATCGCCTACCACGCACACTTTATGATGTTTGGCGGCTAACTTTTTAACTACCAGATGTTGTGCGAAATTGGTGTCTTGATACTCATCCACAAGAATATAATCGAACCAATCCTGGTACATCTCCAAAACCTCTGGGAAATCCCTGAACAATATGTTGATATACAAAAGGATATCATCGAAATCCATAGCTGTAGCCTTGTAACATCTCGCGAAATAAGCGGAATAGATGTCTGGCAAGCGAGGAATCTTTTGGTAGATATCTTCGGTGTGGTGACGTGCGTCCCGACTGTAACCGTCTGGAGTAATCAAACTATTCTTTAATTGGGAAATACGAGACAAAACCTTCTTGGGTGTATAATTCTTCTCGTCCAGTCCCATCTCCTTGATAATGTTCTTGATAAGACTCTTAGAGTCTGAAGTATCATAGATGGAAAAGTTCGGTTTATATCCAATCTTTTCCGCTTGTTGACGGAGTATCTTAGCGAAAACAGAGTGGAAAGTACCCATCCACAAGGAACGGGAGACACCCGCACCCACGATAGCATCGATACGAGTCTTCATCTCATTCGCCGCTTTGTTGGTAAAGGTCAAAGCTAAAATACGACTAGGTTGGTAACCACTTTTGAGCAGGCAAGCGATCTTGTAGGTCAGTACCCTCGTCTTGCCGGAACCCGCTCCAGCGACCACCAAAGATGGACCGTCGTTATAGCTTACCGCATCTCTCTGATTATTATTCAATTGACTCAATATCTCTTCCATAATACTTCCCTCGTTATATCTTCAGCGAAGATACAAAAAATGAGTCGCATCCTTATGAGAAATATTCGATTATTCTTTCTTTAATCATCATGTTTCTTCACTATATTTGTCTTGTAAATAAACAGAATAATACTATAAACAATATTTTATTGTAATGTTACAAAAATATAACGTAATATTGGCATCCAATTCGCCTAGAAGGAAAGAACTATTGTCTGGATTGGAGGTGGATTTCGAAGTGAAGACCATCAAGGGGTTGGAAGAGAGTTATCCGTCAGAGCTAAAAGCAGGAGATATCCCTTTATATTTGGCCAAACAAAAGGCGAGTGCATACGTTTCGCTGTTGACAGATAACACGATGATTATCACTGCGGATACCATTGTATGGCTAGATGGAGAGGTGATGGGTAAACCCAAGAGTCGTGAGGAGGCGATTGAAATGATCGGCAAATTGGCTGGTAACACTCATCAGGTCTATACCGGTGTTTGCGTGAAGACAAAGGGAAAAGAGGTCAGTTTTGTAGATCGTTCGGATGTCACCTTCGCATCGCTCTCTCAAGAGGAGATTGAGTTTTATATCGACAAATACAAACCTTTTGATAAGGCTGGGTCGTATGGTGTGCAGGAATGGATTGGCTATGTCGCCGTCGAACGCATTGAGGGAAGTTTCTATAATATCATGGGGTTGCCCGTTCAAAAATTATACCAATATCTTAAAATTTTTTAATATTATATCATTATAAATCAATCAAGATGAAACGAACAATTTCAAGTATTCTATTAGGTGCGGCGCTTTGTTGTTCTTCCTCAATATGGGCTGAGAAGGGCGTAAAGCAAATTAATCCGCAGTTTTTGAGTGATGAAGCTGCCAAGGAATACCTGATATCAGGGGGCTATTACGAAAATTGGGGAGAGTTTGATATCATGTCCCGCGTCAGAAGAATGACGACATTGGACTCTATCAAACTGTTCGCCCAACAACAGGTTTATTCCTGGGACGACTCCGCAAAAGAGAGTGTTGAAGAGAGCGTGAAACAAATGAATGAGATGATTCAAGAAAATGGATACAATTTGCCGTTACCAGCTAATGTCCCTTTTATTAGGACATCCATGAGAGAAGAGGGTGGTGCCGCCGCCTACACACGTAAAGACGGCATTGTGATGGGTTACAGAGCTCACTACATGGGCGTGGAATTGGTGGCGCACGAATTATTTCACACGTTAACCCGAAATAATCCGAAATTCAAGAAAGAGATGTATAATCTGATTGGATTTAAGATTTTGAAAAAAGAGATAGAGGTTCCGGTCTCATTTAAAAATAAAATAATCACCAATCCTGATGTGGAGCACCACAATGCCTATGCGACCTTTACCATCAATGGAGAGAAGAAGGATTGCACCATGTATATCTATTCAAACGAAGAATGGAGAGGTGGTTCATTTTTCAACTACATGAAAATCGGATTGGTGGAGATCGATAAGAAAAAATGCAAAGCAATCTTAAAAGATGGCGAACCGATCATCCACTCCATCGAAGATGCAACCGACTTTTATGATATTGTAGGTAGAAATACGGGTTATGTGATTGATCCAGAGGAGATCTTGGCAGATAATTTCAGTTATATATTTTATGGCGATCCAAGTTCTGATTTGGGCAAATCAATTCAAAAACTCTTGAAAAAATAGAGTCTTATCTAAATAGAACAAAAGCAGCGGTGGGTCTCATCGCTGCTTTTATTCTATCCGTATATCAAAGGGTATTGTTTATAGTCTCTTATAACTATTGGAAATCTTTACTTTGGTCTTTACCTCGTCCCAATCCACTTTATCCAAAACGTCGTTGGCCTCTTCATATCCTATTTTGAATAGTTCATCCGCTTTAGAAGCGTCGAACATGCCATATTGCTGCGCTTTCTCTGTCTCAATTACGATGTGGCAATCCTTTTTCTCGGAATATGTATTACCGTTCACCGCAAGGTGGAAAACGCGCTCAGAGACGTCAAAAAAGCCATCAAATTTGTTTTCGGGGGTAATAGGGTTGACATGAACGCCAATGATAATATCGCAGCCCTTCTTTTTCAAGATTCTTGCCGGCAAATTACAATAGATTCCACCATCCACATAAACCTTTCCATCAACTTTTGCGGGGCGAAAGAAGAGTGGTACCGAGGCGGAGGCGATGATACGGTCAATCAGCGTACCTTCCGTAAAATAGACATTCTTGCCAGAATTCAACTCCGTCGCGTTCACCACCAATGGAATACGGAGCTCGCTGAATGTTTCCGCTTCCAACTTCTTGTCGATGAAGGCCCTAAACTGATCCATATGGGTAAGACCGCCCTTCGAAGGACGGGTCAAGGATACCATTTGGTACAATTTACTCTTTTTGATAAACTGGCAAATATCTTCAGGGGTATGTCCATCCGCATAAAGGGCGCCCATAATAGCTCCTGCGCTCACACCTGAGATGTAATCCACCTCAATGCCACGCTCTTCTAGCGCTTTCAGAACGCCCAAATGGGCAATTCCTTTCGCACCGCCGCCACTCAACGCCAACCCAATCTTATACCCCTGATACATGATTAATATCCTTTTCTTTTGTTGCTTTCCAACTCGTCAAGAAGTGATTGAGGAATGGTTTCTTTGCCTTCACGCAATAGACATTTGTGGCATGCCATCTCTCTTGAATACATACGACCAATGCAATAGTTCGCATGGTCACATTCCACACGAGCCTTCTCGTCGTTCATCATATCGTTCACGAAGTGTGGATTATTGAGTAAAGCTCTCGCCATAGCGACGAATTCGAAACCGTCGTTCAACACCTCATCGATTTTTTCTCTTGAAATAAGACCTCCGATATAGCACAAAGGCATCTTCAAGGCCTCACGGAACTTTTTGGCATCCTCCAAGAAATAGGCCTCCTTGAAAGGAACGGTAGGAACCATGAAACGGCCACCTAAAAGCACCAAAGTGCGCATCAATAGACTAGGCATATAATGGGTCATCGTGCGGAAAGGCATAGCTCCTCGCATCACATCCATCGGTGCGCTGCTCACGAATCCGCTACTAAGCACCAAGCAATGGGCGCCACTTTGTTCCAACATCTTGGCCACCTCGATGCTCTCGTCGATCTCCATGCCATGTCGGCAACAGTCACGCATATTCATCTTCACCAATACGGCCATATCGTCCTTAGCGGCTTTCATCACCTCTTCCATGGACATCTTCATGAAACGAGCTCTATTTTCCAATGAGCCACCGAATTCATCTTTTCTATGGTTGGTGGATGGTGATAAGAATTGGCTGATCAAATAGCCATGACCCGCATGCAACTCGATAGCGTCAAAGCCAGCCTCCCTGGCAAGATTGACACCCTCACCGAAAGCCTTGGCGCTCTCCTCAATCTCATCCTTTCTCATACCTCTCACGAAAGTAGGAGAGTAGAGGTTGAATCCATTGGATGCGGAGATAGGGGTGCATCCGCAAATAGAACGGTGCGACATGTTACCACAGTGTCCGATTTGGATACTAGCGGCCGCACCCTCCTTGTGGATAGCATCCGTGATTTTCTTCAAAGCCGGCAAATTCTCCTTTTTCAACCACAATTGGTGAGGGAAGGAGAGTCCGCTTTGTTGTATAGCCGAATAGGCTAAAGTAGTCATACCGACACCGCCGGCCGCTACAGATACATGATAATCGTGCAACATTTGTGAGGGGGCGTTTCCTGGACACATTCCCTCAAAGGCAGCAGAACGGATGGTTCTGTTCCTTAGTGTCAAAGGCCCGATTTTTCCGGGCGTAAATAATGATGAATTTGACATCTCGGTAATTTATTCTAATAAGCGTTATTAATCAATAGATGAAAGGGATGATTCTCTTCAATTTCAACTGAGCCATTTCTGGGAACATCACCTTGTATTTCTTGTGAATGGTATGCGCTCTAGGCGTAAGATTCGCAAACGTCCAAAACGCAAATACAAAGCCTGCCCATGACCATGTGAGGATCGCGAAACCGATCCACTCAGTCAATTCACCGAAATAATTGGCGGATGTGACATAGTCATACATGCCACCCTTAGGCAAATAGTGGTTCTTATCGCCAGGCTTACGAAGATGGCGGATAATATGGTCCGAATGGAGGTTGATAGCCATACCGGCAAGGAACACAATGGTTCCGATGATGAATTGAGGGGTGGTCAACCAATCATTCGTATACATATCCGCAGGGGAGACGTGGAATATCCATCCACCTTGCATTAATCCATTCAAAGTATTGAAAATCACACCCATCATCATGATGGAAATCGGCATTCTGCTATTTCCGCTCATCAAAAATGGGAAGATGAAGGATCTTTGGAAGTAGTGGGATTGAAACAAAAGGAAAAAGATGAATGGCACTAAACAAAATGTCCTCTCGGAGAACCACCAACAAGCGGTCATTACGAAGAAGACAGGAGCCTCCATCAAAATCCAACCCAATTTATTATTTACTGAGATACCCCATTTCTTGTTGAACATGATTCCATATCCCGCATCAACGAAATAAAGGGCAATGAAAACAACTACCGCGATGATAGTCATTATCATCAAAAAGGTATTAAATATCGGTAATTCAAATAAGTTCATACGATGTCTTTTATCTTGCGAAATTAACACAATTTGATTACTTTTGCGAATATTTTTAATGATTTTTTTACAATTATACCTTTACCTATGATCGGGACGAAGGTCCCATAAACTAAAAGTTGTCTGACTGTTGTCAGACGTCGTTCTTAACGGTTTGCTATAGGTTAAGAGCGAAAAAATAAAGCCGGCGTCTCCGTCGGCTTTATTCGTTTTACACAACAAATAACTATCTGATTATAAATTTATTTCCTTTCAAGACATAGACTCCAGGCATTAATCCATACACTTGGTTCTCGCCTTCTTCGTAACGAATCTGTCGCACAGCCTGGCCCACATGGTTGTATAATGTGGCAACACCTTTCTTCTCTGAAATTATATAGAGTTGATCTTTCACCGTATATACCA
Source organism: Paludibacteraceae bacterium (assembly GCA_024401515.1). Classification (GTDB taxonomy): domain Bacteria; phylum Bacteroidota; class Bacteroidia; order Bacteroidales; family Paludibacteraceae; genus UBA1181. The sequence goes on along the minus strand of JAKSKY010000033.1, from coordinate 4,585 downwards.
TCCAAGAGGATGACATGCCTTCATTCATCAAATCCTCTATTCCCACAGAAGCTTGAGCGCTATTTTTCGGATAACCGGTCGTCTCATCCAACACCCATTTCCTCAATTCGAGTGTATCTTGTTCCGCATTCATCTTTTCCACCTTTTGGTTGAGCGCCTCTACGAAGCTTTCAGACTTCATCTGCTTGGTATTCAAACCTAGGACATTCTCATGGATCAAGGTCTCTTCCTCCACCTTGCACAACGTGCCATTGTAATAGCAATCACGCACATTGGTATTCATATGTTCGAATGCGAATGGCGTCTTCAGCCACCCTTCACCGCTATTCGCAACCGTACAGGAGGCATAACAGTTCTCCACCAAGCAATCCGGCCGCAATACCGCAATGAATCCGCTAGCCTTGCCTTCTCCCGTCACACTACCAAGGTTGTAGCAATTGATCACCTTACAATCGTTGGCCACAGCGATAAAACCAGCCGCCGCCTCTCGATGATGTCCGATGATCGTCGCGTCGCTTCCGCAATTGATAATGAGAGAAGATTCAGCGAATGCGCAAATCGATCCCGCATAATAACCTTCGAACGTGGAGTTACGAAGAATGACATTCTTGACCTCCGCATTCTTGATGTGCGAAAAGAGTCCCGCATAGCCGAAATCCTTGTTCTCCGTAATGCCACTGATGGAATATCCATCGCCATCGAAAACGCCACTAAAGGCCTCTGTGCAACATATATCCCTGGAACCGATAGGTTCCCATTCACCGCTATCACTCAAATCGATATTCTTCGTCAAACGTCCATTGATATCGTGTGCGCCACTGTTGACAGCATCGCGGAACAATCCCAACTCAAATGCATCGGAAATAAGATAGTAACCATCCTTATCCATTGGCAAAAAATCCTGATTCAAGACACGCTTAACAATTACTACCGTGTCGCTGACCACATTCTTGCCTTTAAAATTGTTGGAAAATTCATAGTGGAACAGATCATTGTCACAAACGGGTAGTTTCATGTTGGAAGTAAATATATCCACATCATTGAAATCTCCACGATAATTCACCGCATACTCCTTACTAGGAGAGAAGGTCACGTCCGGAAGGTGAGGGTATAGGTCGACATTGGTTGTCTGTTCAAAGGCCAACAACTCCAGCTTTAGACCAAAGAGTCCGTCGTAATCGGGCCGATTTACCCTATAATTATTCAAATGCTTCTTTAAAATTCCAATTTTACAGGATGTAGCGGACATAAAAGTCACGTTGTTTTCATAATCACTCTCCGGATTAATATCAATCAAGGCCGCACATGCCTGAATCAAATATTTGGTCTGTCCGCCACGTTCGCCCACTATGTTTCCAATTCCGATGCCACTGAGGACAGCGTAGTTAAAACATGCGTTGATGCAATAGTATTTCGAATTACCGACATTTCCGCCATAATAACCAACAATACCTCCCACAATTCCCTGGTAAGTGTAATATTGTCCGTCATATACAGGATAGGCTTTGAGTCTTCCGACATTGTAGCAATTTGAAATCATACACTCCAATGCGTAACCAATAATACCGCCCACGTGGTCATGGCCGACAATGAGACCATAGTTGCTGCAATTGAATACATTCGCCTCCTGCATGTCTTTTCCACCTAGGATTCCACCCACATACTGTTTACCGGCCACATCTCCCTTGAAATGGCAGTTGTCGATCACCATCTTTCCATCAGAGCCGGAGCCACAACCCACAATACCACCCACGTAATCTCCTCCCTTCACGTAGGCGCTCTTCACAATCAAATCATGAAGATAATCCACGCAATAGAAAAGTCCTTGACCATCCTCTTGTGAATGGATGTATAGGTTGGAGACACTATGGTGACCTCCATCGAATTTAATCGCTAATTTTTGGCTGTTAATCGGTTTCCAACTATTCTTGGGACCACAAACGGTAGACAAATCGATATCGGCGGTCAACCGACCATTCATAGTCTTTCCCTTATTCACTCCATCACGGTATTCCACCAAATCCTCCGCATCTTTGATAAGGTAATAGCCGTCCGCAGCCTTTTCTAACGCAAAGGATGTCAGGACATTAACAAGAGCTAACCCTATAATGAAGAGACTCTTCAAATATACTTTCATGATGATGAATAACAGTTTATCTATCTGGTTGCAAAATTAATAAATATTATGATAGAAATATCAATTTCCAACTAAATAAGGCAATAAATATCGTAATATTCAACAAAACACATACTTGAATCAACCACAGCGAATCTATTCAAAACAAAAAAACCGAGCCATGAATGACCCGGTTTCTATTAGGATGACTGTCGATTAAAAATCCGCAGTCTTTGGTGTTCTTGGGAAAGGAATCACGTCTCTGATGTTTTGCATACCAGTTACGAAGAGCATCAAACGCTCGAATCCTAAGCCGAATCCCGCGTGAGGGCATGTTCCATATTTACGGGTATCCAAATACCACCACATATCCTTCATAGGGATGTTCAACTCAGTGATGCGCTCCATCAACTTGTCGTAGCTCTCTTCACGGACGCTACCGCCGATGATCTCACCGATTTGAGGGAACAATACGTCAGTACCTTGAACGGTCTTGCCATCCTCGTTTTGCTTCATATAGAAGGCCTTGATCTCCTTAGGGTAGTTGATCATGATAACTGGCTTTTGGAAGTGCTCCTCAACCAAGAAGCGCTCGTGCTCGCTGGCCAAGTCGCATCCCCAATAAACAGGGAACTCAAACTTCTTGCCCTTTGCGATAGCCTCTTCCAAGATCTTAATACCCTCGGTATAAGGCAATCTGACAAAATCAGTGGCAACTACGGATTTAAGACGCTCGATCAAACCCTTGTCGATCATATTGTTCAAGAAGGTCAAATCGTCCATACAGTTCTCCAACGCCCAGTTCACACAGAATTTGATGAACTCCTCTTCCAAATCCATCAATTCAGGAAGATCGATGAAGGCAACCTCTGGTTCAACCATCCAGAACTCAGCCAAGTGGCGTGGTGTATTGGAGTTCTCCGCGCGGAAAGTAGGGCCGAATGTGTAGATGGCACCGAGTGCGGTAGCACCCAACTCACCCTCCAACTGACCTGACACGGTCAAACTGGTTTGCTTTCCGAAGAAATCGTCGTCATATTTAATAGATCCATTCTCATCCTTCTTCAAATCGTAAAGGTTTTGAGTGGTTACCTGGAACATCTGTCCAGCTCCTTCACAGTCAGACGCTGTGATGATAGGGGAGTGCCAGTAGAAAAATCCTTTCTGGTGGAAGAATTGGTGGATGGCAATCGCCATGTTGTGACGGATTCTGAGAACAGCGCCAAATGTGTTGGTCCTTGGTCTGAGGTGAGCGATACCACGAAGGAACTCCATGGTGTGTCCCTTCTTTTGCAATGGGTAGGTGTTGTCTGCCAAACCATAAATTTGGATCTCGTCGGCTTGGATCTCAACCGCTTGTCCTGCACCCTCTGATTTCACCAACTTACCAGTAACGCTCAAACATGCGCCTGTGGTGATGGATTTTAGCAACTCATCATCAAACTTAGCGACATCGGCTACGATTTGGATGTTATTGATGGTTGAACCATCGTTCAAAGCGATAAAGTTCACCTCCTTGTTGCCGCGTTTGGTGCGGACCCAACCTTTTACATTCACAGTTTCACCGAATTGAGTCATCTTGACCGCATCGACAATCCTTGTTCTTTTCATATGCTATGTGTTTATATATTCTTTAAAATAATAAGCAAAGGTATAAATTTCGAATGAAAATACAATCTTATTTCCTCAAAAACGCCTCCGCAAGTATCAAATCGAAAGAGGTAGTGATTTTTATATTCTCACGATTACCCTCCGTAAGCGTTACCTTGTGCCCCATACGCTCCACAACACTGGCGTCATCCGTGAATTCGTCACAATATGTTTGCTCATATGCTCTCCACAAAATATCGGAGCGAAAGACCTGAGGTGTCTGCACCAAACGATAGTCCGCCCGATTCTTCGCCTCATTTCCTCCATTCGCACACACTTTACGGATGGAATCCACCAATGCAATGGCAGGAACGGCCGCACCCTCTTGCGCTGCCGTTGAAAATGCGGCCTCGATCACCTCATGCGACACAAACGGACGCACACCATCATGCACACCAACACAAACATCCGTAGCGTTAGGCACCAATTGCAGTCCGTTTTTTACGGAATGGAAGCGGGTTTCTCCTCCATAAGCCAATTGAAACGGTGTGTCGAACTTGTATTCTTCGCAAAGTCTCTTCCAGTAAGGGGCTTGAGATTCGGGTAGTACAACGACAATGCCCATATCGGGATCGTATTGATGGAACTGATTAATGGTTCGCATGAGGATAGGAGAGCCGTCAATCGGCAAAAACTGCTTCGGAATGTCTCCTCCCATACGAAGTCCCTTTCCTCCCGCCACAATGATCACATACTTTTTCATACGCTCGATGACCTGATTTAAATAGAAAAAGCCACCGAATGGGTGGCTCCGTAATCTTTTATTTGGTGGTCCCACTAGGATTCGAACCTAGGACCCCCTGCTTGTAAGGCAGGTGC
>JAKSKY010000032.1 GCA_024401515.1 Paludibacteraceae bacterium | reverse complement strand
AGGATTCTTGATGAGCTGCTGAGTCTTCTGCATACGGACAGTGATAAACATACCTCCGTCACCATAAGGTTGAAGCTTGTTCCATGTGAGTGCCATGATGTCACTCTTGCGAAGTCCTGTAAGGCAAGAGAAGAGGTATGCAATCTTCAAAACCTCAAACTTGCAAGGTATCTCTGCAAGTGTGATAAGCTCTTGCTGTGACAGATGTTCCTTCTCTGTTGGTATCGTGTCTATTCTGTCAAGGAAGCCATTCGGATTCTCCTTGATCTTGTGGTCACGATAGGCGGTATGGAGCACTGCACGGAATGTTGAGTTTCACTCTTCCTCCTTCGCACCTCGGCAATTCAAACGAGTTTGATTGCGCTCGGTTTGGCGTCGGTTGACCAATAACCTGCTGCTGTGTTGATGTGCAGTTTCTTTTCAGTGCGGTGTATCTGTTGTAATGTCTGCAGATACTCCATGAACCTGACGCAGAGGTCAACGTCAACCTCTCCAAAGGTGCACTTGCCTTCCACGAACCTCTCGATTTACTCCTTTCAACTGGTTTATGTTGGATAATCATACTATGATGTATGAACCGAATTGTGCCATTCGCTCTGCCATAACACCGTCTATCTCTTCTTTGAGAAGCAGGTTCCTGACTCCTACCTTAACCTTGGCAAGTTGCTTTGTCTTGACAATCACACCAACATTGGCTGTTGACATACCGTATTTTCTGCAACCTCTGCCGTAGTATAATAGCGGCCATCAGAAATGAAGTCAGTTCTGCGGAGTTCATCCAGATGATCTTTTGAATAGTAGGTAATGCCGTATTCTCGTTTGGTTGGGATATGATGGCGGTAGGCGTATGAATGTATGGAACCTGAGTTCATGCCATAGAGTTGAAGAACTTGTTCGGTTGTTACCCATTCCTTGATGCTGTCGGCATCGAATGTTAGTTCGAATAGCTCATTCATGTGCTTTCGGCTATAGTAGTTCTTACCTGCTATCCTAAAAATAGGAATCTCGTTTCTTTTTGCTGAGGTGTATAGCCACGACTTCTTGACCCTGTATATCTGCATGACTTCCTCGCCAGAAATGTAGTCAAGAGGTTCTTCGGAATGGTTTTCTATTTTATAATGTCCCTCCATATTTTCAGGAGAAAGGCCATCTACCTTCACTTCCATAAGCGTTGAATTATGATTTCACACAATCAGAAAGCAACTTACTTTCCTAAACAGTTAAACAAATGTAGAAATAAAAATGAAAGGCAATGCGTATTTAATAACATTTAACGCGAAAAGGGACGCCATAAATGACGTCCCTTATAAGAAAATATTCCAAGTGATTTATTTCACAACAATCTCGATACGTCTATTCTTTCGACGATTCTCCTCACACGTATTCGGCACCAAAGGTTCGGAAGATCCCTTGCTTCGCGCCATCACACGATCTATTGGACAACCCGCCTTGATCAACAGGTTACGCATTGCCTCGGCGCGTTGCATACCCAATTCAATATTCTTCGCCTCGTTACCCAAGTTACAAGTATGACCCCAAATAATGACCTTACGGCCTGGTGTAGTCTTGATATAGTGAGTCAAATCATTGATGTAGGATTGGATCTCATCGTTCATCTGAACGACCGCCTCACCCAGTTTGAATTCCACCTTCACATTGTTGTTCAACCACTTCACAACCTCTTTGACCTCCGCCAACTCCCTAGCCTTGCGAGCCTCTTCGGCAGCAGCCAATTCTCGGGCGATACGAAGCACATCCTCCAACTCGCTATCCTCGAATCTTTCAATCTCACCGGCCAAGATAAAGGCGAAGTTCTCGTCCTCCATCTCCAGTTCATGCTGCATCTCAGGCAAAGGATAAATCCTAGGGAATCCGAATGTGATACCCGCCTTAACTCCCGCGGAGATTAAATGGAGCTTATCCACTCGGTCGGATGATACTACACCCACATAGTCCTTGCCATCAAAAAGGGGTTGATGTTCTTTGCCCAAATTGGTGAATCCATAACCGAAATAGAGACCCATATAAAGGCTCATATCACTGTGGTGGAAAGAGCGGTAAGCGCCCAAATCCACCGTGACGCCTGCGCCCACTTTCCGTAAGGTCGCCTTTCCCTCGCAATCCTCCTGCGTAAAGAATCCATGTTGCGGAAGGTTTTCGTACTCGATATTGGTCAAGTGCTCATAATAGCCCTTGGTCTGCAGTGTTCCCCTTGTAATCTTAAAGTAGTTGGAAATAGGAAAATAGACTTTCAAACCAGCACCTGCGGTAAGGGTCCATTTTTCATTGAGCGGATAGTAATAAGAAGCCACGAAAGGGATCTCCAAATTAGCGATGTGTTGCTTTTCCTTCCAATCCGTAAAAATGACCCTATACTCATAAGACTCCCCATTTTGAGCATCCACTTCGGGGCGTGTAAGCCGCAAATCCTCATAGAGGGTTCTGGCATTGTACCAACTAAACCCGAAACCGGCGCTCCAACTCCATTGATCATTGATCGGACGGCGATAGGCCAATTTCAACTCAGCGCCACTTCCCGGCGTATGGTTGCCATCCTCAGGAGAGAATTGGATGGAGTGCAAACCTCCACCCGCCGTCACATCCAAGTAATAATCATACATGGTGAGCTGTGCGGAGGCGATGAATGGGCACGCCATCATCAACATCAATATCAGTCTCTTATATATCCTCATATCTCTCATCATTTTTCTCGTTATTTTCTAATCTCCTTCACCGTAAGGCCATCCACCTCCACCACGTAAGTACCGGAAGCGTATGCGCCGAAATCTACCTGGGTCTTTCTTCCCTCAAATGATGTGGAAAGCACAACCATACCATTCGGATTAGTCACCACTAAGCGGTGTTTTGCTCCATTGTCCACACTCAACTCTACCGTAGCGATACCGGATGTCGGATTTGGATAGACGGAGAGCGTAGTATTGGTTCCATTGTTGAACCACTTCTTGCAGGTACGTAGATGCTCGCCATCCACGGTAACGACCTCCATATAATAGCTTCCCGTCAAACCTTGTTTCTCACAATAGTATGGCGCATTGGCACCTCCCACCTTCACATCGTTATGGAACCATTGATACTCCACAAAACGGCTCTCCAAGTTGACAGCGGAAACCACATCGTCCCAAATGTCGGTGATGTACTCGTTAGAGAGGTTCACCCTTACATCCACATCGAATATTGGGGTAAGGGAGTTGCTTGCGTTGCGGAACTGAACCTTCGCCTTGTAGACACGGGCAGGACAATCAGGAATAATGACTCTGATTTCATTATCCTCCAAAATTGGAGAGAAATCTATATCCTCAAAGCCTGCCTCCTTCGCCTCATCATCGTAGATGATACGATACTCGGTTGGCGCCTCGGAAGTCAACAAAGTGTAACGCATCACGTCCTGGGTACCAGGGCAGTAACCCAATGCAGGAATCAACAACGTATCCACCATCATCTCATCGATATCCTTCGCAAAGAGGGCGGAGACAATCGTGTCACCCGTCACCTTGAAGTTGATATTTGAAGCGGTGTCTCCATCTCCCCAACTTACGAAATGGTATCCTCGGTTTGGCAAAGCGGTCAACTCAGCGATAGTGCCATAATCGTAATCACCCTCGCCCTTCACTTGACCTACGTTGCCATTGATTTTAGCCACAATGGTATAGACCTTAGGGATATAGTTCGCGTGGATGGCCGTATCATGCGCAGGCATGAAGATCGGCAACTGAGCATCCCAGCCAATAAACTCATGGCCCACCTTGGTAGGAGTTAAGCGATCCAATATCTCATGTCTTACAGTATCTCCATACAAGAAGGTAAAGGTATTCATCGTATCTTGATCATTCACCACCGTCAAAGTATAACTGTTCAAAGCGAACTCTGGAATAAACGCTGTATCTCCGAAGACCACAATCTCACGTGGATTGACGCGTGAGCCATCTGTCCAGCCCTTGAAGTGGTAACCCTCCTCAGGAACAGCTGTCATAACAATGGTGTCGCCATATGAAACAATCTCCTTGTGGGCAAGTTCAACCTTACCATGCGTAAAGGTCGTATCCATGGTGATCTCAAATGTCTGAATGCTCCATTGCGCCTCCAAGACAATCGGTTCGGTGCCGACCGTAATAGGAAGAGTTGGCGTCCATCCGACAAAATCATATCCTCTCTTGGTTGGCGAAACAGGAATGCTCTCCTCTGTAAGAACGTCACCATACTGAACCGTCACATAGACCGTATCGCCATTGACAACCAAGGTCAACACATAATCATTCTTTTCAAAGATTGGCGTCAAGGTCGTATCCTTCACCACCTCAATTCGACGAGGGTTGGTGGCATCACCATCCGTCCAAGCAACAAAGTGGTAACCCTCATTCGGAACAACCGTAAATGTCACTGAATCACCATAGGTGACTGGATTCACATAATCCGTGACAATAGCACCATTCTCAAAGTCGGTTTGAATGGTCAACTCGATCTTCTTCAAGGTCCAGATAGCCTCTAAAGTGATATCTTCCGTACCTGCCACCAATGGAAGAGCTGGGTTCCAACCCACAAAATCATAGCCCTCGCGCGCCAATGAAAGCGATAACAAATCGTCGGTCACCTCATCTCCATAGAGCAAAGGCATACGTTTCACCACTTCACCCTGACTAATGGCAGTCAACTCAATTTGATTCTTCGCGAAAATTGGCGCAAGGGTTGTATCCCTCACCACCACAACGGAACGCATAGGCGTCGTCACGCCATCATTCCATGCGACAAAATGGTGACCTATTCCAGGAATCGCATTCAAAGCGATGGTATCTTGATAAGCGACTGGATTATCAAAATCAGTCACTACGGTACCAGCCACGCCAACCGTATCCAAAGTCACCTGGTATAACTTCTTGCTCCATTGGGCCATGATAATCACATTATCCGCACCCATCACCATAGGAAGAGACGGTTCCCATCCAGTGAAATCATAACCCTTCTTGGTCGGCATGATGTCCAAATCCGCTTGAGTCACCGTTTCACCAAAGTTTACTGGGATTTGAGTTAATACCTTTCTACCGTCCATGGCGGTCAACTCATATTGGGTAGGAGCCAAGATAGCCTCCAAGAGAGTATCCTTAAACACCGTCACATTACGTGGATTGTCCGAAACGTCATCCTTCCAAGCGACGAAGTGGTAACCTGCATCCGGTGTGATTTTCAATTGAACCATATCCATGTAGGCAACCGGAACCGTGTAATCCGGTTCGTTCGCATGCGCCGCGATCACATGGACATCATATATCTGTTTTCTCCACTGAGCGGACAAAACCATATCGCCCGCACCCATGGTAAATGGTAATTCAACAGACCATCCGTCAAAAACATAATTAGGCTTCGTCGGCACAAAGTTCAAAGTTTCAAAGGTCACTTGCTCACCGTAGGTGACCTTCAATTGCTTCATAACGCTATCACCATCCATCAACGTCAACCCATATTGGGCAAGTTCAAAGTGTGCGGTAAATGTCGTGTCTTTCACAATTCTCGCGGAACGGAATTCTTCGGTCTCGCCATTCTCCCAAGCGACGAAGCGGTAACCTTCGTTTGGCACAGCGGTAAATCCCACCATATCCATGTAAGAAACCGGATTGGTGAAATCCGCTTCAATTGTCCCATTTTCCGACAAAAACGTAACCATATATCTCTTCTTGGCCCATTGTGCGACCAATCGGACATCGGCCTCGCCCACCGTCAACGGCAACGCAGGTGACCAGCCCTTAAAATCATAACCCATCTTAGAAGGAACCGTATCCAAAAGCTCGGTTGTAACGACATCCCCATAGGAGACTGGAATTGTTTTATAAACAAGGGAACCATCCACAGCCTTCAACTCATATTGGTTCACCTCCACCAAAGCAGTCAAGTTTGTATCCTTAACGACTGATATAGTTCGAGGATTATCCAACACACCATCTTGCCATGCGACAAAATGGTAACCCGTATTAGGGGTGATGGTCAACTCGACACTTTCCTCAAAGAGAACCGGATTGGTGAATTCGTCCACCGTCGCATGTTCCGTCCAAACATTCACACGATAAGATTGTTTGGTCCATTGAGCCTCAACACTCACATCACTGGTTCCAATATGAAGAGGGAAACTCTTATCCCAACCCGTGAAATCATAGCCTCTCTTCGTTGGCGTCAAATCCAATTGGGACAAAGTGACCTCATCACCATACGCGACATCCATCTTTTTCAAGGTATCCCCATCGCTCAACAAACTCAACACATAATGGTTTGGTGCGAAGCTTGCCACAAATGTGGTATCACCAGACAATGTGAAGGTATGAGGATTGGTCAAAATCGTATCGTTCCAAGCCACAAAATGGTAACCCTCAAGAGGAGTCGCCTCGATGGTCACCGCACTATGGTGGGTATATTTACCAGAACCTGTCACACTACCCGCCTCCTCATTGGCAGACGAAGCGACCACATTAAATTCAGCGAGTCCTGGCAAGATTATCACAACGGTGGAATCGGAAGCATCATAGTGAGCGGAAGCCGGCATTCTGACGTAGTAAGTGCCTGGTGCGAACAAACGATCCGCATCCGTCACCATCTCATAAGACGGCTCGCTTTCGGCACGCATCTCCATCTCAACAGACAAGCCGATCATCTTACCATCCGCCAAACCTAGCAAGGTTTCATGTACTGGTGTAATAACCGGTGCATCTTGAGGAATCTTCGTCACCGTCAATCGACCTCTCACATAGGTAATATCATAATTGTCCTCAAGGGATTCATCCGCCCATTCATAGGTGATATTGTTCATCACAAAGCCTGGCTCGGTGATCGTACCATTCGCATGAACAGCGACCAATTCGCCTTCCACAAAACCATCCCCCTCCCATGTCACACTATCACGGGTAAGTGGAGTTCCATCATAGATCTTCGTACTATCATAGGAAGAGAAAACAATGGCACGTCGGTTGATCACACCGACCGTTGTCAATGGATCTATAACATAATTAGCCATATCCTCACCGCCCAACACGAAGGAGACGGAGATCTCACGGTTATCAGAAGCGGATGATTGATCATACTTAGCGGAGAAGCTCTCCAAAGCCACCTTATCCGCTCCGACAATACCAGTCAACATACTATCTGTCACGACAGATGCCAAGGTATCGGTGCCATCGTACAACTTTTCCGCCTGCATCGTAAAGTGGTCTACGGTCAAGCTCTTCTGCTCCACCACCACGGTACGGCTACCGCATGGAAGCGTAGCGCCACCCTCTAAATTGAACACAGCGGAGATTTCATGAGAACCGGCTGACAAGAGAGCGCCCACCTCAACAGGCTCACCGTCCACACTATAAGCGACGGTACCGGCCAAAGTTTGATCCATCTCGACCAATGGATTTTCGCCGACAACCACCTTTCCATAAACACCATCCGCGACGGTCCAAACAGGAAGCGCCGCAGGACGTATGATATTAGCGGAGAGCGTGTCACTCTTCACACTATAGTTCGCACCATCCTTTCCGCCCAAGGTATAGACAACATAGACATCTATATCATCTCCGAAATGAGCGGTGGCGAAATGGGCAGTGGCATCCGCTATGATCACCTCATCAGGTTCTAACACACCTGTTGTAATTGTTCCGATGGTAGCGGCAGCTCCCGTTGTTCCATCATAATCCTTATCAGCGACCGTCGTACCACTAACCACCAACGCTTTTGGCGTAATGGCGGCAGGGATTTCCACGGAATCATTCTCCAAAGCATAGTTCGCAAGATCCTCTCCCACCATAGTGAAACGGACGACGATATGATCCGCATCCACGGAAGAGGTATCGAAAGCAGCGGTCAAGGTCACATCGACATCCTCCTCATCCACAATACCATCAACGGATGTCAATGTAATATCCACCGCATCGGTACGGTCATAAACTTTACTATCCACCAAATTGTAATGAGGAACCAAGATGGACTTGTTGATGGCAAGACGCCAAACATGGGATTCCTCCATTTGGTAATTAGGATTCAAGATAGTTACGGACACCTCATAATCACCTGCATTCACAGGAGGGAAACTAGACCATGAAAGGGCCCCTTCAGAACGATAGTTTACCGTATAATCATCATACTCCACCAATGGCAAATCCGCCGGCAATACAAACTCAGCCTTATGAAGATGGGCGTCGTAAACGAAAGAACTATCCTTGAGTGTAAACATATCCGACGTCAAAACTCTTGGTGTGATTCGCCATACCAACGAATCGTTCTCAGGCAACTTGAAATTACCATTATCAAGCGTCAAGGCCTTTGTGGTATAGGAGCCCACGTTGAGCGCGGAATCATTTAAGTAAGCGGTCACCTGCAACGTCACACCCTCCAAATCAGTGGTTGCCGTTGCGGCGACTCCCTGTTTATCTCCATTGTAAGAGAAGACGGATTCACTCCATGCGAGTTCCACCTCCCTTGGGGTAATGACACCCTCGGCAAATGTGGCGGATTCATAAGCAAGGAGGTAATTATCCTTGCCCGCACCAGCCAAACTATATTGAATGGAAATATTCTTGTCTGTTCCTACATTCGCATCCTCGAATTGAGCCGTCGCCAATATGGAGACATCCTCGCCCTCCACAAGATTATCGATGGCGGTCACCTTCACCACAGCAGTCGTATTACCATCGTAAACCTTCTCCTCCACAACGGAATCCTTCACACGAATCACACGTGGCAGGATAGAGAAGTTCACCTCATAATCGGTAAACTCGAAGTTTCCTCCATCCGTGGAACGGATAGCGATCTGAGCCACATCACTGCCCACATTCACATTATTGGAACAGAATATCGCATAATCCTCATCCGGACGCAAAATCAAATCACCCACTGTAATGGTGGAGGTAGGACAATGTTCCAAACCATCATATTCAAATTCAGTTTCGTTCCATACCACATTGGTCTCCTCCAACTCGATAGGTTTAGGGGTCACGACCAAATCACCATAATGGTAGGTAATAGCATAATTGGCAGGTTCAAAGATCACCTCAAAGGTATTCTTGCTGCCACCCACGTTGGTTTGACTTCCAGTGAAATGGATGGCTGGCACATCACCCGCCAATATTAGGCTAGCGTCATCCGGTTCACAAGTTTCGTTCACCAATGGCTCACCGTCAAACACCTTGGTATCGGATGGAGAGGTATAGGAAATCTCTCGTCTAGCGATTGAATAATATACCGTTTCCGTATCGAATGCGTAAACATGTTCGTTACCCGGCAAAGCGGAGACGATCACCATCGCCGTATCACCCGCATTCACTGTATTTTTATAGCTGACTTCATACTCGGAAGCGGCCAAGGCCACCCCATTCACCTTCACCGTTACGGCAGGTTCGTGTGAAGTACCATCATACACATAGCTTTCGTCCGCTAGCGTTATCACCGGTTGATCCGTAATCTTCGTAATGGTCCATGCGATCTGATTCTCTGCCGGCAATGCATAATTGATATTATCCAACGCCGCGGCGACGGTCACATAATCCCCCACCTCAATGACATCCACATCACCCGTATAAGTGATGACATTCACCACCTCATCATCGATGGTTCCTGTAACGGTAGCGGTCATATGCTTGGCAGAGCCATCGTAAACGAAGGTAGCAGGTTCGCTCCATACAAGGGAGATAGTTTTTGGTGTAATAACACCCTCCGTATAAGTTTCAGTTGTGGATTCCAACTTATAATTGTCGGCATCCTCGCCTGACAAGAAATATTCTATCGTGACATCCTTATGCTCCGCGGCGTTCGCGTCGTCGAATGTGGCGGTTGCGGAGAGTTGTACAACATCACCGCTTAAAACACCCTCATAACCACTGATAGTCACCTCCGCCTTCTTGGAGCCATCATACTCCTTGGAGGCGATGCTCTTATCCGTCACACGGATGATAGCTGGCGTAATGGTAAAATGGGTCACATAATCAGGGAAGCTACAGTTGCCGCCGATCGCCTTCACCACCAAGGTAGCCGTACCCACCTCCACATTGTCGGTACAAGTCACGGTATAATCCACATCAGGGATGAGGGCACCCTCATTGACCGGAATGGTCACAGTCGGACAGTGGCTACTCTTGTCATATTCAAAAGAGGTCTCACTTAGAATAACATCCGCATCGGTAAGCGTTGTCTCCAATTTCGTCACGGTCAATGTACCCAATGCGACGAAACCGGTATAGTTATTATTATTAAACTTAATGGACATGGAGTTCTTGACACTTCCCACATTGGTGATGGTACCTGTCACATCCACGACATAACTATCGCCAGCCACAAGGCCATCGCCGCTCATCTCTCGGTAATCCGGACAAACCAAAGGGGTACCATCATACACTTTTGTACAATTTGGAGAGAGGACACGAACAGTTCGCTTGGTGATGGTGAATTTAGCGCTATCGCTCTTCCACTCGTAGTTGGCGTTATCCACACCAGAGACTACCGCCCAAGTGGAATCCGAAACATTCACATTATTCTTATAAGTAACCTTGTAAAGGGAAGGATCCAATGTCACCCCATCCTTCTTAACCGTAACAGTAGGTTCCTGAGGTTGGCCATTGTACTTCACGGAAGTTGGATTCAACGTAATACTGTAATCCGCTATCACCTTCTTCGTCACCGTCAAAGCACCATATTGCTTAGTGATTTGGTAATTGGACAACAAAGAGCCGGAAGCCGCAGCCACATCGAAACTATTTTCCGTCGTGCCCGCATCCGTTTGGGATGCGAAGTTCGTATAGACGAATTCATCGGTTCCCTTCAAAGAGCCTTCGGTCACTGAGACAACCTCCTTGGTCAACGGATCGCCATCATACTCCTTCGTGTCAGACTCGGAGGTGATCGTGATCGGAGCTGGGGTAACCATCAAAGCGCCATATTTAACGGTGACCTCATAATTGGCCAAAGAGGTACCAGCCGCGGCGCTATAGGTATAACCATTCACCACCGTGTCGGCATTGATCAAAGAGGAGAACTCCGCATAAATCAATTTATCCGCCCCCACCAAAGAGCCTTCCACCACCTTGACCTGAGGTGCGGTCAATGCCTCTCCGTCATAAACCTTCGTCGCGGAATCGGACTGCAAAGTAATGGCGCGAGGCAATACATTGAAGGTGATATTCTTCACCTCTTCGGTCAAATAGTTGGACGAATTAGGCGCGAACAACAAATCAAAGCTATAGGATCCAACAGGAAGGATCGCGTCATCCTCATAATAAACGGAGGAGCTGCGTTTCATCAACCATTCACCCTCCACATCAGCGGCACGGTCGAAAGCGGAAGAGAGCGGCGCTCCATAATAGATATCCTCAGCGGTGACATATGCGTTACTTGGCAAGATATCACTCTTAGACACCACTACATTCACCTTCAAATTAATTGGGCTTGAGACTCCACCTAACTCATCGGTAAGTACCACCTTGAGGTTATAAGATTTGTTGGCATTGGTATTGCCCGTAGTGGCATTGAAATAAAAACAATCATCCTCCACCAAAAAATCACCACTACCCGAAAGAGAGATATTGGTAATCTTATCACCATCCTCATCAAAGATCCTCACCGGCAACAAATAACGGACCGCGGAATTTTGTTTCACACGAATGGTAATCTCCTTAGGAGTTAAATCAGGCACATGGTTCTGGCTCACCTTCACCGTAACAGGAACGTTCACCGGACTCTTCACTCCATCATTCACCACAATATTGATATGGTAAGTGGTCAAAGAGGAGACACTTGCACCAATATAATAGACACTGTCCCCCTCTACCGTGAAGAGCTCCTTATCATCCCCCTCCAAGGTGATAGTCAAATCGTCATCATCCTCATCGGTAATGGAGAGCGGCAACAATGTCTTATCACTTGTTCTATGAATCAACACCTCCGTTGGCGCCACCACCGGATCATGGTTAGGCAAAACCTGGATGGAGAGACGAGACTCTCCCGTACCAGGAATCAAATCCGCCACAGTAATCATGGCACTTCCCTCATATCGGTCGCTCACCTGACACAAAATCTCAGGTACTTGGCCGCTGAAATCTCCATTGGCGACAAAGGTATATGAACCATCCGCCTTCAAGGTAAAGCTACCACATAGGAGAGAGGCATTGTTATAAATAGGTGTTTCCGTTGCCAATTCCGCATCCACGCCACCGATCGTATAACTGGTGATGGACAAATGGTCGCGGTCGACATCCACATCATTCTCCAACAAATTACCCGTCAAGGTCTGTCCAGCGGCTACCACCACCTCATCAGCAGAGCTCTTAGGGGCACTATTCAAGACGAAGAGCGGCGTAGAGACCAATAGTAAATTATTATGATCCTTGCCCTCATACTCATGGGCAGGATTCAAAGGCATACCATCGGCCGCCAAATTGTTAGCATCTATCTCGAAATAATCACCCGGACGCATAATGAAGCCCTTCGGTTGCACTTTCGTATGGGCCAACTCAGCTCCCGCGTAACCACGGACACGCACCGTCGCGCCTTTACCATTCTTCAAAGAGATGAATCCCAAGCCAAACTCCTCGCCTGAAGGCTGACTCTTCACCTCACAAGTCGGGTCATCGGAAGAGACCAACTCCACCGCTGTGGTATAGAATCCGCCCGTAGCGAACCAAACACCAAACGATGCGCTATCCGCATCGGCATCCACCGTAACAGGCTGGCCCTCGAAGGTCGCCTCACCCAAAGCACGGTTTTCGATCTCCAAGGTATAGGTGACCGTATCGCCCACATGGGTAGTATTCACATCGCAAGAGATGGACTTAATAGCCAAATCGATATAGCGGGAGACCGCAGTCAGATGCTGCTCCTCACCACTAGCACCTTGGGCATAGGTCCAAGTATCGATGATACGCTTATCTCCACGGTTCGACTGCTTTTCATACCATTTATGGGCAGGGGAATTGGTTCCCTTCGTCATATCCAAAGCATCCTCAGAGCTTCCCTTTGAGACACCCAATTTTGTATCATCCCAATAAATAGTGTCACGCTCCACAGCGGACCAATCCGCCTTCAATTGGTTCAAAATCAAACCATGCTTGTTATTTTCCAAATCGAAGAATGGGAAGTGGATCTCGGCAGCCTTCAATTTACCGGCCAAAACCACATCCACCACGGGAACACTCTTTCCTGCACCATCCTTGCCATCCCACTCGATGACATTCTCACCTTTTACGCAGACACCGGACAAGACTCTGTTGGTAAATCCCGCGCCAAAGTTCATCTCCAATTGGAAATCGCCACCCACATTGGCCTCAAAAAAGATGTTCACACCCTCTGGGCCAAGAACGCCCTTTTGGTTGCTCTCCTTTCCCACCAGGCTTAAGTTGGAGAGTGTTGGCGTATCCTTTGAATTCAAATCGGACAAGAGCCAAGTCTCCTCCACCTTCTTACCATAAACCGCACGGGCGAAGGCTGGCAAATCGGCAGCTGGCTTGGTGAAGAAAATTTTATGGGTAATATCATCGGTCACCTTCTCCTCTCCATCCACCATACGGGTAGACTTCCTGTCGGGGCGACGAGGGTCATAAGTAGGGACTCGGTTATTTCTGAATGAGTTACCGCTCAAATCACTGGTAAGACTCGCATAGGCTGGGAAACCGCCATAGCAACACAATGACTTGGACGTTGAGAAATCGGAGTTATCGGTGATCCATCCCTCCGGATTCGTTTGCACACCCTTGTTATTCGCGAAGAAGGTGGAGAAGTGTCCATTCTGTCCATTAGGCTTCACCTCATACAAATAACCTGTATTGGTCAAGACATACAAAGTAGTGTACCATTCGCATGAATAGGAGGTACCTCCAAAATTGGAAGGCATCAATAGATTCAGCACATTCGCATAGACACGACCTGGAATAAAGGCGTTGTCCGCCGTATTGGAGACGGAGACATCGAATGCGTTAATATAGGGAAGATTCGTATCCTCTTTCCAAGAGTTGATGCGATGGTTATTCGGTGTCTCAGTGGCGAAGTTCAAAGTGGTGGTCGCTCCGATGAAGTCGATCTCCCAAACACCCTCCTGATCCTCGCCTACCGTAATTTTGTAAGCGTCATAACCCTTGGTGGAACCATTGATATTCGGACCCGCCAACTCTTGGGTACGGTTGGAAATCAAACCTCCATTACGAAGATTCGACACCTTTCCGCTCTTGCCATTCGGTGCGCGCCATTCGATACTACCGTATGTACTTCTGCTAATTGTACTCTTTACAATCATGGCGCTGGATGCCACGTAAATGTGCTCACCCGCCTTCGCATAGACCTTGATGGTACCGAAAGTCGGATATGGGGCCGCCAAATCGGGGTCGGAACCCGAAGAGGTGATACCACTGAGCAAGCAAGCGCGGTAATCGCCCGCCGAACCAGTCGTCACACCATAACGCGTAAAATAATCGCTTGGATACATATCTTTAGAACCATCCGCCCAAACAGACTGATAGCTAATGGATATCAAAGACAAAACCATTGCTAAACAGATGTAATTCACCCGTAGTAAATGTTTCACCATATAATAAAATCTTATCTAATACTTTGTTTCAAAATCATTTGCAGTTTCGCTCCAATCGTAAATGCCTAATAATCAAGCATAATCGCAGGTTTAGAAACTTAGCAAATGTAAAGATAAATATTTATTTCCAAAGACAAGCAAAAACGGCCATTTTTTTGACTGAACGCAAAATAAAAAGGGCGTTTCAGGTCAGTGACAGTTCATCAGGAAGAGAGGATGGCACCATCATTTCAAGAGAGAATTCCCCACACGAAACAATCCGTCAACCATCTATATTTAAAACTTAAATTCCGTGTTTTTTATTCTTTATTTTTTTTGCACGAATTTTCGAAAATTGCACTACCTTTGTGAAGTGAAAACCAAATGATATGGGAATAACAAAACTACATAGATAACAATATAGGAAAACCAATGTGACTTGGCTCGCATTGGTTTTTTTTTGAAAAAAAGATAAATACTATGGCAAATAGAAGTTTAGTATCCATCTCGGATTATTCCAAAGAGAAAATCCTACAAATCTTGGATAAGGCTGCTGATTTCGAGAAGAATCCAAACAGGAAGACACTTGACGGGAAGGTGGTTGCCACACTTTTCTTCGAACCTTCCACTCGTACCAGACTTAGTTTCGAGACCGCAGTCAACCGTTTAGGCGGCCGTGTCATCGGCTTCGCGGACAAATCAACCACCAGTGGCACCAAGGGTGAGACCTTGAAGGACACCATCAAGATGGTAAGCAACTATGCGGACCTCATCGTGATGCGTAACCCAATCGAGGGAGCCGCCAGATATGCATCCGAAGTATCCAGTGTGCCTATCGTGAATGCGGGAGATGGCGCCAACCAACACCCTACCCAAACGATGCTTGACTTGTACTCCATCAAGAAAACACAAGGCAAGTTGGAGAATTTGAAAATCTGTATGGTGGGTGACTTGAAATACGGTAGAACCGTCCACTCCTTACTGATGGCGATGTCCCACTTCAACCCCACCTTCTCCTTCATCGCACCCGACGAGTTGAAGATGCCGGATGAGTACAAGACATTCTGCGACGAACACGGCATCAAGTACGAGGAGCACAGCGAACTCAGTGAGGCGAACATCGCGGACTGCGATATTCTCTATATGACCCGCGTACAAAAGGAGCGTTTCACAGACCTCTTCGAATATGAGCGTGTGAAGGATGTCTACACCTTGCGCAACAAGATGTTGGACAACACCAAGCCTACCATGCGTATCCTCCACCCACTTCCAAGAGTGAACGAGATCGACCAAGATGTGGACAACAACGAGAAAGCATACTATTTCGAGCAAGCACGCAACGGAGTATTCGCTCGGCAAGCGGTCATTTGTGATTTATTAGGTCTATAACCCAAAACGACAGGAAAATGGAAAAAGCATCAAAGAAATTGGAGGTGGCTGCCATCAAGAATGGTACCGTCATCGACCACATACCTTCCGAAAAATTGTTCAAGGTGATCTCAATCCTCGGCTTGCAGGATTTCACCAACCAAGTGACTTTCGGTTACAATTTGGAGAGCAAACGTTTGGGCAAGAAGGCCATCATCAAGGTCTCCGACAAATATTTCACCCAAGCGGAGGTAAACAAGATCGCCATCGTCGCTCCAACCGCCAAGATCAACATCATCAAGGATTACGAAGTGAGCGAGAAGATGGAGTTGCAATTGCCAGACCTTCTCATCGGTGCGGCGAAATGCAGAAATCCAAAGTGCATCACCAACAACGAGCCAATGCCTTCCAAGTTCAGAACCATCTGCAAGAAGAAGGCGCTTTTGGAGTGTTTCTACTGCGAGAGACAATTCAATGCGGAGGAGTTGGAGGTGTTGTAAATTAAGAACTAAGAATTAAGAGTTAAGAAATTTAAGGTTCTCATAAATAATGAAGGGCAGCTCGTTTTAGGGCTGCCCTTCGTGCTTTAATCTATTGTAAACACTGAGAAACAGGATTGTCCAACAACAGACAGGGTTTAAACACTCATATAGTTGAAAAGCTAAAAACTCACCTTATTCCCCTTCTCCAGCACCGACCAACCCAATCGACCAATCAATTCACTACACATATATTAGCGTAAATATTACATTTTTTACATCATTATATTATCTTTGCGAAAGATTAAATACAACAATTCATCTACAATGTTTTACTTTGCAAAATTCAACAACAATGAGAAAGTACATCGACCTGAAATGTGACTTCGCATTCAAATATTGCATGCAAGACGAGGTCATCATGAAATCATTTCTAAATGCGATATTAGAGGGAGAGATTGACAAAATCACCAGTGTCAAATACGAGAACGTGGAGATGCCCAAAGAGAGCAGAGGAGAACGTGGCGTATGCTTTGACCTACTCTGTACCACAGAACAAGGAGAAACGGTTCTTGTGGAAATGCAAAACACTGCCCAAAAGTTTTTCAAAACCAGAGCAGCCTACTACACCTACCAATTGATGAGAAGGCAAATCAAACGAGGAGACAAATGGAACAAGCGAGAAAAAGACATCTCTCCTATCATCGGCATCTTCATCATGGGAGAATCCAATGGGCAATTCTCCAAGGCAGTAACCAGGACGAGCGAGTACGACAGGGATGACCTGACCGAATCTTGGGATCGAATTCATAAATTTTTCCTATCTTTGCCACACTTCCAATTTGACGAAGCCCAGATAAACGCCAAGAATATTTGGTTGGAAATGTTTAAAAACTTAGGCAATATGGATAGAATTAGCCCATCAGTATATGAAAGAGCAGACGAAGGACTGCTAAAACTGCTTAAGAAAGCAGAATCCGCTGCTCTTACAGACGAAGAGATTGATCTCTACGAAGCCTGCATGAAAAAATTGGAGGACGAGATTGACATGAAAGAGTATGGGTTTGAAATCGGTATGGCGAAGGGACACGAAGAGGGCTTAGCGAAAGGATTAGCTGAAGGATTAGCTGAAGGATTAGCCATGGGCAAAACAGAAGCCATTCAACAAACAGCCCGTGAGATGAAAAAGAACGATATAGATGCCGAACTTATTGCAAAAATCACCGGATTGACACCAGAGGAAATAGAATCATTATAGGAAGGAGAGGCATTAATCCTCCCCTTAACAAACGAAAGAGGAGTACCTCCTAGGAGATGCTCCTCTTTCGTATTATGGCGCATATATACGCTGCGATGATTGTCAGACACCACTACAAAGTCACATCACTTATTCTTCTTTAAAAAAGCATACATATCTTCCTTCTTCCACTTCAGGGTCTTTCCGGAATAGCCACAACAGGCTCCTGCCAGGTAATAAGAATAGTTCTCTCGTTCTTGGCATTCAGCGCCACACTGCGTTCCCAAAACATATTGGACAAAAGCATCTTCTCCGATATTCTCCTTTGAAATCAGGCACACCGTACCGTCTTCTGATGAATACGGTGCAGCCATACGCTTTTCATACCCCTCTGTCAAGCCTCGCAAATAGGCATAAGGGTTACGGTTTGCCTGGGGAACAGAAATGTTTTCCACCGCAAGATATCCTTGCGCAAAAGATATACTATCCTCTCTCGTCATCAAAGTTTCAGAAAGGGACACCATATTCTCAACATAATGTTGTTTCGCATCCTCAACAAAACGTTCCATCAACGCCCGTGTCTTTTCGTTATAGGTATAGTTCAAACCCATTAAAGCGACATCTGAAGTATGATGGTCATAAGAATACGGCACAACAAAGATTAATCGTTTTACTGTTTCCATCGCAGCCATCCTATGTTCTCCCATCATCACTGCGGAAACAGTATCACCCCCTTGGGTTTCGTAACGAAGCGTTATATTCACCAAACTATCAAGTCCAGATTCATACATTGGACGCATAGCTTGTGGATTAAGGATCTTTCGGGCATCCGGGAAGAGTATGTAGGGATCTACCATTCCAAACCCAAACATTCTTTTCCCACACGTATACATGGCATTGACAATACGGAAAAAATCCTTCTTATTACGTTGGACAATAGATGTTTTAAGCGATGAATCATTTTTGAAATAATTGTAACTATCCATCAGCAAGAGACTATCCGTCATCGAATTCACACGAGGCACACCCATCTTTTCCATCTCGTCGGATAGAATTCTTTGTTCCATTTCATCCGAATCCTTTTTCAAAACCACACGTAACGTATTCCCATCTTTCGACAATTCATAAGGAAATTTCAACACGGAATGGTCTTCGATAGACATAAAGAAAAAGCCTTTTTCAACCCAATAAACGAATCCTAATTTATTACGGTTCCCCTCTCTGTTAGAAGCAATGCCAAGTTTTGAAATTCTTTTGGAATCCACATTTAACATCAACGGGAAATTGACAACCTTCTCCACTAAGCTGCGAGGAGGACGGGAAAGCAACGACAGTTTATATCCCCCCAAGTCCCACACACCAGTCAAATCCTGTCCCTTTTTACGGACGGAGACAATATCCGACATCTTTGGGGTTTTATCATCCTCCGTCGCATAACGAACTGTATCGGAAACACGAGGCATCTCGAAGAATATCTTATCCTCTTCCAATCCGTATTGACAATTAAACATCTCAGTTAGCAATCGATTGTTTTCACAAACGACCACCTTGATTAGACCCCGACCATCAAACTGCGTTTTCGCGGAGAGTTTACCATTCGTCGATTTATCAATAGCTTCCCACATCCGCAACTGTTTCGCATCTTTTGTCTTCTCCATTGACAACGAACCGGCCGTCAGCATGGAGAGAAGAGCCTCATTCATATTGGGGAATGACGCAAACGTAAAACAAATGTCATACCAAACAGCAGTGTCCTTTTCCGCATTCAAAGGGATTGTGTAACGATCCTTGTCAAATAAACAGAAACCACCGCCTCGCCACATCGTATGGTTCAAACGAAGATCTTCCGCTACCTTAATATCCTCTCTTCCATAAGCGAAAGAGGACCAAAGAGACAAAACGACAAAAAATATTTTTTTTATCATAATCATATGGATTTGTATTTTTATCAATGAAAGTTTCCAAGGGCATCATTTTCGCTTCCCCTTCTTCTGCACCGACCAGCCAAACTTGCCGATCAATTCACCCAACTTGTAATAATGGCCATGGTTGTAGGCAATCAGTTTAGCGTCAGATAGTCTGAAAGCCCCTGTTTCGGGATCCAAGTATTTACGGTCCGCCTGGACATTCACCACCTTCGCCAAGAACATATCATGGGAGCCCAATGGAATGATTTGCTCTACCTTACACTCTATTGAAAGAGGCGACTCCTCGATGATCACGCTGTTAATCACCTGCGTCTTGGCGGGCGTCAAACGCATCTCCTTGAACTTGTTGAAATCCCTACCCGACTTCACACCACACCAGTCCGTGGCACGGGCCAAAGCTTCATTGGTCAAATTAATGACAAACTCCCCATTTCGTTTAATGATATCGTAGGAGTGACGGCTTGGGCGGATGGAGACATAGCACATCGGAGGATCCGTACAGACGGTTCCTGTCCAACTCGCCGTGAAAATATTGTACTCCTCCTCGTTGCTGCCGCAGGAAATCATAGCGGCTGGCACAGGATATATCATCGTACCGGGTTTGAATTGCTCTTTCATTGGACAACTATTAATTCTCGCACATATGCATAGGACTAGCGCCCTACGCTGATTCACTCAACTCCACCACCTCCAAATCCTTAATATCTTTACCATCAATGGTAAACCGCACCAAGGTACGCACCTTATGGAATCCGAAAGTTCCCGCAGCGCCAGGATTAATGCAAAGCATCTGCCTAGTCGGGTCATACTGCACTTTCAGGATATGGGAGTGTCCACAAACAAATAATTTAGGATGTGTATCGGCAAAGAGTTTCGTCATGCCAGGGGCATACTTGCCCAGATATCCGCCAATGTGCGTCATCAAGACATCCACCTCCTCACAACGGAAAGACTCCACTTTCTTCAAGAATCGACGAAGGTCTTGTCCATCAATGTTACCACAAACGGCACGCAAGGGTTTGCCCAGCGCCTCCAACTGCTCATAAAGCGGTAAGCCGCCAATATCACCCGCATGCCATATTTCATCGCACTCAGCGAAATATTTGGCGTAACGGTCATCCCAACAAGCATGGGTATCAGAGAGAAGGCCAATCTTCACCATCGGTAAAATCCAATACCTTGGCCTTCATCAAAGCCTGTTTCACATAATCGGAGAAAGGAATCCCGTAAAGTTTGCTCAAAACATTACCCAACTTCACAATCTCCGCAACCGCCTGGAATGTACTGGCGGAGACAAAAGACTCAAATGTTCCGTTCTTCTTCACAAACCTTAAATCATAAACATATTCATCCACATGCTTATTCAATAGACCTCCAAAGGTATAATCGATGTTCTGCTTATAACGTTGGAAGGTGATATAGGAACAATTTTCCAACGAGAGCGGAATCCACGCCCCCTTTTGGAAAGTGAAGAGTTTAAAGCCCTTCATATAGGCCTTGGCAGCAGGATTGAAGCAAGTTATCCTCTTGGAACACATCAAAACGGTTCCCACAAGACTCAGCAAAACCATCCACGGGAGATCGTCCGTAACGAACTCCACCAAGATTTTAGACCATGGTTTGAAAATATCCACCGTGATGACATAATGCAATTTCACGAAAAAGATAGCGGCCGCCCAGGCAAAGGCGATGAAGCCCAAACCCACGACAGCGATCGGGAAGAAACTGCCCGATTCCACCACAATGATCTCGTCTTTCTTATCCATTACTTGATATCTTTGATACGATCGATTAGCTCATTACCGAGCGCCTCCTTCACCTTGATATGCTTTTGCACCTCCACAACGAATGGGTTCTCATCGAAGGCGCCACGCACATTTTCGAAGTCCTTTTGACGACGAAGGTCACCGCCATCCACACCAAATCCAGTTTGAACCGTGAGGGTGAACTCCTTCTTAGCATCCTCGTATAGCGTCTTGTCCAAAGAGATGACCGCATTCTTCCAAGCCTCCACCAAACCGATGATATCCGCAACGGTAATCTCACTGATCTTCTTGCCTAAACGCTTCTCGATCTTCTCAGCGGCCCATGTCCATTCCAAGGTATAGTAGTCACGATGCAAAGCCATGAAATCCTTAAGAACGTCATCCGCCGTCTCATATTGGTTGTTCTCAACCTTATCCAAGATGGCTCCCACCATTTGCTTCGGAGCGATCAATCCTGAGATATCCAACCACTCGCCCAAACCATCTTTCAAGTCTGGCTTCAAACGTTCCCTGATCTCCTCAATGCTCTTGAACTTAGTCTCCTCCAAACGTTTGATGATGGAGTTGCCCAAGAACTTGCAGATAGCGGTATCGTAAAGTTTGATACCCTTCAACAAGGAGGTACGCTTAATTCTGGTATTATGGTAATAGTAGCGGTCACACTCCTCACCAGAGAGTTTTTGCAAGGTTTCCAAAACCTCGATACCGTTCATCATCTTCTGGATTGTATAAGGGCTCAACAAATTGTAGTTGATTTGATCCAACTTGTTAGGATCTTTTCTGCGGTCTCGTTTCGGCCACTTCTGCGCATCACGCACCGTACCCACGCTACGCAAATTAGCGCCTGGCACCAAAAGGGTCTCGTTGGAATTCTCTATCAAATAGGAGAATGGAAGATCCGTCGTGTCAGGATGGCTGGTATGACGGCCCATGATCAAAGAGAAGGCGCCGATCTTAGCTGGCCACAAAACGTAGGAATCACTTGTTGTCTTGGAACCTCTCTCCACAATACCTTGGTGGATAGGGCCCAGTTTGTACATATGGTTACTCTGGTTACTACCAGATCCCGCATTCATAAAGGAGAACATTCCAGCGATCAACAAGCTGGATTTATGGTGGGTCACCGTAAATGGACCGGCGAACACGGAAGCCGCCTCTCCGTGGAATCCTTGGCAGTTAGAGAAGAACAAGGTATCGGTCGCGGAATATTGTTTGCCGATTTGGCAAGCCTGTCCCACAAAGCAACGGTCAATCATCGCACCCTCATTCACCTCACTACCGGAGGCGATGATGAAATCACGCGCCATCACGCGGACACCTAGCTTAACCGGTGCGTTTTCATTACCATTCACACTACCGTTCACCAACTCGGCGCAACCATCCGCCTCGGTAAAATCGCCGAACTTCACATTCACAATTTTACTACAGTTACGGATCTTTACGGATTTGCCGACATAACCCATCTCAGAAGAGACACTCTCCGTATATTTTCCGATCAAACCGCATAGGTTCTTCACCAACGCCGGTCTATGGCGATACAAAGCGATCAAATAGGCCACCTGAGCGGAAAGATGGTCGTAGATAGGCACCTCACGTCCACCACCCTCATTCAAAGCGGCCACCATCGTGCCATTACCGAAAGAACTCTTGCCATCCACCGTCATCACATCAACATTCTCGATGTAGGAATCCTCTCCGATTTCATAATTGGCGATGTAGTTGGCCACTCGACCGATGTAAACATTGTCGCCCACCACGCAGTTATGAAGGGAGGCATGTGTGATACCGGAGTGACGAACGATGCCGCCCTCCAAGGTATGGCTCTTCTCAAATGTTCCCAAACGGATTTGTCCGGAAAAGATGGTTTCACGAACCCTCTTCGCGTCGAAGCGTTCGGAAACCTTCACATTCTCCCAATTGTCCGCGTTACAACCTTGTGCGACCAATGTCTCTATCTCTGAGGCGATCAAACTTCTATACTGTGCCATTGTCTTATTTTTCTAATTCGTTATTACATCATAAAACACGAAAAGAGGTTGGATTACTCCACCTCTTCCGCATTATCATCGTATATCTGATAAATAAAATCATTATAAGGGAAACGAGTCACGTGAATCTCCTTCACCTTTCGGTAAAGCAAATCCTTCAGCTCCTCGAAATTGGTTTTGTCCTTGGCTGAGATGAATATGCAATTCTCCTGCATCTTGGACATCCACGTCTTTTTCAACTCCTCCAAACTGATGTTCTCCCGCGTCATCGGCGTCAAGTCATCCTCCTCCTTTGGCGTGTAGGTGAAGGCATCAATTTTGTTGAAGACAATAATAGTCGGTTTATCGGACGAGTTAATATCCTTCAAGGTCTTCTCCACGACAGCGATCTGGTCTTCGAAGGTCGGATGGGAGATGTCCACCACATGTACCAACAAATCCGCCTCACGCACCTCGTCCAACGTAGATTTGAAAGACTCCACCAAATCGTGCGGCAACTTACGGATAAATCCTACCGTATCAGTCAAAAGGAAAGGCAGATTCTCGATGGTCACCTTACGCACCGTGGTATCCAACGTGGCGAAAAGTTTATTCTCCGCGAACACATCCGACTTGCTGATGGCGTTCATAATGGTTGATTTACCCACATTGGTATAACCCACCAAAGCGACGCGCACCATCTTGCCACGGTTCTTGCGCTGCGTGGTCTTCTGTTGGTCGATATGGATCAACTCCTCCTTGAGCAAGGAGATTTTAGTAAGGATGATACGGCGGTCGGTCTCGATCTGGGTCTCACCCGGACCACGCATACCGATACCACCTCGTTGACGCTCCAAGTGGGTCCACATACCCGTCAATCGAGGCAACAAATAGCGATATTGCGCCAACTCCACCTGCGTCTTCGCATGTGAGGTCTGCGCCCTCTTCGCAAAAATATCAAGGATCAAACTGGTTCTATCCAACACCTTCACACAAAGTTCCTTCTCTATGTTTCGAAGTTGCTTAGGCGACAATTCATCATCGAAAAGCACGAGTCCGATAGGTTCCTCGCTCTCCTCCCGCTCCTTGATAAAATCTCGGATCTCCTCCAGTTTACCAGGCCCCACGAACGTATTCGAGTTCGGGCCATCCACCTTTTGGAAAAAAGTCTTTACAGGATGAGCGCCGGCCGTCTCAGCAAGAAAGGCCAACTCATCCATATACTCTTTCGCTTTTTGCTCTTTTTGCAAAGGAGTGATCAGTCCCACAAGGACTGCCCACTCCTCATATATTTCAGTCTTAACGATCTGTCCCATTCAAATTATGCGTTTGCATTCGCTTTTTTAGCGGCCTCACGAACCTTCACTTCGATCTCATCAGCCAACTCAGGGTTGTCACGAAGCAAATCCTTGGTAGCGTCACGTCCTTGAGCCAACTTTGACTCTCCGTAACTGAACCATGAACCGCTCTTCTTGATGATTCCGAATTCAACACCCATGTCGATCAACTCTCCAATCTTGGAGATACCCTCACCGAACATAATGTCGAACTCAGCCTTTCTGAAAGGAGGCGCCACTTTATTCTTAACAATCTTCACTCTGGTTTGGTTACCGATCACATTCTCGCCATCCTTCAATTGTCCGATCTTACGGATATCCAAACGAACGGAAGCATAGAACTTCAAGGCGTTACCACCGGTTGTTGTCTCAGGGTTACCGAACATCACACCGATCTTCTCACGCAATTGGTTGATGAAGATACAAGTGGTATTGGTCTTGTTGATCGTACCAGTCAACTTTCTAAGCGCTTGAGACATCAAGCGAGCTTGAAGTCCCATCTTAGAATCTCCCATATCGCCCTCGATCTCAGCCTTAGGCGTCAAAGCCGCTACGGAGTCGATGACCACAATATCCAAGGCTGAGGAACGGATCAATTGATCCGCGATCTCCAACGCTTGTTCACCGTTGTCCGGTTGGGAAATCAAGAGGTTGTTCACATCCACGCCCAACTTCTCCGCATAGAAACGGTCGAAGGCGTGCTCCGCATCGATGATAGCGGCGATACCGCCATTTCTCTGAGCTTGGGCGATCGCATGGATAGCAAGCGTAGTCTTACCTGATGACTCCGGACCAAATATCTCAATGACTCTTCCCCTAGGGTATCCGCCGACGCCCAACGCAAGGTCCAAGCCAATAGAACCAGTTGAAATTACAGGTATCTCTTCCACTTTGTTGTCACCCATCTTCATGATGGTGCCTTTACCATGGTCTTTTTCAATCTTTTCCATCGCAAGTTGCAAAGCTTTTAGCTTCTCGCTGGATGGTTGAATTACTTCTGCCATTTTTTCAATAATAATTTATAAAGTTAGATATTGGGACAAATTTAAAAATTTTTCCCGATTATTCACACGAAGGATATGATTTTACATATCAATTTTAAGCATTTTTATCGTTTGCTTACGAGGACAAA
>JAKSKY010000031.1 GCA_024401515.1 Paludibacteraceae bacterium | reverse complement strand
CACACCATCTTGCCAAGGTTGTTTCCTTTTCCAATTTCATTGGGGCAAGGTTGTGCTCTACCAACTGAGCTATTTTCGCAAAATCACATCTCAAAACATCTCGAAGAGCTCCCTCTTCCGTTTTGCGATGCAAAGATAATAATTATTTTTTATTTACCACCAACAATTCTCTTAATTTCATTCAATTTATTTAATGCCTCTATCGGAGTAAGATTGTTGACATCCAAATTGTTGATTTCATCACGAACCGCCTCTAGAATCGGATCATCCAATTGAAACAAGCTAAGTTGCACTGCCTCAGGCTTTTTCTTGGCCGGTTTACCGCCGTCCGAGATTGGATTCTTGGAATTACCGACCTCCAATTGCTCCAAAATTTCATTGGCGCGGTTCACCACTTTATTAGGCAATCCAGCCAACTTCGCCACATGAATACCAAAACTATGCTCGCTACCACCCTTTACCAACTTGCGTAGGAAGATCACTTTCCCGTCCACCTCCTTTACGGAAACATTAAAATTACGAATTCGAGGGAATAATTTCTCCATCTCGTTCAACTCATGGTAGTGGGTGGCGAAAAGCGTCTTCGCCTTTGCCTTTGGATGCTCATGGATATACTCCACAATAGACCACGCAATGGAGATTCCATCGTAGGTACTTGTTCCACGGCCCAACTCATCAAAGAGCACCAAACTACGTTGTGAAAGATTGTTGATAATGCTGGCCGCCTCATTCATCTCTACCATAAAGGTGGACTCTCCCATGGAGATGTTATCTGAAGCACCCACACGAGTGAATATTTTATCCACCACGCCTATATTAGCGGCATCCGCAGGAACAAAACAACCGATCTGAGCCATCAAGACAATCAAAGCGGTCTGCCTCAACAAAGCGGATTTACCCGCCATGTTAGGTCCCGTGATCATAATAATCTGTTGGGAACCAGAATCCAACATCAAATCATTGGCCACATATTTTTCACCAATAGGCAACTGTTTCTCAATCACAGGGTGTCGTCCCTGTTTGATGTCAATCACCTCTCCATCATTCACAACCGGACGCACATAATGGTTCTCGGCGGATGTCTTCGCGAAAGACATGAGCACATCCAACTTGGCGATCAAATTGGAATTGATTTGGATAGCAGGAATAAACTCGGTCAATTCAGCCACCAAATCATTGAAGATTTGCGTTTCGATGGTCAAAATCTTCTCCTCGGCGCCCAAAATCTTTCCCTCATATTCCTTCAACTCTTGGGTGATATATCGTTCCGCATTGGTCAAAGTCTGCTTGCGGATCCAATCCTCAGGCACTTTATCCTTGTGCGTGTTTCTCACTTCTATATAATAGCCGAACACATTATTGTAACTTACCTTCAAGCTAGGAATACCGGTACGATCCGACTCTCGTTGTTGTAATTGAAGCAAATAATCTTTGCCGGAGAAGGCGATGTCACGCAATTCATCCAATTCCGCATTGACACCTTTCGCAATAACACCTCCGCGATTCACCATATTAGGCGGATCGTTGGTAATGGTACGGCTGATTTTCTCCTGTATGGCCGGGCATGGATTCATCTGTTCACCCATACGATGCAACGCCTCGTTCTCCTCAATCATCAAACAAGCCGCCTTAATCGGCTCAAGAGCGCCCAAAGCCACTTTTAACTGCACGACCTCACGAGGGGTCACGCGACCTACCGCCACCTTGGAGATGATACGTTCCAAGTCACCTATCAGCGACATGTTTTCGTCAAAAATCTCCTTCAAATCAGGCTGTTTGAAGAACTCATCCACAATATTCAGACGCTCCTCGATCGGTTTCACATCCTTCAACGGGAAGGCAACCCATCGTTTCAAGAGGCGCGCGCCCATCGGCGTGACAGTACGATCTATGATATTGACCAAATTACGGCCACCCTCATGCATCGTACCATAAAGTTCCAAGTTTCGGATGGTGAATTGATCCAACCAAACATATTTATCCTCTTCTATACGAGAGAGGTGTGTGATATGGCCAATCTGCGTATGTTGGGTCATGTCCAAATAGTGGAGAATCGCACCGGAGGCGATGATACCCAACTGCAACCTCTCCACGCCAAAACCCTTCAAGTTCTTGGTCTCAAAGTGTTTCAAGAGACGATCATGGGCCGATTCTGATGTGAATACCCAATCCTCCATCTCATAGGTGAAGAATCGTTTGCCAAAGTGTTCCTCGAAGTGGGCTCTTTTCGCCCGCTCGTACAAAACCTCCTTCGGCATGATACTGTTCAATAGTTTATCCACATATTCGCATGAGCCCTCCGCAGTGAGGAACTCACCCGTGGAAATATCCAAAAAGGCGACACCCGCATTCTTCTTATCAAAATGAACAGCCGCCAAGAAGTTATTCTCCTTATAATCCAAGATGTTGTCACTGACCGCGACACCTGGCGTAACCAACTCGGTGATACCACGTTTCACGAGCTTCTTGGTCAACTTGGGATCTTCCAATTGGTCACATATGGCCACGCGCTTTCCAGCACGCACCAATTTAGGCAAATAGGTTTCCAAGGCATGATGAGGGAATCCGGCCAATTCGACAGATTGAGCCGAGCCATTCGCACGCTTGGTCAGCGTGATTCCCAAGATCTCGGAAGCCATCACAGCATCCTCCAAAAAAGTCTCATAAAAGTCACCCACACGGAACAAAAGGATCGCATCAGGATGCATTGCCTTAAATTCCAAATATTGCTTCATCAAGGGTGTTTCTACCACATTTGCCATCTATCTAATGAATTTAGGGGATCAATCCCCTATTATATAGTTCTAATGTAAATCATCACTTTCTACAACGAAGTTGGAGACGCGTATTGCTTCACATCGTCGACGGTAATTTCATTACCACATAGGATAACCATACGCTCCACCGCATTCCTCAACTCTCTGATATTACCGCTCCAACGATATTTCTTCATCTCCTCCATCGCATCGTCGGTAAAACTCTTTTTGGATATACCTTGCTCTTCGCAGATGATGCCCAAGAAGTGGTTCACCAAATCTGGAATATCCTCCAAACGTTCTCTCAATGGCGGCACATGAATCAAAATCACGCTTAAACGGTGGTATAGGTCCTCCCTGAAGTTACCCTTTTCGATCTCTTTCAAAAGATCCTTATTCGTCGCTGCGAAAACCCTCACATCCACCTTCACACTCTTGTCGCTTCCCACACGAGTGATCTCACCCTCCTGCAAAGCGCGGAGCACCTTGGTTTGGGCGGCCAAACTCATATCACCGATCTCGTCCAAGAAGAGGGTTCCCCCATTCGCTTGCTCGAACTTGCCGATACGTTGTTTTACGGCTGATGTGAAAGAACCCTTTTCATGACCGAACAACTCACTTTCTATCAATTCCGAAGGGATGGCTGCGCAATTCACCTCCACATAAGGATTACCGCTACGGTTGCTGGACATAAAGAGCATCTTGGCGACCACCTCCTTACCCGTACCGTTCTCGCCGGTGATCAACACCTTAGCATTGGATCCAGCCACACGCTCAATCACAGATCGTAAATGCTCCATGGCAGGAGAATGTCCCACCATCGCCACATCTTTGGATATTTTTTTCTTTAACGTTTTGGTCTCTTGTACCAACGTCTTACGCTCCAATCCATTTCGCACACAGACCAACAAACGATTCAAATCCAATGGCTTTTCGATAAAATCAAAAGCACCTAGCTTCAACGACTCCACTGCCGTATCGATGGTTCCGTGTCCGGAAATCATCACAACAGTTTGGTCAGGATTCTCCTTCTTAATATTGGTCAACACCTCGATACCATCCATCTTAGGCATCTTCACGTCACAGAAGATCAAATCGAACTTCTCTGTCTTCAACAATTCCAAGCCCCTCAGTCCATCCTCCGCGACAGCGACCGTATACCCTTCGGTTTCGAGAATATCCTTTAGGGTGTTGCGAATACTTCTTTCGTCGTCAATAATTAAAATATCCATATTATCTCCCTCGTAATATTACTTAACAAGCGATGACATCGGTGTCTTCGTGTTCTTCACATCTTCCAACATCACCTTCACGGAACCCACCTTAATCTTAGCCTCAATATAGAGCGGCACATGGTTCTGGTCATTCGACACATATACCGACATGGCATCTTCATCATCGAAGATATCACCAGTGATCAATTGAGGCTGGAATTTCAACGCCTTGTATTTTTTCTTGTTTCTTAGTTTAATTGTCTCTTCGCCTACATATTTAAGCGCCAAATCATAAATCTCCTTATCAAACACCATCTTGAAAGGGATTGATTGTCCCTTCTTGATTTTCGACATATCCACACTACGGAAATGGTAGCAGGTGGTGATCAGATCCAAAATACCCTTTTGGATAGCCAAGGTATCCTTGCTTTTCTTTCCCCGAACATTAAACTGCATATAAATGTCCGCATCCGCACCCTCATTTTTCCAATCAAAGTTATAACGCTTGTCGCAGAAATAACTATCCTCATACTTCACCTCCCTGTATTTCAGAGGAGCAAGATCTTTCTTCCTCGTTGTTACGCTGAAAGTATCGCGGATTCGATAGAAATGGTCAAATGAACGGACCGTATAACCAGAAATCTTCAAATCGAACAATTCAGTCTGATTCACCTTTCGTTCTTTGGCGTCAAACTCCACATTCCCCGCATGAATCCAAATAAAACCCAAATTGTAATAAATATTGTAGACCGCATGTTCACCTCCTTTAAAAGGCAACTCGTCACTAAACACATTGTTGGCTGCCCATGAGGAACATAAGCTAACTAAAAATAGGATAAGGGAATAGATGCGTTTCATTATGACAAAAGATTAAAGGTTAATAAAAAGGGGGATTGACTCACTCGGGAAAAGCAAGTCAAATCCCCTTTATATCAATCCGCATGCACCCTTGTGAACATTCTGTCCCATCGGATGTTGCTTGGGAAGGATTTGTCTTCGTCGAGTGACAACCAGATGAAGAGCGGTTTTCCGACAATATGATCCTCCGGCACAAATCCCCAAGCGCGCGAATCGGCCGAATTGTGACGATTGTCACCCATCATCCAATAATAATCCATCTTGAATGTATAGGAGGTAGCCTCCTTGCCATTGATAATTATCTTTCCATTCTGAACACTCAGTTCATTTCGCTCGTAATTGCGGATAATCTGTTCGTACATCGGTAAATTCTCCAATGACAACTGAGTAGTAGCCCCTCGTTTAGGAATCCATATAGGTCCATAATTGTCTCTTGTCCATCCATTTTGAATATATGGGAAGGCATCATTGGCAGGAGAGACCTCTCCACGGGCAGAGACGAAACCAGTCGCTTTCTTGACCATTTCCAATGCCTTCTTGGTCAACGGCAACAGATAAACATAAGGCCAATTACCCTGTTGGTCTGGCGTGTAGCCCCATGCGGAAAGATCCACACGAGGGAAGTCATTCATCAATTTCCTATCGGCTACGCTAACCTCCATTTTCTCGAACAATTTATTCGAAATAGGAGCTGACATCTCCACAAAATAATTGTATTGCAATCCCGGTATTTCCTTAGGCTGTTGACCGTTGACAATTACGACACCATCCACAATCTTCAAAGAATCACCTGGCAGACCCACGCAACGTTTCACATAGTTTTCACGACGATCCACAGGGCGAGCCACCACCTCACCAAACTCACGAGGGTGGTTCCAAACCACATCACGTCCATACAGACGCGTTAAAGTGTAGTAGTCTGGATTAGGCACATTCAAAGCCACCGTATCGCCCGCAGGGAAATTAAACACGACGATGTCGTTTCGCTCAACAGAACCGAATCCTTTCAAACGCTTATACTCCCACTGAGGGCAATCAAGGTAAGACTTGACATTAAGGATAGGCAATGTATGTTGCGCCAAAGGGAAAGAGAGCGGCGTCATCGGGCAACGAGGTCCGTAACTCATCTTGCTGACAAACAAGAAGTCTCCCACCTTCAAAGTCTTCTCCAAAGAGGGAGAAGGAATTTTATAATTCTGGAAGAAAAACAAATTGATGATATAAACAGCCACAAGCGCGAATGCAATGGCGTCCACCCAACCAGCCAACCAATTCAAGAAGGGATTAGTTGATTTTTTCCAGCCATCCCAAGGCACATATTTGGTGATGTAAATATCCAACGCAAGAGGAATCAACAGCAAAAGCCACCATGCTCCAGACCACACTAAAAAGCCTAGAATCACAAGCAGCACCAATGAGAACTTGACCCATTGCTTGACACTTGCCGAGCGCAAACGCTCCATAAATGTTTTCTTCTCAGACGACATATATCGTTTCTAAATTAAAATTTCAACATATCAGACATGCCAAGGAAGCCCTTCTTTCCCGCTGTGAACTCAGCGGCCACAACAGCACCCAAAGCAAATCCCTCACGACTCTTCGCGTCATGTGTGATGGTGATGCTATCCACCTCTGACTCATATCGGATAGAGTGGATGCCTGGGACCTCACCCTCACGGATGGACTTGATCGCCAAATCAGAAGAGGAGTTCTCCTTCTCCTTAGTCCATGCGGTTTTACGATCCAAGTTGGCCAAGATACCCTCAGCCAAAGTGATGGCTGTTCCACTTGGCGCATCCAACTTATGGATGTGGTGAACTTCCGTCATCTCCACATTGTAATTAGAAAAACCATTCATGATTTGAGCCAACTTTTGACTGATCGCATTGAAGATGAAAACACCGATGCTGTAGTTAGATGACCAGAATAGTGTATTACCATTCTTCTCGATCTCCTCCTTCAAAGAGGCAGCGTCCCATCCAGTAGTTCCACTCACGACAGGAACGTTGGCAGCGAAACACTTTCTCACATTGCCCAATGCTGTATCAGGCTTTGTAAATTCGATCGCCACATCAGCGCTCTTGAATGCCGCTGAATCAAAATCCTGCAAGTTGTCAATATCTATAATTGAAACGAGTTCGTGTCCTCTTTCTTGTGCTATACGGCCGATGATCTTACCCATCTTGCCATAACCGATCAATGCAATTTTCATATATCTATACTATTATTCATTTTCGCAAAGATACGAAAAAAGCGCTCATAGAGCGCTTCCTTCTTTCAAAATATCTTTTGGCAAGAAAACATTTAGTCATTTTTAACCACCTGTTTTCTTCGTGGAATGTCGAGCAAAGTCTACTTATCGCCGCCGTTTATACTTTTGTCCGGCTCAGGGATCGTTCCTGCCGTCTTGTCGTACTCCTCCGCTTGCTGAGCGTGTTTAGCCTCCAATTCCTTGGCGTTCAACAAAACGTCCATATCGTACATCAAAGTATCCTTGACCTTTCCTTCGTCATTCTTCACCAACCAGTTGCCATGATGTTTGCCATTGACAAAAGCGCCCTCCACAACAGGGAATTCGTGTCCCTCATACAACTTATAAGGGCCATCCTCCACACCCATCTTATAGGTGGTTAAAGAATAGAGTTTCCCATCTGGCAATAGACAACGCTTCACACCATGGATCTTGCCATTTTTATAGGGAGCGGCCTCGATCAACTCACCGGTCTTAGCAAAGGTCTTCACCGTATCAGTCAAGACGCCTCTTTTATAATGCTCAATCAATGAAACCTTGCCACCGACATAGTAAATCCACTCACCCTCCTTCGTCTTTCCGATATAGGCACCTTGAGCCGACTTGGTCAATCCATCCTCCTCGTAGATAACAATGGCGGATGTCTCATTTTCACCATATTGCTGAATGGATCTCAAGACACCATTCTCGTAGTAACGCTTAAATGTGCCTACAGGTTGATCATCCTTAAATTGTCCTTCATATACGTAATAGCCATTCCCGTACTCCTTTTTCCATGGTCCTTGCTTGCGACCCTTGCTGTCCACCTCATTCACGGAGAAAGCGGCGGATAGAGAGGCTATTCCGATGATAAATAAAGCAAAATATCGTCTCATATCACTAACATTTTCGTTATACACAAATATAGGGTTTCGATTCCACATTATAAATAGAAAAGAGAAAAAAAATACGGGAGCAGTAAAACTGTCCCGTACTTTAAACTATACGAATCGTTGATTATTCAGCAACAACCTCGAAGTTGATCTCCGCAGAAACCTCCTTGTGCAATTTAACAGTAGCCTTGTAAGAACCAAGCTCCTTAACTGCATCGTTGATGATGATAGTCTTTCTGTCGATCTCAAATCCTTGCTTAGCCAAAGCCTCAGCGATTTGGATATTGTTAACAGAACCGAAGATAGTACCAGTAGCACTAGCCTTCGCACCGATTGTCAATGAAACACCGTTCAACTTAGCTGCCAAAGCCTCAGCGTCTGCCTTGATCTTAGCCAACTTGTGAGCGCGTTGCTTCAAATTCTCTGCCAATTGTTTCTTAGCTGATGGAGTTGCCAACTCAGCCATGCCTTGAGGAATGAGGTAGTTACGGCCGTAACCGTTCTTAACCTTTACAACATCATCCTTGTAACCCAAGTTTTGTACGTCTTGCAATAAAATGATTTCCATTATTCAGTCCTCCTTTTTTATTTCATCAAATCGGTTACAAATGGAAGCAACGCCAAGTGACGTGCTCTTTTCACTGCTTGAGCCACCTTTCTTTGATACTTCAAAGAAGTTCCGGTGAGACGACGAGGCAAAATCTTACCTTGCTCGTTCAAGAATTTCTTCAAGAACTCAGGATCCTTGTAGTCGATATACTTGATACCGCTCTTCTTGAAACGGCAATATTTCTTCTTCTTAACATCCACAGTTGGAGGAGTTAAGTATCTGATCTCTGATGAATTTTGTGCTGCCATGATTAAGCCTCCTTTTCTTTGTTAGACTTCAAGCTTCTTCTCTTTGCCGCATACTCAACAGCATACTTGTCGAGTTTGGTAGTAAGGAAGCGGATTACTTTCTCGTCACGACGATATTGGGTCTCCAATAGGTCGATAGTGTTAGGTTCTGCCTTGAACTCTACCAAGCAGTAGAATCCAGTAGTCTTTCCCTCAATAGGGTATGCCAAGTGGCGGAGGCCCCATTGCTCCTCGCTGATGATCTCAGCGCCAGCGTTTGTCAAAACGCTTTTGAATTTTTCTGCCGTTTCCTTCATCTGATTGTCAGACAAAACGGGAGTCAAGATGAAAACGGTCTCGTACTGATTTAACATAAAATTAAAATTTAATATTTATAATTCCCCACAAAAGGGAACGCGAATATAGACATTATTTCGACAAATAACAAACTTGGCCGTAAAATTATTACCTCTCAGGAGCAATAATAGGCTCTTCAGCTCCATCAGGAGCAATAATAAACTCTTCCTCCGCAGCTTCATCACCTACCGCATTGGTGGTCGAGCCCAACTTCTTCACCTCATTTCTTGCCTTCATTTGGAACTTCATCACCTCGGACAAACCGAACTGCATAGCGCTCTTCAAGACTTTGGCGTTTGCCTCGGAAACCTTTTTGCCGGAAGCGGATTTGAAGAAGTTCACCAAATTGGTAAGATCCTCCTTGGTCACCGTCGGATAACCACCATCCATCAACAAAGTCTCAAGGTTCTTGTCGAAATAGCCTACCAAGAGACTCTTCAACTTTTGGTCTTCTCCTCCGGTCATGTTCACAATCTGCTCCGTCAAGACAGACATGCTTTTCTCCAATCCGGATAGTTTGTAATAATCACGGAAAAGCTTCTGGTAATCCTTTGGTGCGGAAGATTCAACCGTTCCGACCTTCTCTCCCGTAGCCATCTTCATAAGATCAGGGAGCATTTTAGCCATCATACGCTTTTGAGCATCCTCGCTATTGTAGGTTTTGGAATGCTCCTGCGCCAATTGGCCGGCAGGAGAGGTGAAAAACGCCAAGGCACTCTTCAAATCGCCCTCAGAAACGGAAGGCTTAAAGGATGTCTCCATCCAATCCAACGCATCGTTCAAAAAATCCTCCTCGTAAAATTTAGCCGCGAAATCTTTCGCCGCACTTTCCGAACTTCCCAATTCCATCATAAGGGGAGAGAACGACTCCACCACCTTATCTTTCCCCTGCACCAAATTGCCGGAAGCCTCCATCATTTGCTTCAACAAAGCGCGGTAACTATCCTCAGCGAAACATGAGAAAACACCACTTAACGTCAAACACAACGTCAACAACAATTTGTTCAAAAAAATCTTTTTCATATCAATTATCCATTAAATAAAATCCACTTAAAAATTATCCCTTTGCGCCTTCCTCGATCTCTGCATCCATCGGAGTCGACTTCATGTAAGCCGGCGGATTGTTTTTGTAACAATCCTGGATATACTCCTCATAATCCTCATCCACCATTTCTTCAAAAAGTTTAGAGGCTTTCATCAACACGGCGGTGCCTTTCCGAATCCGTTTTCCCGATTGGGTCTCAAAGAATTCATTCTTGAACCGAAGATCATCCTCCGTGACGGTGGGATAGCAGACATCCATTATCAACACCAAAACATTTCCATAGAGGTAATCGTTCACCGCTTTCATCTTTCCATTACGCTCTTGCTCGCCCAACTGGTCGTCGAAAAATTCCGACAAGGGTCTGTCCATCAATCCGGACGATTTCATATATTTCTGAAACAATTTTTGATACGTTTTAGGAGTTGTGCTTTTCTCTTTTATCTTTTTCTTCTTACCTAACAACAACTCCCAAATTTTGGGTATCACCCGCATATATAACTTTTCTTGAAATTCATCGCCATCATACATAGAGAAATGTTCAATCGCCTGACGTCCCTTGTCGCAATCGAAATAATCCAAGGCGAACCGGAAATCCTCCGTTGTGCAGGTCGTACCAAACTGGACATTGATAAAGGCCCAACGCAACTGTTCAAAACGCTCTCCCCTGTATTGGTTGAGAATGATCCGAGCCTCCTCCTTGCCATAGCCCAGCTCTTCCGCTTTTTGCAGATATTCCGCATCCTTGTTGTTGTCAAATGTCACACCCGCCGTTTCGACGATCTGCTTTTCCACACACTCCCTGAGCAAAGAGACGAAAAGCGTATCTGTAGAAGACCATGCGAGGCTAGAACATGCCATAAATAGCAACAATAATACGGAACATAGTACCCTACCCCCAATAGACGATCCACTCATGTCTAAATATTCTTTTTCAATGAAACAATTTCTACGAAGATAAGAAAAAAAGGCGTCCGACATAATAGAAGAGAAAAAAAATTTGGGTGACCCTCACGGGCAACCCAAACATAACACTGTATTACTTTTAAAATACTACCATTGAAAAACACAATATCCTAACGGCACTGCCGCTAGATTATTGTATGTTCCTATGTAAAAATTTTCGCTTGTTCAATCTTAACACGTCGCGAAGATACGAATTTTCCTTTAATAAGTCAAAATCTCCAAGCCATTTTCAGTCATAAGGAAAGTGTGCTCCCATTGTGCGGATGGCAAACCATCACGGGTCGTAACTGTCCAACCATCGATACGGCTGAAATTCACGGGATATTTACCCATATTGATCATCGGCTCGATGGTAAAGACCATGCCAGGGACCAAAAGCATACCAGTACCCGGTTTGCCGAAATGCTCCACTTGAGGCTCCTCATGGAACTCCAAGCCCACACCATGTCCGGATAGGTCACGAACGACAGAGTAACCATTTTGCTTCGCATGCTTCTCAATCGCCGAACCAATATCACCCACGAAACTATAAGGTTTAGCGGCCGCCATACCGATTTCAAGGCACTCCTTCGTCACATCCACCAAACGTTTCTTCTCCGGAGAGACCTCGCCAATGCAGAACATACGGGAAGCGTCGCTGTAATAGCCATCCAAAATGGTGGAAACATCCACATTGATGATATCACCCTCTTTCAAAATGGTTCTTGGATTAGGGATACCATGGCACACCACCTCATTGATGGAGGTACATACGCTCTTAGGGAAACCCTCATAATTGAGCGGAGCAGGAATGGCTCCATGCGCTGTCGTATAATCGTAAACCAATTTATCGATATCCTCGGTGGACATACCCGCTTTAATTTCGCGTTCCACAAGGTCCAACACGCCTGTGTTGACCACACCGCTACGACGGATGCCCTCTATTTGTTCAGGTGTCTTGATCAATCTACGAGATGGCACCTCAAAGCCGCGGGACTCGTAAAACATCACCTTTTTCTCCAACTCAGTGGCCTCCCTGTCTTTAGGAACAAACCACAATCTACGTCCTTTACCCATATCAAATTCCTATTAGAATTACTCCATGATTCTCATCTGTTGACGAACAGACTCCTCATGGATCGCCTCAAATATTGTCTTGGTGAATTCGCCATCCAAATTCATGGCGGAACCAGTCTCCATGCGTTTCTTGATGATCTCGTCGTAACGCTCGGTTTGGAGAATAGGCATCGCATGCTCACGCTTGTAGATACCGATCTCTTTCGCCACACGCATACGTTTCGCCAACATCTCCATAAGATCCATATCGATCTCATCGATCTGCTTACGCAACTCAGACAACGACTCTGTCGTCTGGTTGGTGTTACGGATCACCAAGTTATTCAAGACAAGCGACAAAACATCTGGCGCCAATTGTTGGGAAGCGTCACTCCACGCCTTATCAGGATCGCAGTGGGACTCAATGATCAAACCATCGAACTGAAGATCCATCGCCTGTTGGCAAAGCGGAGAGATAAGGTCTCTACGACCTGCGATATGGCTTGGGTCACAGATGATAGGCAATTCAGGGAATCGTCTGTGCAACTCAATCGGAATATGCCATTGAGGCAAGTTGCGGTACAACTTTTTGTCGTAGGTGCTGAAACCTCTATGGATGGCACCCAATCGCTTGATACCCGCATTGTTCAAACGTTGCAACGCACCAATCCACAACTCCAAGTCTGGATTGACCGGGTTCTTGATTAAGATAGGGACATCGACGCCCTTCAACGTGTCGGCGATCTCCTGTACAGCAAAAGGATCCGCCGTGGTACGGGCACCGATCCACAACAAATCGACACCAAACTCCAAGGCCTCCTCCACATGCTTCGCGGTAGCCACCTCGGTAGCGGTCAACATACCGGTCTCCTGCTTCACCGCCTTCATCCAAGGCAATGCGACGATACCGTTACCCTCGAATCCTCCTGGTTTGGTACGAGGTTTCCAAATACCCGCGCGAAACACCTTCACGCCATTCTTCGCCAATTGCTTGGCTGTATTCATCACTTGTTCCTCCGTTTCCGCGCTACAAGGACCTGCGATCACCAAAGGACGCTTCTCCTCGACACCCGGCAAGTTCAATTTCTCTAATTCCATATATGTCTTATTTCTTATTATTTACAATCAAACGGTTTGTCTGCCAATCTCGTACTCACCCAAGACACGCAACTCGTTGGACAATGGTCGCACCGCATTCAACGCATCGGTATAACGTTGGTAAGACTCAAACTGCAAGTCAATGTAGAATTGATACTCCCACTCACGGCCAATGATCGGTGTGGATTGAATTCTGGTCAAGTTCATCTTGTAGAATGAGAGGACCGCCAAAATCTGCGCCAAACTACCCTCCTCGTGGGAAAGCACCAATAGCAAAGAGGCCTTGTTAGGGAATTTGTTGAC
Source organism: Paludibacteraceae bacterium (assembly GCA_024401515.1). GTDB lineage: Bacteria > Bacteroidota > Bacteroidia > Bacteroidales > Paludibacteraceae > UBA1181. The sequence goes on along the minus strand of JAKSKY010000031.1, from coordinate 12,429 downwards.
ATTCATTTCCTTCACCTTCTTTTCATCCGCGACGATCAAGAAACGGGTGAAGTTACGCTTATTGGTCTCAATACCCTTCGCCAAGATCTCCAAACCATAGGTTTGTGCGGCCAACTCACCGCAAATGGCAGCCTTGCCCATCACGCCTTGCTCCGCAATCATCTTCGCACTGGATGCGGTATCATCATACTCTACCGCCTTAATATGACGGTTCTCGCCCAAAAAGACCTGGCACTGCATCAACGCGATCGGGTGGGAATAGACCTCCTGGATGTCAGAGACATCCTGATTGGGAAGCGCCACCAAATTGTGCTTGATGCGTAGCTTTTGTTCTCCGGCGATGCACAAACCACTATCGGCCAAAAGCGTGTGGTTCTGCAACAAGCTTCCCGCAATGGTATTCTCTATGGCAACGATTCCTATCAAATCCTTGTCCGCACAAACGGTTTGGAACAAATGGGCAAAATTGTCGCAAGGGACAATATCGACATCCTCGCCTCTAAAATACTCTCTTGCGGCAATATCGTGAAAGCAACCCGCAATACCTTGGATAACAACCTTTTTCTTCATTTCATCTTAAATTAAAAAAGTCCCGCCTCGTTGTCAAGGTGGGACTCAAAATTGTAACAATAACGAACCTCACCTTATGATAACATAAAGTAAAAGAAGAAGAAATAATAATACAAGTTCTTGTTCGTCATCGTTGTTCGATATGTGGGGAATCTACCTTCCCCGTTATAATCCGCATCAGAGCGGCTCTGTTCAATTATTGTGCGACAAAGATACAAATTATTTCAAAAAAGAAAAATTCCTCTTTGACAACCATCATGAAGCATTAGATGCTCCACTCATAACCATCCTTTGTATCCTTCACATTGAAACCAAGCGCAGTAAGCTCATTTCTGATCTTATCGCTGGTCGCCCAATCCTTGTTCGCCTTCGCTTGCTTACGAATCTCCAAAAGAAGATCAACCGCACCCTTGAACGCATCACCGTTGGAATCACCGTCGGAAGCGAGCTTCAAACCTAAGATATCCATCAAATAGAGTTGGAACAATGATTTCAACTCATCCAAATCCTCAGCGGAGATGGTACCCTTGCCATCGGTCACTGTATTGATAGCCTTAGCGACCTCAAAGAAGTAAGAGATAACAATTGGCGTGTTCAAGTCGTCGTTCATCGCCTCTTCGCACTTCTCACGCATACCCTTCACATCCACTGTGGTGGTTGCGGAAGGAGTAATCTTCATCAAACGCGCGTAAGCGTCTGTCAAACGCTCCAATCCCTTCTCGGAAGCCTGCAAAGCCTCGTTGCTGAAATCCACTGTACTACGATAGTGGGCTTGCAAGATGAAGAAACGGATGGTCATTGGAGAGAAGGCTTGTGTCAAAAGCGGGTGGCTTCCGGTGAAGAACTCATCCAATGTGATGAAGTTACCGTAAGACTTACCCATCTTCTTACCGTTGATGGTGATCATATTGTTGTGCATCCAGTAGTGGACAGTCTCCTTGCCTAGCGCGGCGGTGGATTGCGCGATCTCGCACTCGTGGTGAGGGAAGATCAAGTCCATACCTCCTCCGTGGATATCAAACTCCTCGCCGAGGTACTTGGTACCCATAGCGGAGCACTCCATGTGCCATCCTGGGAAACCGTCGCTCCAAGGGGAAGGCCAACGCATGATATGCTCAGGTTGGGCGCATTTCCACAAAGCGAAGTCCAAACCGCAACGCTTCTCGTTTTGTCCATCCAACTCACGGGTGGTCTCCAATAGATCGTCGATATTTCTTCCTGAAAGTTTTCCGTAGTGGTGATCTTTATTGTATTTCTTCACATCGAAATAGACGGAACCTTGGCTCTCGTAAGCATAGCCCGCATCCAAAATCTTCTTCACGAAATCAATCTGCTCGATGATGTGGCCTGACGCATGAGGTTCAATGCTTGGCGGCAAAACGTTCAAGGCATCCATCGCCTTGTGGTAGCGGTTCACATAATATTGAGCCACCTCCATAGGTTCCTTTTGCTCCAAACGAGCCTTCTTGGCGATTTTATCCTCACCCTCGTCGGCATCGTGCTCCAAGTGTCCCACGTCTGTGATGTTACGCACGTAGCGCACCTTGTATCCAAGGCTAGTCAAGTAACGGAACAATACGTCAAACGTAATGGCTGGACGAGCATGTCCCAAGTGTCCGTCTCCATAAACGGTCGGTCCACAAACATACATTCCTACATGGGGTTCATTCAACGGCACAAACAATTGTTTGGTTCTACTCAACGTATTGTAAATTCTCAACTTATGTTCCATACTACTTGTCTATTCTATGTTTTACGCGAAGATACAAATTATGAATTAAGAAACGATAGCTCGACGAAGTCAATTTAGAATTAAAAAATAAGAAAATTAATCCTCATCCATCATCTTCTCCGACCGAATCTTTCCATAATAGTAGAGAGAGCAGACATTACCCCGCTCATCCCGGCCATCCCAAGTGATTTCATAAAGATCTCCCTTCTTCTTCACTTGCACGGTGGAAGTCTGTAAATCGGTCATTTTATCATATACCAAAGCCTTGGTAGTGGTTGTTCCTCCCTTGGTCACGCAATACTCTCCACTCCAATCGTCCGTATTGGAATAGTGGGACAGATAGGTGCCCGTCATCAATCGGGTCAATTCACCCTGACCTTTGTCGAAGAGAGGAATCTCCACATAGGCGCCAGCCTGCTTGAAAGATTTATTTTCAGAACAAGTTCCATCCCCATTCATTTGATAATATCCGATGGTAAAGAAGTGAAGTAAATGGGTCACTCCGCCATCCGTTTCGGCATAGGCATCCAAACACTCGCCAATAGGGGTGGAGACGTTTCCTACTTTATAAAGATTCTCCCCCTGTTTCTCCAACTCCTCCACATCGTTAAGGTCGGAAGTTTCCGTACATGCCGCCAATAGCGTGATCGCCATCGAGGCAACGACCCTCCATAAGGTTTTCAAACTGACATTTTTCATACGCACATCATTGTTAATTCAAAAGGGAGAGGCGCCCTTTTGGAACGCCTCCCTAATGTTCTATTACTTATTATTCGAAAATTTCCACATCCTCCACCTTGGTCTTGGTGCGCTTCCTATCCACAGAATAAGAGAGCATCAACTCGTGGGATGTTCCTGCCATGTGGTGGATATTACCCAATCCCAAATCGATGGTGTAACCCAAACGGAAACGGAAATACTCCACACCTAAAGTAATCGCCAACGGATTGGAACCAAACTTATCGGACAAGTCTGGATGGTAAGTCAAACCACCCCAAATGAAACGGTCATAATAACCTGTCACATTGAGCTCCACCACATTGGTCTTGGCATGGTGCATATAGGTCAACGAAGGAGCGATGTCCCACTTGTCGTTCACCTTGAACATGTAACGTCCATATAGATTCAAATGTCTGCCTTGCAACATCGTCGTGGAAGCGGAATCCAACAAGTGTGTGATGGAAGCGCCGAACAATAAATTATCGTTCATCGCAAACTCCACACCGAAATCGAAGTCGGGACGCACTTTGGAATCCTCGTCTGGAATTGTACCATCATACATCTCCAAGATGTTATCCACCGTGTAGGCGCTCTTGTCGAAAGAGGAGCGTCTGATGCCGAAGCCCAATCCCAAAGAGACCAACATATTGTCGGCAGGACGCAACATATAGGCATAAACCGCCTTGACATCGAAGAAACTACGGGCGATACCTAAGTTATCATACGAAATGGAGAGACCCACTCCCGAATGGATTTTGTTGATGAATGTATGGCCATTGAACAACAATGATTTAGGAGCATCCTCCACTCCCGCATATTGGTAATGACCCAACAAGAAGAGGTCGATATCCTCCACGTTACCAGTTCCCGCAGGGTTCTTATTGATACGGGAATAGAACTGTTGGGAGAGCAATAGCTCCTGTTGTGCGTTCGCCATCAAGCAAGCCGCAAGGAATCCTAACAAAAATATAATCTTCTTCATATCTTATTCCTCCCCCTTCTTTTCGTTATCATTATTCGCTTCTTCTGTTTGAGCAGGCTCCTCAACAATCAAACGCACCTCAACACGTCTGTTCTGCTCATGCTCCGGCTCGGTTTGCGCATTCGGGATAATCGGTTCTGTAAGACCCTTACCCACCATCTTCAAACGATTAGCAGGGAAGCCTCGCTTCACCAACAACTTGCCCACTGTCTTCGCACGGTTCTCTGAAAGTCGTTGGTTGTAGTCAGCCGCACCACGGACGTCAGTGTGTCCGCTAATTTCAAATTCACCGTCAGGATACTCGTTCATCGCCTCCACCAACTCATCCAATTGCACCTCATAAGCAGGCTTCATGTCGGATTTGTCCAAGTCGAAGAAACATAGAACCCAAAGGAATCCCTTAGGCTCCGACAAAAGTTCCTCCGGATCCAAATCTTGGTCCGGAACCATTTGGAAGGTAGCGGCAGCATAGATATCGGCAGCACCCTTACCACCCTTTCTATCAGAAATGAAGAAAGCGCCCTTGCCCTCTCCGAATACTACGTTGTAATCATCCGCGGATGAATTCACCGCATTGTTCAACGCCTCAGGCTTGGTGCAAGTTCCATCCTTTTTGATGCGGGAGTAATAGACATCCAAACCGCCCAAAGTTCCTTCACGGTCTGAAGAGAAGAAGAGCAAAGAATCACCCACTACCATTGGATAATCCTCCTTCGCCTTACCATTCACATAGATGGTATCAATCGCCTTCGGACGACTCCATACACCATCCGATTCACGGTCGATGTACCACAAGTCACGGGCACCTTGTCCAGCTTTGAATTCGCCGGAGAAATAGATACGGTTACCATCCTTACCCAAAGATGGGTTGTAGAATCCGGAAGCGCCCCTACCCTGTTGTACCCAACGGGAGACTACCAAAGAGGAGTTCTTGTGAGTCAATGTCTGAGCGGATACACCCTTGATGGTCAATAAGTTCACCTTATTCCAAGCCCCCTCTATCCAAGAAGCCTCGTATAGGTCGTTCTTCTCATTCTTTCCCTTCTTGGAGAAGTAGATCTTTTGGCGGGAAGCATCATATGCGAAAGTACCCTCGATGCCTAAGCCTGTCAACTCAGGGCAATAAACCAAAGAATCGACACCCAAATCCTCCGTCACGCGGAACGTATAGGCCGAATCATTTCTAAAGAAGGCGATGGTGCCATCTTTATAAGCGGACATCGGCAACTCCGCGGCGGAAGTGTTCTTGTCGGAAGAGGAGAAATCACCCCAGCTTCCATCCACTCTATCCAGCACAGCGCCCGCCTCCAACATAGAGCCTAGGAGCATCACTGGAACCATTATATGTTTCATATATCGTTTCATATGCTTCATCTTAAAATTTTGCTACCTCCAATGTACCTTTCACCCACTCACCGTTCGGCATTCTCACACGATAGTAGTAAGTACCAGGCTCAGCCACCTTACCTCTGTAAGTGCCATCCCAGCCATCCTCACCGACATAGATGGTTTGGTGATAACGGTTGTAAATCTCAACAGGGAATCCGCTGCCCACCAAGAAGGTGTTGTTCGCAGCCTCCATACCATCATTGTAAGGGGTAATCAAGTTAGGGATGATTACACCTACCGTCACATATTTCACATCGGATGGATCGACGCAAGCATTGCCTTTGACAGGCTCCACACGATAACCCATCTGACCATTGATGGTGGTCTGATGCTTCAACTCATTCAATGTAGTCTCGCCAATTACCGCACCATTCTCCGTCCAAACAAGGCTGCCCATATAATCACCTGTTTCTGCCTCCAAATAGACATTGCCACCCAAAGTGACTTGGTCTGGAGAGGCGGTCAAGCCCAATTTCTGATGCTCTCTGATCATCAAAGTATCCTTGTTGGAATCTTTCCATGCACGATTGATATTGGTTTGGCAATGGTCGATCGCACGTACCTCGAAATGGTAGTCGCTCTCATCCAACAACATGACGGTGAAGCTATCCACATCGGTGCATCCGATGGAGTCACCGTTCAAATACCAGTAGTACAACTCAGGTTCCACATCCGATGGAACAGGGGAGGCGCTCATGGTGAAACGGGTGGTATCCCCATCCAAGCAGACCGTATTGGATGACAAATCGAGTGACATCTCAAACGGTTGTGAATAGACAACCTGTAAAGAGGAGTCGATGGCATGGATGGTTTCACATCCGTTGCGGACAGCCTTTCCATCCGCCAAATCACGCAAAATAGCGTCATCAGAAGCGACAAACACACGGAATTTGGTGTTTCCAATGAATTCGCGGTTCTCCTCTGTGGCAACCACAGAGATTTGGTTGGCAGTCTGAATAGGACCGAAGTCCTTCCACTGACGACCAGTTTTAGCGTTTTTGTATTGGAACAAATATTTAGGAGTTCCGATGTACTTGTCCAAACCGATCTTGTTAAAGGCGATCAAATCCAACTTTTGACCGATACATGCATAAACCGTATCAGCGTCAGGATGGGTAACCTCCATCAACTCCACATTGGGATAGCAAAGGCTAACGGAGATATCGTCGATCAAAATATCATTACCCCAGTTGGAATCTCCTCCCTCTGAGTTATTGTAAAGACGCACCTTGTAATTTCTCGTCTTCGCCAAGAAACGGAAAGAGAGGTTCGCCCAAGAGTCGGGAGACAAAGTTGAATACACCTTGTGGTCACGTGGGTATATATCACCGGATGATACGGAGTGTATCAAATTGTCCTCCATATCCAAAATATCCAAACGAACATTCACTGGGGTACGGGACTTCTCCTTGTAAGTAGCATTGTTGATGAATGCGGAGAAGATCAACCACACATCCACATCCTCGCTCAACTCACAATTCAACGAGAAGGAACGCTCATAAATCATGGCGCCATTCAAACCAGCGTTGCAGTTCACGAAGAGCATACCACCATTCTTGTCGCCAGGAGTATGGTCTTCACCCTTCCAGTAATCTTGGCCCTCCGCCTTGTTCGGACCATCACAATAGTATGGGTTAGGGACTATCGCATAGTAGCCATCGTCCAAACGATATTTACCGCACCAATCACGGTTTGGGTTGATCACCAATGGATTCAATAAACCATATTTATGGTCCTTCACACGGTTGAACATATCGGGCGCCCAATAATTCTCGATGGAGTTGGTACCAGCCTTGGAATGATATGTCACAGAAGAGTTGTTGTCATCCAACGTAGTATATGTGGTCGCATCTTCGAAACTACCGAAATCATCGATCCACAAAATCTCGGAATCGAAATCAGCGTCACAACCATAAACCTTTCTTACCGAGAATGTTTCAGAAGAGTAAGCCACCGCACTCTTACCTGAGAAGCGGGAGATACCGCTCACTTTCACACGGAAGATGGAACTACGGGATAGCGCCATCCCCTTCCATTCTGGAGAAGCGCCGCACAAAGTATCTTTCCAAACCGCAGAGGTGGCATCCTCCAAATTCTTGTATTGCAAGCAGTAGGTCGCGGAGGTGAAATCGCTGGTTGAAGCCGTCACATCCAATGTTCCGTTCTGGCCCACCTCCAACTCATCGGCGCCGAATATCTTCGCATCGTCACCTGGTTGCGCATAGCAGCTCACTTTCGGTTTTTGGAAAGTGACCAACATAGGTGCGGAACGAAGTGTCGTGTCTTTGGAAATCGTTGCGCTCACCTTGTAAGTGATGGTAGAGACCAAAGAGAAGTAGATGCTATCCTGCGTCAACGGAGTTTCAGCGCTACTAGTGGTCAAGCCAAGCGGCGACCATGTTTTCATGTCCTTACTGCTCTCCCAAGAATATTTCACACCATCCATTTCAACGGATGAGCAAGCCAATCCATTCAGCGCCACCTTCTCGGTTGGAGCAGTGATTACTGATTTGCCCACGGATGCCTTCGAAACGAAGAAATTGTCTGTAGGAATAGTAGAAACGATTTCGTTAGGCGTCACACGGGTGTTAATGTAGAAGGAATATTTCCAACTTTGTCCACTGTTATCCCTCTTTAGACGCCAAGCGGGTTGTCCATCTTGCGCCTCATAATAGATATCTGAAATATTGGAAACCAGTTCCGTTCTACTTAAAGGCATTCCATCCCTCAAGATTTGGAAATGGGCAGGTGACCAATTGTCCATCGACAAATTCACCTCATACACCGTACCGCATTCGTCCGCCTCACTCACCGTGAAGGAACGTAACGCATACCAGTTATTCATCGTGAAGGTCTGGGACTGCATGGAGAACGCAGACATGAAGAGCGCGAAAGAGGCGAACCACTTCAGCGCATTCCCCCTTTTGGAATGGCCCTCATTCCTTCGAAATAAATTTTTTGTTTTCATAATAAGAATACCATTACATACACATATTGGTGTAAAGATAAGACAATATCCCATAGGAACGAGTAAAAGCCCACATTTTTTTTGGTATTTCAAATAAAAAACATTGTCGAGAAAAGCTTCCCCATAACAAAAAAGGCCACTCAAAAAAGAATGGCCCTATATCCGCAGACTATAAGAAGTCGCTAATTCCCAATCAACTTCTAAACTATTTCACAATCACTTTCTTTAACTCATCCTTCACACGAACCAGGTACAAACCATGACGTTTCATTGGGATAATAGAATGATCCGTTTCTACCTTTCCCATATAGAGAACCACACCGCTCAAATCCATCACAGTGACATCAAGATTCTCCGCATGGAGAATGTGGATATCCATCTCCTCGCTATAAACAACGATCGGTTCCGCTTGCTCCACAACCTCCTCGCCTACTGTGCTGGAGAAGACCGCCGTCAACACAAGGTCATCGTCAGGCATCAAACCATCCTCCGGCATACCCTCCCAACGAACGAACTCCTCGCCTGGCTTAGTCGGATCCTTCGGCAAAGGTATCGGATCACCACAGTGCATGTTACTCTTCCTGCTATATCGTACACCATCCACATTGAAGGTTACCGTGTAATTGATATATACCCAGTTAGGTACCAAATCCAAATTGGTGGCATAGGTTCCTGTCTTTATCTTCGTGAAACTCTTTATACCATCGTACCATCCTCTAAATACGCGTCCCTTCTCCTCCAATGTCGGAAGAATGATATCATCGTCATAGATGGTATAATACAACGTGTCGATTCCCACATTTCCGTCCCTCAAGACAATTTGATAGGTAGCCACATTGTACACAGCCTCCACCTCAATGTCCATGGCTGGCATTGTAGCAGGCACTCCTGACCAGTACTTAAACTCATAACCGAACTTCGAAATACCTCTGGAAGGAGAAATAGGCGCCTTGTACAAGTAACGGACAGATTTAACGATCTGACCCTCAGATTTATAGGTCAACGTATAACCACCACGCTCATAATAGCTAGTCACCTTAATATCGTGACTAGGCATATAGGCGGGCGTCTCCGACCAACCACTAAAGGCGTAACCCTCAATCAATTGGTCTGGGTCCGGTTGTTTGATGAGGGTATCTCCCACAGCGAAGGTATCCCTCGCATAGACATCATTCTGCACATAGTAAACCACTTCGAAAGTCTTCACCTTCCATAGCTCCACCAACTCCACGTCAGCGGCTACTTGTTTTGGATCAAACTCTGTGTAAACACTCTTGCCATCGCTCCATCCTTTGAAGTCCAAACGACCTTCGCTATCCTCAAAGGTTGGAAGCAATACTTCATCCTCCACGGTGTAATTGGTGCTATATACCACCTTGCCCGTTGTATCCTTCAAGACCAATTTATAGGAAATCGGTTTCCACAAAGCATTGATGGTCAAATCCTTTCTTGGCATCTCGCTAGGCACCTCCAAATCCCAACCATCAAACATATAACCCTTCTTTGGTTGAGGATCCTTCACCATCGCCACGTAGTCAGCCGTCTTCTCACCCGCCATCAAATAGAAGCTCTTATGTTTGACACCATCCACATTGTAGAGAAGCGTGAATTCATTGGAGACAATGGTCCATGAGGCTTCCAACACCACATCGCTGGCCACCTCTTTAGGGCTGAAGATATATTGGCCCAGTGTTTCGTCATAGGCTAACATTTCACCATCCATCATCCATCCGCTAAAAGCCATGCCCGCGCGGTCCGCCAACTTGTCCAAATAAAAGTCCGGGTCCTCAACCGTGTAGGTAATGGCACCCGCATCACGACCCTCATCCATCAACAACAAGTTGAAGGTGATGATCTCCCAATCCGCCTCCACCTTCACACCACCGGCAGGCATTGTGGCAGGAACGGTAGGCGTCCAACCATTGAAGATATAACCGATCCTGATAGGGGCCTTCATCTTCTCGATAGACTCGCCGTAAACTACAGGAACTTGCTTCCAAAGTTTTCCGTCGGAATAGTAGTCGATGTTGAATGTAGCGATGCTCCATGTCGCCTTCAAGTTCATGGAGAGGGCGTCATCCGTATTGACACTCTTCACCATATTGCCTTTAGCGTCCAACCAACCATTAAAGTCATATCCCTCACGAACTGGGGTATAATCGGCCAAGTCAATCACCTTGTTATCCTCCACCGTATAGGTGAATTGGCTGAATGTATCCAAAACGACTGTGTAGGTCAAGCGTCTCCATTGGGCCTCGACCTTCGTCGTGTCCAAAGGCAATAGAGCCGGAAGTGTTGGCTTCCATGCTTCGAAATCATAACCTTTTCTAACCGGGTCGGCAGGTACTTTATAGGCTTCGTCGGCATAACCGCCCAAGGTATCGGACTTCACCTTATAACCATAATCGAAAAGTATTGCGGTTGGACGCTTCTCTATGGTCAAAGTACCCACAATTGTCTTAATCGTATAGTTATCCGCCAACGTGTTAACATTCAAAGTATAGGTGAACCCGTTCTCCACGCTTCCTGGATTTACAATTGAGTTCGGCACCTCAAAAGTAGCACCCTCACCCGTTGCGAAACCTTCTCCACCGATTGTCACCTTCTGGTTAAGAAGTGGCTTACGGTCATAGACCTTGCTCTCTGTGGCACTGGTAAGGATAACAGGACGAGGCTCTACCGTCAAGAGACCCTTCTCACAAGCACCAAAGGAATAGTTCTTCGTCACATCTTGGGTGCCGCGAAGCACTTTATAATCCTCCACCACATTATCGGCGCTTCCCACATGGGTCACCTCTCCCACAATGTTCGCCACCAATTCATCACCCTTCGCCAAAATGTCTGGGGTGTAGGTGAAACCATTATCCTTCAACGGTTGGCCCGTGTAGATATCTGTTTTGCTATTAGCCGTGATTATAATCACATCCTTGACCATCGTGACGGTCAATGTACCAAACTCAACAGAAATGTCATAGTTCTCCGCCTTGGTATTGCTTCTCAATTTGTAAGTGAACTCATTTTCCACGGAACCGATTTCGGTGATGGTACCCGTCACATCGTAGGTGGCACCTTCACCATAGGCGAAACCACTCTTGCTCAAATCACCCACCACCTTCACATTGGTATTGGTCAAAGGTTGTCCGTCATAAACCTTATTGTCAGACTCGGAACGTAAAAGGACGGAACGTTTGGTCACAGTCAGCTTTCCATCGACGGATGGGTTGAAAGTATAGTTTTCCGTCACATCCACCTTCTCTCCGCTCTTCGCGTCCAGATGGGTCACTCGATAGAAGGAAACAACGTTAGGCACCTCACCCACATTGGTGATCTCTCCCTCTACCACAGCACTCAACACATCGCCTGCCACCAACACGTTCTTGGTGAAACGATAGCCCTCCTCACTCAAAGGAGAACCATCATAGACCATCTTGGCGGAGTTGGCGCTAATGGTGATCGGAGTCTGAAGTGGTATGATGGTCAAAGAACCATCGGTCACGATATGGAAGGTTACCTCGCCAAAGTTCTTGTTGTTATTGCTGAATTGGCCACTCGTCAGGTTCATATAGTAGGAACCAATCGTCGTGCCGGCCGACAAACTATCACCACTATAGTCAATATCACCCTTATGATAAAGTTCCGTATTCGCCTCAAAGACGAAACCAGTTACCTTCTGTTCGTAGCCGTTGTACTGAACCTTTTTCGTATTACCGGTAATTTCCACGATAACATCTAATGGGGTGATGGTGATTGATCCATCCGATTCAATCACAAATGTCACATTAAAGTTATTGTTACTATTACTGAAATCACCTTTCTGCAAATCCATGTAGTAGGTATCCACATCAATACCTTTGGCAGTACTATCACCCTTGTATACAATGTTCTCCTCCGCGTAGAGACTGGATGGGATATCCAATTCATAACCGCTAACCGATTGCTCTAATCCGTTGTACACAACGCTCTTGCTGTGGCCCGTCACGGTCACGGTCACCGCTAGCTGCATGATGGTCAACTTTCCGTCCTCACCGATCTCGAAGGTGACGTCGAAGTTCTTGTCCGTGTTCTTGA
>JAKSKY010000030.1 GCA_024401515.1 Paludibacteraceae bacterium | reverse complement strand
AAATGGAAGAATTGGTCTCTTGTTGCAACTGGGAGTGGACAGATGACTACGAGGGAAGCGGAGTAGCTGGACAAATCGGCAAGAGTATGAAGAACGGTAACACCATCTTTTTGCCTGCCGCCGGCTGCGACTACGGCAATGGTCGTGTCTACGAGGGTAGCTACGGCTTCTATAGGTCTAGTTCGCTCTATTCTAGCGACCCATACTACGCCTACTTCCTCGATGTCAATTCGGGCGACATCTACGTCTACAGCAGCCCCCGCAGCAACGGTTATTCTGTTCGTGCTGTTTGCCCTTCCAAGAAATAGATAATACTTTTTCCTAACAAACAAAATGTCACCGCCATCATAACTTTTGTTGTGATGGCGGTCCTTTTATGTGTTAGTAAGTTCGAATGCAAAAACCTATCTCGAAAAAGATGATGATTTTCTATGGCAGTATTCGATGTTTCATCGGAATGTTTTCAAGCTGTCTATGGAACGACCCGCAGGCTGAGTTGGGGCGAAGCCATCGATGTTAACAACTTGTTAATAACCTGTTGATTCATCTGTTGATATTGCTCGGGAGGTTTCTGTCTGGGATTTCATCAGAATCGTTAACTTTGTTGTCCTAAAATATGAGTGATATGTTTAATACCATAATAGAATTGTTGGCGCGTCAGGCGTGTGTGATCATCCCGGGTCTGGGTGGATTTGTGGTGAACGATTGCGCCGCTAGGAACGTGGACGGAAAATTCTTCCCGCCTCGGAAGGAATTGGTCTTCAATCCTAAATTGGTTCATAACGATGGGGATTTGGCCCATGCGTTGATGAAGCGGGACGACCTATCTTTCGATGAGGCTAATAGCGCCATCAATCAAACGGTACTTTCTGTTTGGTCTTCCTTGAAGAATGATGGCTTATACGTGGTGCCTGGATTCGGCGTTTTCACGATGAAATCGGGTAAGATCGCTTTCCAACAAAAGGATCTGAAGGTGGCTTTCGACGACACGTTCGGATTGGATGAATTCTATTTCCCTGTATTGGACAAGAAGTTGTTGAAGAAGGGTGATACATCTTCTTCGAACCATTCGACCAAAACATTTTTGATGGGAGCGGCCGCTGTGTTGGCTTTCTTGCTTGTTGGCCAACCTTTGAAGGATTCCTCTAGATCTGACATGGCCTCCTTGGCGCCGATGATGGTTTCCCAATCTTCGTTGGCTTACGAAATAGAGGTTCAGAAAAGCGAGTTGAACCAGTTGAAAAGCGAGTTGACCGCCTACAAGGAGGGTGAGGTTGACTACTATTTGATCGTGGCAGAGTTCTCCGATGAGGCTTCCGCCAACGATTACATCGCTTCGAATGAAGGATCTTCCCTCTCGCTCTTGCGTATTAAACAGAACTTTTACGTGACGGCTTATTCCGCTAAGACGAAGGATGAAATCGCCTCTTTCTGCGATTCTTTTCCTTCTGTGGCGACCGATCAAGGCTATATGCTCTCCGTAGCGAAATTTAACGACGATTTGAAATGATAAAGATATCCGACAAAGATTTGCGTAAAGCCGCCGAGGGTGGTGTGGACGAGTTTTTGGCCCTTTTCATTGACCGCTATTGGAAAGAGATGGGGGGCGAATTGACCGCCGAGGGAATGGCCAAGTTGAACGGACACCAAAACACTTTATTGGCCTATTCCATCTTTCGTGATGAGATGAATGATGGTGGATTCGTCCAGTTGATCCAAAATGGATATGGAGGTTATTTCTTCAAGAATCCATTTGCGAAGGCCATCAAACTTTTCGGTGCGAAACAGTTGGCTAAGTTGGTTTACGAAGCCAAGGATATTTATCAAGAGAATCAAGCCGCTTTGGAGCGGGAATGTACCGATGAGGAGTTTCTTGCCATGTATGTGGACTTTGAAATATTCGATGAATTGGAGGAGAAGTTCTTCCTCATCGAAGAGGAGACCACCGATGTCATCGCACAGTTCGTGGATGAGAACTTGGAACTCTTCGCGGAGGTGACAAAAGACTAACAAATCAAAGACATATTTTTTTTTGAGACAAAGTGAGGGGACGCACTGCCTGTGATAGGAGGTGCGTCCGTTTTTTTTATATCACCACCTTCACCATCATTTTTACCTGTGTGGAGACATTCCCTTGCATCATCTCATTGCCTGTTCCGATGTTTTCCCTACCGTCCGTGTAGATGAACCATCCTGCTTTGGCATGCAGTTGTAGCCGCTCGCTCTTCTTCCACATAAGGCCAATGGCGGCGCGGTGTCCTATGCCATAATGCATCGGGAAGGAGAGTGTGTAGGGAAGGTCCTTTTCGTAGATGTAGATTCGGTTGTTATAATTCTCCGCATGGAAGTAGGCGTAGCGGATGGATAGGGAGAGGTGCCAGGACTGGACAAGTCCTGAAACTGATTGTGAGAGAATCCATCCGTAGGTTGGTGTTTCTTGATTGGCTTGGTGGCGATTCCCCTCCGCGATGGTTTGCAGACGCCACCTGTGCCGTTGCCAATTGAGCGTGCTTCGCAAGGTCTGTTTTTCCTCTCCCTCTTTCCCCTTGTATTTGAATTTGATCGTTTCGTCCATCCGTTGGGATAGCTTCACGTTGGTTTGGATGCAATACTCTTCTCCGGAAGAGGGCATGTCGGTGGCGTAGAGCGCCCATGGGAATTTGTAGGCGTCCATATAGGCGGCGACCACGATGCGTTTGAAGGGGATGAATTTAGTGGATAGATAGAGACCTTGCTCGTTCTCTATCCGGCTGTTTTCACTGAACCCCTTGCCGTAATTGGATTGGTAAGCGCAATTGTAGTGGCGCTGGACGAGGGTAATCTCTAGTCTGGATAGCGGAAATAGGGAGGCGCCGTTCAAAGTGGCGAAGTGTCCCTTCGCGTCCAACGCATACTCCCCGAAAAGAGTGAGATGTTGGAGCCGCAGTTTGTAATCGATGCCAAAGTTGCCATGGTGGTCGGTGTCGGATAATCGGTAAAGCGTGTATCTCTTTTTCGTCGGAGAGAGCTCTCTGGAGTAGTGGTAATATAGGGCGGTGGTGCCTATCGTCCAATTCCCCTTCTTGAATTGTAGGTTGCCGCCTAGAATGTGTTCCGTGTAATTGCCTTTCTTGTCGCACTCTAATAGGGTCCTATGCATGCCGTCTGTTTTGAAGGAGGAGATCGCCTCGTTATAGAGGGTGGCATCTCCTTTTTTGATGGAACCGAAAGCGGTGAAACGGAACACCTTCCATCCCAAGGTGGCCCCTATTCCCCTGAAAAAATCGGCCTCTCCTGTCGAGGCGTAGCGTTTAAGACCTTGTGTGTTTTTGTAGGCGTTGGTGACGCTGGCGTTTTTGCCTAGGATAGAGCCTGTTCCAACGACGAGTCCTTGCCCGAAATTTGCCTTGTAGTCGCCCACGCAGAGGTGACGAAGACAGTGTTTCCCCTCCCAAGAGAGGGAGCCGCTGTAAAAGTCGAACACTCTTCCGTGGGGAGACCACGCCGACTCTCCCGCATCTTTCTCTCCTACGAACGATGCTTTGATTTTCTCCGCATTGAACAGATATTTGCCATAATAGTGCCATGGATCGCCTAGGTAAGGACCGTCCGTTTCATACCCTTTTTTGTCTTGGAGAAAACGGTCCGAGCTTAGGTATATTTGTGTTTGGCCATCTTGTAACATCTCTTTGATGGAACGTTCTCTCTCCGATTGGCCGATGGTGACATAGGGGAGTAGCGCCTCTATCTTTTCCATCCCTAACGACGGAATGTTCTTTAATTCGTAGATGGTTTGGTAATTGCCGTAGAGTTGTCGGTGCAACACTAGGTTGTGCGCGTCCCTGTCGTTGAGAAAGGGGAGTTGGTCGAACTCCTCCTCTTCCGCTTGATTGAGGTCTAGCTTGTGCTCTTTTAGCTCGTTGAGAAGGTCGATGAGGTTCTCCATCTCAAATTGTGAGCCATCCTCCTCTTGGAAAGATTCCATCGTTTCGAATAAAGAGGAGATGTGAGAATCCTCTTGACTGGTTGCCATCTGGATCCATGGTAAAAATGCGAGTGATAGGATAGTCTTTTTCATTTTTTTTTCTGTTTAAAGGTGTAGCCTATGCCGATACTCAGGTAGTAGCCTAGCGTTTTCGCCCATTGCGTGGCAATATCTATTCTTATATTCTTTGGCTTGAACCCAATGCCGAATGTGGGGGTGGCGGGGAGTGCGTAGGCGCCGCAACGTAGTGCGAAATGGCTGAAACTATATTCCATGCCGATATGGATTGTTCCGCCAATGTCCCGCTCCCAACACCCCTCGATGGCGCAATTGGCGAATGGGGAGAAGGGAATGAGACATCCAATGGTTAGCTTTTGTGGATCGCGGAGAAAGAGGGAGTGGGTGTCGCGGAACCCGCCACCGAATAGGTTGCTGCCTCTTCCGTAAATTTCGCAATGGCTGTTGTGGTATCTGAAGAAGAGATCGCAGGAGAGGTGGCTGGCGGGAGCTAGGCATCCTTCATAATTGAGATGGTTGAGATTTATCGCGCAACCTAGGTTTGTGTGTCCGCCTACTGTTTTTCCTGCGGAGAATCGAATCCGCAACTGATGGTAGAGCTCATATCCGAACCATTCGATGGAGGCGCCGATGGAGAGAAACGGAGTGGGAAGGGTGCCCTCAACCCGGAATTGTGATAGTTCGGAAGTGAGGTAGTGGTTCCCGAATGTTAGATAACAGCATGGAGAGGAATCTCTCGAACAGACCAAAGAGGAGAATTCCTCTTCGTGACGGATACATCCGCCTAGCGCCGAGCTGACGCTGCCTTGGATTTCACCGGCGACATGGATGATATTTGAAATGCTAAAAAATGCAATCAAAATAGATTTTTTCTTCATTATTTTTTATCGTCAAATTGTTTTGCATATATATTATGCTAAATTTGCAAACAGCAATTAACAGCAATAGATGATGACAAAGATAATAAAATATCTAATTTTCGTGGCGTTTGTTTCACACATATTTTCCGCATTTGGTCAGGATGCGGCCCCTATGGAGGGATATCGTGTGCCAGCTGTTGTTGACGATGAGGGAGATACGATTCCTAATTTGTTGCTTCCTCAGGTTTATGTGTACCCACCTATGGTTTTCAAAAGCGCCAAGCAGGAAAAATTCTATTGGCGGACTGTGCGTGACGTGAAAAAGGCGTTGCCTTACGCGAAAGAGCTTTCCAAAATGTTGGTGGAGATAGACAAGGATTTAGCGCAACTTCCAAACGATAGAGCCCGTAAAAAATATATGGAGGCTAAGGAGGATGAGTTGGTGGAGACCTATAAGCCAGCATTGAAGAAGCTTACATTGTCTCAGGGAAAGATGTTGATCCGTTTGGTGGATAGACAATGTAACCGTACCTCCTACGACTTGATCAAACAATTCAGAGGTGGTTTCCGCGCCTTCTTCTGGCAAGGATTCGCTAAGATGTTTGGCGCCAATTTGAAGACGGAATATGATCCTAACAATGAGGAGGATAGGATTGTGGAACGTGTGATCACATTGGTGGAAGCTGGACAATTGTAACGTTTGTGTGTTATGAAGGTGGTCATCAATAAATTATTACCGCCCAAAGGATTTAGCGCCATCAATATTTTCGGCGTGATGTTTGTCCGAAAAATATATGCGCCTTTCCTATCGAAACGAGTGTTTCATCATGAGCGTATCCATACGGCTCAGATGATCGAGTTGCTTTTTGTGTTCTTTTACATCGCTTATTTCCTGGAATGGGTCTATTGGCTAATCCGTAAATTGTTTAATAGGAAAATCAATCCGTATAGAAGTATCTCTTTCGAAAGGGAGGCTTATGCGAATGAGTCCGATTTCGACTATTTACGTCATCGAAAATTGTTTGCGGCTTGGCGCTACCATTTCCATCGGAAGGGTGTGGTGTAGTTCATTAAACGAATTGCCTATGGCTTTGAATTATGTTATCCGCATGTGTGTGGGAATCCTGTTGATGATTCCCGCTTCCCTCTATGCGGAAGAAGTTTTGCCTCAATTGGAGGGCGCATCAACCTCCCAAAAGGATGGTTATCTCGGTAAGGTGAAGAGTGTCAAGTATTACAACACTACTGTTGATAATGCCACGAACACATTGGTGAAGGGGAATTTGTCCTGCTACTTCGCCTATGACTCTTTGGGCAGACGTGTCGAGAGTTATGATATGCAGCGTCATATGCTTTATAAAAATGGATATGATAAACGAGGGAACCGTGTCCGTTCCTATGTGCTTTGCGATTCTTTGAAAGAGCGTATGCGGGACACTTTGTTTGTTTATAGCCGTGAAGGAAAATTGCAGGAGAAAAGAATTTCTTCTTGGGGTGAATTGATTGAGACAGAGAGCTATGAATATGATTCAACAGGGAAGTTGACAGTAAGAAAACTCTTTTCCGAGTCGGACGAAAGAACCCTAAAAATGGAGGAGAAGTACAGATATGATAAGTTAGGCCGTTTGTCCACTCATGAGGTCCGGGACCAGTATCGAAAAATACTTAGCAAGGAGATCCTCAAGTACAACGCTAAGTCAGGATTGTTGGAACGAAAAAGGGAGGAGTCGAATGGTGTATGCCTACACAGTTATTTCTATTCGTATGATTCGTTGGGACATATGACCAAGAAGTTGGATGAGTCTAAAATTGGTGGCAGAATTGCGCGGGTCGAATATCTATATGATTCGGAAGACCAATTGCGCAGGGAGCGTTTGTATGATGTGGATAGCGTATGGTTGGGCGATCGTAAATATTGGTATTATTCCAAGGGAAATCTTCGCAGGGAGGAGGTGCTGAATATGAAACTAGCCCCTTATGACGATACCACCATGGTGAATGAGTGGGACTTGAAGGTCATGACTTATAACAAGAAGGGTGGTACATTGAAGGAGAGTTTCCACTATGTGGGACGTGGCGATTGGTACGGTTACTATGATGATATGACCTATATGGTCCTTCCGGACCAGACCCTTTTGGCCGTGAATACGGATGAGTACTTTGAATACATCGAGTATCATAATGTCTCCATGTGTCCGGCGATTACCCGTCGACAATTGTTCTATACGGATGTGGCCTTGCCGATGGATTATACCTTTTATCGTTATGATCGTCATGGTAATTGTACACGTGTGGAGACGGTGGACCATGGACCTCTTGATAGTCGGAAATATGTACAAACAAAATATAAGGGGAAAGATAAGCCTGTCCAATCTTTATCCTTTTACGGAAGTGGATTTGAGAAGTCTGAGTGGAAATACGACGACCACGGCAACCGGGTGCGGTGGATGCACTCCAACAAGGATGGCAAAAACTTGCTTTATGGAACTATTTGTGAGTTCGAGTATTGGAAGTAGCCCCCTTTTTCATCATTCGAGAAACTTCTCCGATGATCATCACCAAAGAGGTTGAAAGTGTGATGATGATCCAGTCAGTTAATGCTAGTGGTGTGACGTTGAACATCTTTCCGCCGATGGTGACAATGATGATTTGACCGATAAATATGACGGCCGCTATTGCTATGAAGCCTTTGCATCGGGAGAGATGAGCGAAGGCCGACTCTCCTGTCATGAATGCTTTGGCGTTAAACATGTTCCAAAATTGCAAAAAGACGAAGAGAGTAAAGAAGAGGCTAAGTTCGTAGTCGCTTAATCCATTGTAGCCCCCCCATTGTAGCTGAAGGAAATCTGCCATGGAGGTGATTTCATTATGTTGCATAATGACTACGATGACCAAAAGTAGGAGCGTGAAGAGTCCTCCGACGCCTAAAATCCTTTCCCTCATCTCATTGCTGATGATATAGTCCGAAACATTCCTTGGTTTCTCCTGCATCACACTCTGTGCGGGTGGCAGGGAGGCCAACGCGATGGCTGCGAAGGTGTCCATGATCAGGTTGACCCAAAGCATTTGGGTGACGGTTAATGGAGACTCCGTGCCGATGAAGGCGCCAATCAGTACGATTAGACAAGCCGCCACGTTGATGGTCATTTGGAAGAGAATGAAGCGTTGGATGTTCTTGTAGAGGGAACGGCCCCACATCACGGCGTTGGTGATGGTGCTGAAGGAGTTGTCCTGGATCGTCATGTCTGAGGCCTCCTTGGCCACGGCGGTTCCGTCGCCCATGGAAAGTCCCACATTGGCGGCGTTGAGGGCGGGCGCGTCGTTGGTTCCGTCTCCAGTCACCGCTACCACATGGTTTTGCCCCTTTAAGAGACGCACCAATCTCTCCTTGTCGTTCGGTCTGGCGCGGGAGAGTATTTTGATGTCTTGGATCCGCTCGACGATCTCCTCGTCCGATAGCGATGCGAATTCGTTGCCTGTTATGATGTTGCGCTCCGTGTCGTCCTCTTCCCAAAGCCCTATTTTCTTGCCGATCTCTTGGGCGGTGGCAGCGGTGTCACCCGTGACGATCTTTACCTGAATGCCCGCTTTGACGCACTCTTGGATAGCGTCAGGCACCTCTTCCCGGACTGGGTCCGTTATGGCGAAGAATCCGATGAAGTGGAGCTCGTCATAGCTCCTGAGTTTGCCTTCGAAGAATACCTCCTCTTCGTCTCTCACCTCCCTATAGGCCATGGCTAATGTTCGCATCGCTTGGTTTTGGCAGACGAGCAGTTGTTCGGTGACTTGGCGCTTCTCCTCTTCCGAAAGGTCGGAAAGGGCCATGATGGTTTCGGGGGCGCCCTTCACGAATAACGCTTTCTTCCCCAATACGTTGGAGGAGACTTTGGTCGCCATGTATTTGTTCTCCGTGGAGAAGGGAAGGCAACTGAGTTTCTCCACCTCTTCGCGGATATCCTTGTAGGAGATTCCTTGCTCGTTGAGCCATAGAAGTAAGGCTCCCTCTGTTGGATTGCCTATCGGTTTTATTTTTTGCGCATCGCTGTAGTCTAGGTCGGCGGTTGTGTTGGTGGCCACCATTTCGTAGATGAGTTCCATGCGTTTTTCGAGGAACTCGGCGTGGTCGACCCTCATTTGGTTTTGGGTAAGGGTACCCGTCTTATCCGTGCAGATGACGGAGGTCGCTCCCATGGTTTCGCAGGCGTGCATGGTGCGGGGAAGCGTCTTCTCATCCATCAGTTTCTTCATGCTGAAGGCGAGGCTTAGGGTGACGCTCATCGGTAAACCCTCTGGTACTGCCACGACGATCAGTGTGACGGCGATCATGATGGTATTGAGTAGGTAGCCGACAAAGTCCAACCAGCGTTCCGTGCCTGAGAAATCCACGCTATTCATCACGAAGTAGACGATGAGGCGTCCGACGATAATCAGACCGGCGAAGATGTAGCTGGCCTTGGTGATCCAATCGGCCAATTCATCCAATTTTTCGCTAAGCGGTGTGGCCTCTCCTTCGTCGACTTGCGCCGCTTCGAAAACCTTTCCACAATCCGTGGTGTCACCGACTGCCTGGACGATGGCGGTGCAGTTACCCTCCAGGATGATGGTTCCCTTCATGATCTGGTTGGCCGCATAGGTGGTTTCGCCTCCGAATTGTTCAGGGTTGGTCGATTTGAATGCTTGAGGTTCTCCTGTCAGGGAGGATTCGTTGACGATGAGGTTGGTGGATTCCAACAGTTCGCAGTCGGCGGGAATCTCTTCTCCCGCACCTAGGATGACAATGTCCTCCACGACAATCTCCTTCCTAGCCACTTGACAAACATTGTTGTTGCGGATTACGCGGACCAATGTGTCGTCATTCACTTGGTTGAGGCTTTGGAAGGTCTTCTCGTTGCTGCGTTCCAGCCAAAAGGCGACGCCTGTGGCAAGCAGTAGCGCCACAATGATGCCTACTGGTTCCAGAAATATAGAGGGTTCCGCTCCGTTCCAAAAGAACTCATAGGATGAGATGCCCATGGAGAGGACGAAGGCGGTAATCAATATCTTAAAGAGCGGATCTGAAAAACCGCCGAAGAAACCAACGGTAAGGATTAAAAGGGTGGCGCCCAACCAGATGGCAGGGAGCGAGAAGATGTGGTCACCCATGTTCCCGGAAAGGAAAAATGAGGCGATTAGGGAGATCAACACGACACCGAACATGGAAAGGGCGATCCAATGGCAACAGCTCTCCTTGATTTTATCCCAAATGGTCTCCTTTTGTGGTGGTGTCAGTATATTGGCTCCGTGTTTCTGACGGCTCTCTAGAACTTGCGCATCCGTCAAGCCTGTATAGTGCTTTTGTGACATTCCTATTCTATGAAATATTTAATATATGCGAAGATAACACATTTTATCTGCTCTAAAAACAGTCTCTTCTTTTTAGATGCAAAAGGGCTCATCGATATTTTGCATAAAAAAGGAGGATACCTGCTAGTGTATCCTCCCATTCTGTGATTAATGAATGTTTAACCTATGGTTTTCACCATATTTGTAGTTTTTGTTCCTATGCGGATGCCTTATGTCTCTTGTTATAACACTCTAAATTTCTTTGACTGTCGCACGGAGAGCTGTTTTAAAATATTCGCTTAATAATAAATCAACTCCGTATGCTTTATCCAAAATTATAAAACCGAATGATGAAAAGCAAATGTTTTTGTCAATAATTAGTCTATGTTATTTCGATGTGGCTCTCAATGCTTCCGTAACACCGCTTTTGTAATCGGTCATTTTCTTGCTCTTTAGGATCTTTTTTCTGCTTTTGTGGTCCAGTTCCGGCAAGAGATATTCCCAGTAGGAGGTGAGCTTTTGCACCACCTGACCTTCTCCTCCGTTCATCTGCTCCGCATAGCCAGCCTCCAACTCCTCCAAGAAGGATTTGAGTAATGCGTTTCTTTTCGCCGCGGGGTATGGCGCATTGTTGATCCGTTCCTCCACCAATAGGGGATTCTGCAATAATCCTCGACCTATCATCATAGCGGATAGGTTGGGGTATTGCTCCTCTATGTTTTGCATGCCTTCCAAGGTAGTGATGTCTCCGTTGAAAACCAATGGTATCTTACATGCCTTGGCAAATGTTTCGTAGCTCTCCAAATCCATCTCTCCCTTGTATTGGTCTTTGCCCAGACGTGCGTGCATGGTGAGGTGGGAAAGTTTGGTTTGGTTGATGAGCGGAAGCAGTTGCAAGGCCTCGTCGGGCGCCACCATGCCTAGGCGCATTTTGAGGGAGAATTCCATGCCAGAAAACTGACTTAGCGCCGCAAGCACCTCCTCTACCTTCTCCGGACACGTTAGAATACCCGCACCCTTCTGCTTCTTGGCGATCATCGGGAAGGGACATCCGAAATTCACATCCACTTTCTTGTAGCCGAACTCCTGGATTTTTTGAATCAACAGGGTGACCTCCTCCGCACTGTTGCCGATGATTTGAGGCACCAATCTTCCCTCCTTGAAAAGGGTGGGGTTGCGTTCTGGGTTGATATCCTTTTGGTCATGCCATCGCATCTCTCCTTTCTCCACACGGCAGAATGGGGTGTAGTAGGCGTCAATTCCTTTGAAATGTTTGGCGTGTGTCTCGCGGAAGACCGCATCGGTGTAACCTTGTAGAGGTGCGAAGTGGTATTGCATAAGTTTAATTTTTGGTGGTGCGAAGATACGAAAAATGTGATATTGTACCTCGAAATTGAATGTGATTACCCTGTGGGAAAACTATATTTAAGTTGATGTGAAATTATTGTTTTGTATATTTGTGTAATAAATACATTATGTGTATCTTCGCGGAAAATTTTTAATCTGTTTTGTAATAATTCTATGACACATAATTTGTCTTCTTATATCTATGAAGGATGGGAACTTCCTGTCGAAGATTGGAGTAAAACAGTTCATTCGTTCAATGATTTGACTATTATAATCCAAAACACCCATGATTTATCTCAATCGTCAGCCGTTAAGGCAATCAATCGTATGCAGACTATGCGAAATTGGCTGATTGGTTATTACATTGTGGAGTTTGAACAACGAGGGAAGGATAGAGCTGCGTATGGTTCGCATTTGTTGAAGCGTTTGGAGAAAAAGGTGAATAGAAGGGGATTGACAGAAACATCTTTTAAGTGGGCAAGAAAGTTTTATGTACTTTATCCTCAAATGTCGGATAATCTTCTAATGATGAATTTCAAGGATGATCTTGTCTCTCCTTCAAATAGTGCGACACTGTCGCACCTTTTTGTGACATCAGGGGAAAAAATATTATCTCATCTCTCCTTTTCTCATATAAGGGAGATATTGACGATTGATGATCCTTTGGCTCGTTATTTTTATGAGCAAGAGTGCATTAAGTGTACTTGGTCTGTTAGAGAGCTTCGGCGACAGATAAGTACAAACTTATATGTGCGAGTAGGACTTAGTGCAAATCCAGAGAAAATGATCTCTTCCCCATCCCTACAAGGACATGATTCCGCAGAGTTGCAAATTCGTCAGCCATTTACATTTGAGTTTCTTGGGCTAAAGTCTCAAGATTTGATGGATGAACATGACCTTGAGGAGGCTCTAATTGGTCATCTGCAAGAATTCATATTGGAACTTGGCAAGGGCTTTTGTTTTGAGTCTCGTCAAAAACGGATTATTATTGACGATGAATATTACTATCCTGATCTTGTTTTTTATAATCGTATTTTGCATTGTGGCGTTATCATTGAATTGAAGGATGAAGAGTTTTCTTACGAGAATCTTGGACAACTCAATGCGTATGTTTCCCACTATAAGGAGAATGAGATGAGTTTTGGGGATAATCCGCCTGTTGGCATTCTTTTATGTACAAAAAAAGGGAAGAAGATGGTAGAATATGCTTTGGCAGGTATGGATAATCAACTCTTTGTTTCAACGTATCTACTTCAGATCCCCAACAAAAGAATGCTTGAGGATTTCTTACTGAGACAGATGCAAGAATGGAATAAATAAGATATGAAAAAAAGAAGGATGTCCATCTCTGAACATCCTTCCTCGTATCAAGTATTCTAGTAATTACTTAGAATAGATTTGCGCGTCGATAACAGCGATGGTAGTCATGTTAATGATGTCGCGAACAGAAGCCTCAACGTCTAGAACGTGAACTGGCTTGTTAAGACCCATTTGAACTGGACCTACGCTCTCAGCGATACCCATGTTCATCAACATACGGTATGCGATGTTTGCGGAGTTCAAGCAAGGGAATACCAAAGTATTTACATCCTTACCGTCGATCTTGCTGAATGGGAACTTCTCGTGACGAAGCTTCTTGTCCAATGCGAAGTTAACTTGCATCTCGCCATCCACATCCATTTCTGGGTGGTTTTTGTGCAACAACTCAACTGCCTCGTGAACGATGCATGGGTTACCAGTAGTGTCAGCGCCAAAGTTAGAGTATGACAACATAGCCATTACTGGGTGCTCGTTGAACAACTTCACGGATTGGTTGGTCAATGCCGCGATCTCAGCCAAATCAGCTGCGCTTGGTGAATCGTTCATCAAAGTGTCAGCCATGAAGAATGCGCCCTTAGGAGTGTTCAAGATGTTCAAAGCGGCGATGTTCTTAACGCCCTCACGCAAACCGATGATATCGATTGCTGGCTTGATAGCCTCCATGTACTTGGTGTAAGAACCAGTGATCATAGCGTCAGCGTCACCCATCTCAACCATCATCGCACCGAAGTAGTTGCGGTCGTACATCTTCTCGTTAGCCTCAGCGTAGGTGTAACCCTTACGAGCCAACTTCTCAGAGATGTATTTAGCGTACTTGTTACGACGAGCCTCCTCACGGTCGTGGCGAAGGTTGATGATCTCGATACCCTCGATGTCGATACCGTTCTCGTTAGCGATCTTAGCGATACGCTCCTCGTTACCCAAAAGAACAGGGATACAGATTCCCTCTTTCTTAGCGGTAGAAGCGGCTTGCAAGGTGTTGGCGTTGTTAGCCTCGGTGTAAACCACCTTCTTAGGGTTCTTCTTAGCAGCCTCGGTCATGTTACCGATCAAGGTGTTGTCCAAGCCCATGCGAGCGCGAAGCTCTGCCTTGTACTCATCCCAGTTCTCGATGTTCTTGCGAGCTACACCAGACTCCATAGCTGCCTTAGCGACTGCAGGAGCAACTGTCTCCAACAAACGTGGATCGAAAGCTGCAGGGATGATATAATCTTTACCGAACTTCAAGTTCTTCTTGTTGTAAGCGATTGCTACAGCCTCAGGAACTGGCAACTTAGCCAAGTCAGCCAATGCGCGGACGGCAGCCAACTTCATCTCCTCGTTGATAGCCTTTGCGTGAGTATCCAAAGCACCACGGAAGATGTAAGGGAATCCAAGCACGTTGTTGATTTGGTTCGGATAGTCTGAACGTCCTGTACCGCAGATGATGTCTGGACGAGATGCCATAGCGTCGTCGTAAGAGATCTCTGGAACAGGGTTAGCCAATGCGAATACGATTGGATCCTTAGCCATTGAACGAACCATGTCTTGGCTCAACACATTACCCTTAGAAAGACCCAAGAATACATCAGATCCCTTAACAGCCTCTTCCAAAGTAGTGATGTCGCGAGAAGTGGCGAAAGGCTTCTTGCGGTCGTTCAAGTCAGTTCTTTTGGTGTTGATAACACCCTTAGAGTCGCACATTACGATGTTCTCCAAACGAGCACCGAGTGCCATGTATAATTTAGTACAAGAGTTAGCGGCGGCACCGGCACCGTTAACAACGATCTTCACATCCTCGATCTTCTTGCCAACCAAATCCAAAGCGTTGATCAACGCTGCGGAAGAGATGATGGCAGTACCGTGTTGGTCATCGTGCATCAAAGGAATATCCAATTCTTCCTTCAAACGATCCTCGATCTCAAAACACTCAGGAGCCTTGATATCCTCCAAGTTGATACCACCGAAAGTAGGAGCGATAGCCTTAACGGTCTCGCAGAACTTGTCGATGTTCTTCTCGTTCACCTCGATATCGAATACGTCGATATCAGCGAAGATCTTGAACAAAAGTCCCTTACCTTCCATAACTGGCTTACCAGCCTCAGCACCTATATCGCCAAGACCCAAAACGGCTGTACCGTTAGAGATTACGGCAACCAAGTTACCCTTTGCGGTATACTTGTATGCTGCTTGAGGATCCTTTTGGATCTCCAAACATGGTTCTGCGACACCTGGTGAATAAGCCAAAGACAAGTCTCTTTGTGTAGCGGTTGGCTTGGTTGGGATAACCTGGATCTTACCTGGTCTTCCCTCTGCGTGATACTTCAACGCGTCTGATTGTTTTTTCTCGTCACTCATATATTAGAAAAATTATGTTTTTCAACACATTACAAAATTTCTGCAAAGATAGAAAAAATATCTTTATAGACATAATTACTTTCTTTTTTATCTTAAAATCTATGGATTTGTTTGCAAATTGTAATTGATATGACCCGTTAAGTTTCAAAATATTGAAAAAGAAAAGATGGACTATCCAAGGATGGCCCATCTTTCAGTGATAAAAAGAATGAAAAAATAAATGGTCGAATGGTTAGATCACTCAATTCTTTTTGAGATTAAATCCTCCTCTCCATCCAGCATGGCTAATCCGATTCTCTTCATGACGCCCTTCTATTTAAAGAAAAATGTGACGCCTCCTGTTACATTTTGGGATTTGCCCCATCCGTTGTCGAGAATACCATGGTCATACGCCGCGGAAAGTCTGATGAGCGGACAAAGTTGGATGCCCAACCCGAAGCGCAATCCGAAATCGGTCTTTTCGTCTTGGGAAGTGCTCCTTGACGAATTGGCGTCGGTGATGATTTTATTGGAGGATCCTTTCGGAGCGAAAGAGAAATATCCGCCGACCTGAGGGTCGAGGCTGATCTTTCCTAATCTGGCTTTGTAGTTGAATGTGAGTGGTAGTTCTAAGTCAAGGCGGTCGATATTTCCTGTTATTGTAGTTTGAGGTGTGCCGTATATCTTATATGCCACCTTTTTGTTTTGCAATAATATGCCTGATTCCAAATAGGCGTTGTTGGTCAGGAAGAAATCGACGGTGGCTCCTAATTGGACGCTGACGTTGGATTCCACATTTTGTCGAACGTCGGCTTTGTTGATATTGGAGGTTCCCACGCCTGTCGTGATACCAAAGCGCCATCTGCCTTTGTCTGAAATTTCCTCTTCTCTAACTGTGTCCTTCTCTTGCGCATTGGCGCTGAAGAACAATGTGCATAGACTAGCGATTAATAAAAATGTTTTTTTCATGATGAGTTTTTATTTGTTTGTACTTTCGGATGCAAATGTAGTGGGGCGATGCGATCCGATTGTTCTCTTTTCCGTTAAATGATGTACGTTTTAAATAATATATCAAAAAATTTAAATTTATTAACTAGATGTCCCTGCTTCGAGGAAATCAAGTTGCCGCTTGTGCCGATTCTAAATACGTTTCCCACAAATATAGTGAGAAGATGTTGAATTTAAAGAACGGATTTTGAAAATAGTACAATGCGATGCGTTTGTGCCGATAGTTGGTGGATCTTGAAAAAATAGTGGAGGCTACACGGTTTAGGTGAGCCTCCACTTACGGAATTAGTGATTCCGTTTCTCCCAATGAGCGTCATTTGGGCAAATTATCACTCAGTATGTGCGATTAGTGATACGATTGTTTGTAATATGTGTTCTTGTGTCAAAAGATTTCCACTCAATTGGGATTCTTTTATTTCACATAAAATGTGATTGTTCCGAAAGCCGTTTGGTTTCTGCGGTATCCCACTCTGACGTGGCGAGTGTATAGGGTGTTGAATATACCCATGTCATACCCTAATGAGAGTTTGATTTTAGGAGAAACGGCGAATCCTAAACCGATACGCGCGCCTCCATCGAACCTATTTCTTCTTCCCTCACTAAAAGCGGGAGACTTCATAGGTCGGTCAAATTCAATATCCTGGTCCTCTGGTTCAGGTATGTTGTTATTAAAGAATTCTTGGTTGTTTACCTCTTGGTGGATTTCATCCGTGTAATTACCTGCGATGCCTACGGCCGCATAAAGTCCGATTTGAGGAATGATGCCAATTTTACCTGCGTTAATCCGATAGTTGAATGTGACGGGCATCTCTAGATAGAGGAGATTGGATTTTGTTTTTATGGTAGTTTTTACAAAATCTAATACGTCATTTTCAATTATACTTTTACCTCCTTTCCTTTCTAACAATAGTCCTGTTTCCATGAATATATTATCCTTGAAGCAATAGTCGAATGTGACGCCAGCTTGCATGTTGGCGATTGGTTTGTGATCATAGCCCGAAAACTTTGATCCCCACTCGAAGGCAGCTCCTCCACCTGCTGTGATACCTACGTTAAAATCTCCGGCTTTCGCCTCTTGTGCGTAAGTGTTCGCACTGATCGCTGATACAAATAGAGCGATCGATAACATTGTTTTTCTCATAATATGTAATTTTTGTGTGTTAAACATCAATCGCAAAATTATGGGGCGGGTTGTTTGCTTATGTTAAATTTTTTAAAAATATTGTGGACAAAGTCAAGTAGCCATTTGGGTGATGTGGACAAAACAAAATGTGCGAATGGGATCCCAATGGAGAAAAAGATGTTTCCTTGTGGATAATTTCATGGTTGGATGTGTGAAATAGAGAGGTGTTGTGGATTTTGCGGAGAAAAATGTGTAAGGATTAAAAATCTGTCGGATGTGCTATGTGGAGAAAAATTAAGCGGGTAAATTGCGATAAAGTGTTAATTTTTTTCTGCAATTTTGCGGTATGGAAAAATTAAACTTGTCTTTACAGCAAAATCAGGCGATTTTAGATTTGGAATCATTGGCTCGCGACGTGGAAAACCGTGATCCGATGAGGGTTCGCTATCTGCGTCTGGGCAGAATGCTCCACCGAACTGTGTCGGAATTAGCGAAGCGTTTGCATGTGTTATACTCCAGTCAAGCATCCTATATCGATGTGATCTGCAAGGAGCGAAGTTATCCGCAACGCGCGTCGTTGCAAGTGTTGAGGCGCCATGTCGCCGCTTTCATGAAGGAGACATTCTCCCCGACGGAAGAGGATTACTTGTATGATGTCAAGGCGATGGCGGAGGCGATCTCCTTTTTCTTCCGGGTGACGATTCCTACCCGTTTGTTGAGTCTATTGCCGGATACTTGGCGTAAGCTCGACTTCCAACCTGATCCGCACCGCAACGTGCGATTCCCTCGTTTGAGGATGACGGTGACGCAGTGGAGCGATTGCTTGATATATGGCGAGGTGGAGAATTGGGAAGGTGGCGAGTGCGTGGCGGCCTATACCCATCTCTTCGATAACGCCTCCCTGATGACCGCCACCCGTCACTTGGCGGAGACTTTTGCTGGTTTGCGTGATTTGTTGTTTGTCGGTGCGCAGGTGAATCTGTTGGATGTCTCTTTGGAACCGTGGAAGGAGGATAGCTCCTTGATTGTCCCTGAATTGGTCGTGTTTGAGCCTGATTTCTTGGTGGACATCACCGCCATAACGGGTTGCATCCAACCATACGGCAACTCTCCTTTGAACCATATTCTCCATAAAATACAATCTGCTCCGCAATCCAGCGCCATCATGCTGGGTAACGTGGCCAACCAATTCTTGGATGATTGTGTGAATCAAACCGATGATCATCCGATCACCTATGAGGCCTCCATCTCCAAGGCTTTCGTTTCGGACCCAATTACCTTCTGTGCGTTGGAAGACATCAATGCGGAGTTTTTCGCCAAGACGAAAGAGCAGTTCGATAACATCAACCGTACCGTCACCAATAGTTTTGAAGAGGTGGATATCCAACCGGGTAGCGGTGTGGTATTGGAGCCTTCGTTCATCTGTGAGGCGATGGGTATGCAGGGACGTATGGACCTTTTGTCCCTGGACCATGGTAAGATTGTCGAACTAAAATCGGGCAAGGCGGAGGATTGGAACCGTGTCCGCCCCGAGGCGAAAGAGGAGCACCTGTTGCAGGTGACGCTCTATTATGAGTTTCTGCACTATAATCTGGGCTTGAACTATTCGGATGTGAAGTGTTTCCTCTTCTATTCACGCTATCCGCAAATGATGAACTGCATGGCTTCGCGCGATAAGGTCCGCAAGGCTTTGCAATTACGTAACGATATTGTTGGCAACGAGTGGCGCTTGATGAAGGGAGAGTCCAGGAATTTGGCTATGGCCTTAACCCCTGAGCGGTTAAATACGAGGGGCATCTCTGGTAAGTTGTGGGATGGCTTTATCTTCCCCGCGTTGTCCGAGACGTTGAACCCGTTGTGGACGGCGGATGCTGTGGAGTTGTCCTATTTCCATACCTTCCTCTCCTTTGTGGAACGTGAACTCTTCCTGACCAAGGTGGGTTGTGTCTCCACCGACCGTAGCAGTGGTTTCTCCGACGCATGGAATTTATCTGTGGAGGAGAAGGTGCGTGGCGGTAATATGATTGTTGATCTGACCATCGATTGTTTTAATGTCACGGATGGCTTGGACGTTCAAGACAATGGTGAATCGATAAGAAACGTTCGCCTGAAGTGGCAAGCGGATGAGGAGAACTTGCCTAATTTCAGGGTGGGTGATTTGGTGATGCTTTACGAAAGAAATCAGGAAGGGGATAGTGTGACCAATAAGCAACTCTTCCGATGCACCATCGAGTCGCTATTGAGTGATGAGGTGGTTTTGCGTTTGGCCTATAAACAACGTAACCGGTCCGTCTTCCCGCTTAATAGCCGTTATGCGATGGAACATGATACGATGACCTCCACCTATAACTCGATGTCCCGTGCGCTTCGAGCTTTTTTGACCGCTCCGCAGGATCGTCGTGATTTGTTGTTGGGAAGAAGGGAACTTCGCTTTGCCGCGCCTGCGCCACTTCCTCGTCCGACGGAGAAGAGCGAACGGGTGAATCAAGTGGTGACGGATGCGATGCGTGCGGAGGATTTTTACCTTTTGGTAGGGCCTCCGGGAACGGGTAAGACCAATTTGGCGATGCGAACTATGGTGGATAATTTCTTGGCGGAGCCAGCTTCCCGAATTCTCTTGATGGCCTATACCAACCGTGCGGTGGATGAGATTTGTCGTATGTTACAGGAGTATGACCCTGATTTGGATTATATCCGTATTGGCAATGAGCTGAACTGCGAACCAGCCTTCCGTCCTCATCTGATGAAATATCAAATGGCGGAATGTAAGAATCGTAATTTGGTGAAAAACAGGTTGTTCGGTTGCCGTGTGTATGTGGCGACCGTCGCCTCCATGGATGGAAAGAGCGCCTTGTTCGATCTGTTCCATTTCGATGTGGCCATTGTGGATGAGGCTTCTCAAATATTGGAACCACAAATTCTAGGCCTGTTAAGCGCTAAAACGACTACAGGTGCATCCGCCATCCGTAAGTTCGTGATGATCGGCGACCACAAACAATTGCCTGCCGTGGTGCAGCAGCCGAGGGAAGAGGCTGAGGTGGAGGATCCTGCATTGCGAGCCTTCTCTTTGGAGAACTGTGCCGACTCCTTGTTCGAACGTTTGCATCGTTACATGGCTACCCATGGCGAGGTGAAACCTGGCTTGTTGGATACGCAGTGGCGCATGCATCCGACGATCAGTTCCTTTGTAAGCCGGGAGTTTTACAATAATGCCTTGAAGGTGGGTAGAAGCGATCATCAGACCTCCGATCTTTTGCCTTATGCGGCTGAGTCGGAGACACGTCAAGTGGCTTCCTTCCCGTTGAATATGGAATATACTTCTGAAAATATTAGAGAATTTGTGCGGACTGTTCGAATGGGTTTCCTCCATACGAAGAAGACTTCACGTTCGGATAATAATAAAATCAATGCGGAGGAGGCGAATGTGGTGGCGGAAATTGTCCGTTCCATCATCGAACTCAATGCGGAGAATCCGGACTTCTCTTTATCTGCTCATGTCGGTATCATCGTTCCATTCCGAAATCAGATCGCCATTGTTCTGAAACGCTTGCGGGAATTGGGCGTGGAACATGCGGAGGAGATCGTCATCGATACGGTGGAGCGTCTACAGGGTGGCCAAAAGGATTATATCATCTTCTCCACGACGGTTAGTCAATATTACCAGCTGAGCGTCCTCAGTGAGCCTGTGGAGATTGAAAATCAATGGGTGGACCGCAAACTAAACGTTGCCCTTACGCGCGCGCGCAAACAGTTGTTCGTGGTGGGTGATGAGGAGTTGCTTCGCCAATCGTCGGTCTATGAACGGTTGATTGATTACTGTGCTGGGGATGTCTCCATGGTTATACCTATGTAGATTACTGTTTGTCAGAGAGAGGACCGCCTGTAATCTATGGGAGAGGATCAATGTAATATTCCTGTTTTAGAATTTTTAGATGTCTCAATCTTCTTAAGGTTAATATTTCTTCCTTTTCTACATCTACACCGTGAGTCCACCTCAGTCTTTTCTTGATTTCCTTTGTCTTGACGATGAATGATTTTGGGACAAATCCCCATAAACTTCTCTCTTCTTCTTTGTGAATTTCAGGATTGCATCTTATAGCCAGACGTTCATTTTGGAATATCTCTTTCCCGGTAAAGTCATCCGGGAGATTGGCTTCGATGAATTTGGACAATTTGTGATGGACGGATTTTATGAGTGTCCCGTTGTAAATAATCTTCCAAGGCCCGATGTATCCCAAGTCCATGGGTTCGTCAATTGCGGCTATCGCATGGATGGTATCTCCCGATGAATTGGTGATTTGAAGGAAAAAACTATAATCGATAGTCGAGCACCCTTGTTCATGGAGCGCTGCATTGAATATGGAATCGGTACAAGAATAGAAGTTCTTCCTAATCTCCTGCATGTTGATGATGGGGTGTCCTTTTTTCTCCATTTCGGTAATTCGTTCCTCGTCAAGAGGGAACTCCTTTTTGGATGGTAAAGCGAATGGATGGAGATTGATGGCACGCAATATACTATCTAGTTCCGCGATATCGATGGATCGGATGGATGATAGGTCAAGATCCTTCTTCTTCAGGTTTTTGTATGTTTTTCTATGATGGGGAACTAATGAGTCGCCTTTCGTTTTGTATTCCACAAAGTCGAATTGGGCACTTCCTAGGCAACTGATGTACATGTTGCCCATAAAGAGTGATTCGATAGGTGCCTTGAAAAATTCATCTAACAACCCGGATTTCTCCTCGAATGAGAAACGGTTCTGTTTAGCTTGCGCACAAAGCGAGAATAGAAATGCAATCAATAGATATGGATATCTCATGGGATTATTTGTTTTATTGAGTAAATCCTGACTCTCGCAGAATCAATGGAATCTGAATGTTAATGTTCTCCACGAAAGCGGCTGGCGGGTAGACCTCCCTCATCTCATCATCGAAATATTTCTCTTCGAAGAGATCGATGATCTCTTGATGGCTTTTCCCCTCCTCATAGGCATGGGCGATGAGGTCCCTTCCGATGATATGGCTTTGGTAGGAATCTTCAAAGAATTTAGTTACTTGCGCACCTTGGAGCAGTCCCCAGTGAGGAATCACGTAGTATTGGATGTCGTAGGTCTCCGCTCTTTTGATAGCGTCCAAAGTCATTTGATATCCGACTAAAAATGAAGGGATTACCAGTCCGTCTTTGGCGTACATGCCGATGGTTTCGTTGCCGAGCATCAATTTGATATCGGCGAAATAGTAGGCGACAGAGTCCTTGGTATGGCCGGGAAGGGATACTACCTCCACTGTTTGTTCCCCAATTTGAATCCTATCACCGTCCTCAACGATTAAATCGGTGTGCAGATATTCTATGTCGTTGAATGTTAGGTTGTAACCGTATTTTTCGGCGGCCGCCTTGTCCAAACGGAGCATGGTGGATCTAGCCCCCTCTTTCTCCATTACCTTAGCGGCGTGGGAGAAGGCCACCACTTTTATGTTGGGGTAGACTTTGCGGAGATGGGCGCTACCCAATGCGTGGTCGTAGTGGGAGTGGGAGAGTAGGACATAGTCTAATGGACGATCTCCTAGAACCTTGACGATGTTTTCGTGAAGCAATCCGCTGGAGAATCCGAATCCTGACTCAAAGAGAAAGGTGACCTCCTTTGATGTGAAAAGATAGGCGTCTCCTCCTCTGACGGGTGAGACGTTGTGTACGATGTAGGGACCGATTTCCGTAGGTTCGTCAAAATTGTAGCTGATCATGAGTGTTCTCTTATAGTTTCCGCAAAATTACGAATTTTTATTTTCCATTCATCCATCATGTGGTTTGCTGGAAAGAGCAGTTTTTTATTTAGTGACTGAAATATTATTTCTAACTTTGTCGGCGAATTCATCGATAGGGTGATGGATTTGTTTCAGTTTAATTTTTTTTCAATAGTAAAATGAAAAAGTATTTTAATTCAGTGTGGGCTGGTTTCGCTATTTTGGCGTCATCGGTTATGTGTGTGATGTCATCATGTTCCATTGAAGGAGACAATGATGACGACGATTTCAAGGTATGGGAGATGGATTTGGAGCGTGAGGCCGCTAGACAAAGCGTCGATGTTTCCGGAAATGTGGCTGGTTATACCTATGTGGACCTAGGTTTGTCTGTGAAGTGGGCTACTTACAATGTGGGTTCGACCTTGCCTTTTGAGTTTGGTGACTATTTCGCATGGGGCGAAACTGACGCGAAGACAACTTTCTCTTGGGAAAACTATTCTTTGTGCAATGGATTCCAAAGTGGTATTAAGAAGTATTATGCTAAAGATTCCAAAAATATTTTGGAGAGTGAAGATGACGCAGCATCCGCTAATTGGGGTAAAGCATGGCGTATGCCAACCAATACCGAGTGGCGCGAGTTGATCCGCAACTGTACCTGGCATTTAGAAAGTGATTTTGACGGAACCGGTGTGGCGGGCGTTGTCGGAGAATCCGATAAGAATGGTAATATCATCTTCATTCCTTGCGCTGGCTACTATGAGGGCTCAACGAATGCTAAAAAGGGCAAGGATATCCACTATTGGACCGCAAACTTGTCTGAGTATGATGACAGTGGTATCTCTTTCTATATGACATCAAGCTATGCGCTTGATCCAAATGGAAGATCATTCCGTTTTACAGGATTCCCTGTCCGTCCGGTTTTAAAGTAATTCTAAAAGGTTGAGTATCATCTAAGAGGGTGTGGTTTCGCACCCTCTTTTTTTGTTCTGTTTTGGCGAAATAAGATCTATTTGTTGTAAAATGTATGTTTTATATGTGTAAATATTACATTTAATTGTTATCTTCGCGTCGTTTGCGGGAGTTCTATACATGGAGAATCATGCTTTTTTGTTTGGAAATTCCCTTGTTTTGATTTGTAATCAATCATATGTGAAATTTATGCCGAATAAGAATGACATTGATTTAATGGATTCTATGATTTCAGACCCTGAAAAGGAGCCTATTGACATTCGTCCGATTGGAGAAGACAATTTGCAATCTCATATATATACTATTAGGGGAGTTCAGGTAATGCTGGATGGTGATTTGGCTCAACTATATGGTGTTGAGACCAAGCGGCTGAATGAGGCGGTGAAAAGGAATAGAGAACGCTTCCCCGATAGGTTTATGTTTCAACTTACGGGAGATGAGTTGGATTGTTTAAGGTCGCAAATTGCGACCTTAAACAATGTCCACCAATTCAAGGAATCTAAAAATTGTAGAGGACAGCATACTAAATATTTGCCTTATGTATTTACGGAACAGGGTATAACACAGTTGAGCTCGGTGCTTCGAAGTAAAGTGGCAATAGAAGTGAGTATCCGTATTATGGATGCTTTTGTGGCATTACGTCGTTTTTTGTCTTCGAATGCACTTCTATTTCAACGTATTGATAGGATAGAGAGTTGTCAAGTTCTTACTGATAAAAAGATGGAGATGGTATTGCGTCGTATGGATGAATTGGCTCCTACTATATCTCCAGAACAGATATTTGCTACTGGTTGTGTGTGGGATGCGTGGAGTTATGTCTCTCAATTGGTTCGCAGCGCAAATAAAAGAATAGTTTTAGTGGATAATTTTGTGGATGATAGGGTGCTTACATTGTTGACAAAAAGGAAGTGTAAAGTTGAGGCTACGATCTTCTCTCGATATACTGTACAACTTCAATTGGATCTCGAAAAACATAATACACAATATGATGTTGTGACTTTTATCCAGATTCCGCATAAAAGTCATGACCGATTTCTGATTATCGACGATGTTGTCTATTTGCTTGGTGCAAGTGTCAAGGATATGGGAACTAGTCTTTGTGCATTAACAAGAATGGAATTGTCTCCAGAGATTGTTCTAAATCTTCTAAAATAGAAATTGAAATATTTATGAATCTATTACGAAATTTTGTTTGCGGATTAATTTTTCTATATGTCTGTTTGTGGAATGCGCATGCCGCTGTGTTGGTTAGTTCCGTGATGGCGGATCCCGCTAGTTATGACAATGTCTATGAGTATGTGGAGTTTATCACGTCGAAACGGATCGATTTCTCCGAAACGCCCTATACTGTGGTGATTTGTAACAATGGTACCATTTTGCGGCCACATGGTTGGTTGACCGGTAGTACTTTAACCTATGCCATACAATTGGATAGCGGTGTTGTGGAAGCGGGTCAGACTTTTTATGTGGGTGGACCTACGCCTAAATTGAATGGTCCTAAGAGTGATGATATCCATTTAAGTAATTGGTATGCGGTTAATTATACCGAGGAGGATGGTGCTGGCGGTATAGGTTTAAACCAACAATGGCGGGTGGGTATGGTCGGTAATGGCGGCCCCTCCGCGGATGGCATTGCTGTCTTTGAGGGAAGGGCGGAGGATTTGACGGAGGAGAGTGTTCCGTTGGATTGTGTGTTCTATGGCGATGCGGTGGGCGATGCGGCTGCTTATGGGTATCGATTGCCGGATGGCTCGCTTTTGACGGATAGTTCTGAGATATTTATCTCTCCCGGTAGTGAAAAGTTGATGAAGTTTGCGGGTACTTATAATTATCTGACGGATGAATGGGAGGTGGCGCGCACGGCGGTTCCGATTTCCTTGAAGCGGGAGGAAGATATTTATTCGCTTATCCAATTGGTACCTATCATCCTACCTGATACCATGATTGTTGAGCCAATCGTGCCTGACACACTAGTTCCGCCTCTAGATACGATACCGCCTATTGAGGAGGATACGGTACCCATTATATTGCCAGACACTGTGCCTGTGGTTGTGGAACCTGATACAATAGTGGTTCCACCATTGGATACGATCCCGCC